>JAVBXM010000016.1 GCA_030824585.1 Phaeospirillum sp. | reverse complement strand
TTTTTCTCCTCCCCCCGTGCGCAGCATGGGGGGAGGCCGGGAGGGGGGCCAACACCGCCCTAAAGCGCATGCATCACCGGCCCGGCATTGCCGGTGGTGAGGTTGCGGTAGCGGGCCAGGGCCCAGACGGGGAAGAACTGGCGATAGCCGTGGTAGCGCAGATAGAACACGCGGGGGAAACCCACCGCCGTGTAGTGCTCCTCGTCCCACAGGCCCTCGGCGTTGCGGGTGCGGATCAGGTAGTCGATCCCCTTGGCCACGGCAGCGCTGTTGGTCTCGCCGGCCGCCATCAGGCCCAGCACCGCCCAGGCGGTCTGGGACGGCGTGGAGGGGCCGCCCAGGCCGCGCGGCTGGTCGTCCCAGTAGGACCGGCCGCATTCGCCCCAGCCGCCGTCTTCCCGCTGCTTGGATTCCAGCCACTTGACCGCCTTGGTGAAGGCCGGGTGATCATGGGGCAGGCCGGCGGCATTGAGCGCGCACAGGGATGACCAGGTGCCGTAGACGTAATTGGTGCCCCAGCGGCCGAACCACGAACCGTCCTTTTCCTGCTCGCGCAGCAGGTAATCGACGCCTTCGTGCGCCACCTTGTCCTTGTTCCGCTCGCCCAGCACCGACAGCACCGAGACGCAGCGGGCCGAGACGTCGGCGGTGGGCGGGTCGAGCAGCGCGCCGTGGTCGGCGAACGGGATGTGGTTGAGGTAGTACGAGGTGTTCTCCGCGTCGAACGCGCCCCAGCCGCCGCCCTCGGACTGCATGCCCTGGACCCAGACCTTGCCCTTCTCGATGGGCTCGGCGTACTTCACCGGGTCGATGCGGTCGAGAGCCGCCATCACCACGGCGGTGTCATCCACGTCGGGATAGTGGGGATTGTTGTACTGGAAGGCCCAGCCGCCGGGCGCGAGGCCTGGGCGGCGCACCGCCCAGTCGCCCACCACGTCGGTGATCTGGCGGGCCACCATCCAGTCGGCGGCCTTGCGCGCCGCCGCATCGGCCTCGGGGGTGCCCACCTCCAGGATGGCGTGGGTGGCCAGCGCGGTATCCCAGATGGGCGACAGGCAGGGCTGCACCCAGGCACGCTCGCCCTCGTCGACCACCAGATTGCAGATGGACTGCTTGGCGATCAGCACGCGGGGATCGTCCGCAGGCACGCCCAGCGCGTCGTACATCCACACGGCGTTGACCATGGCCGGGAAGATGGCGCCCAGCCCGTCCTCGCCGTTCAGGCGCTCGTCGACGAAGGCCACCGCCTTGTCGATGGCCTTGTCCTGCACCCCCTTGGGGAAGAAGCGGTAGACCTTCTGCAGGATCATGTCGATGCCGCGGAACAGATAGGCCCAGTTGGAACGCACCGGTTCCAGGTACCAGTTGGTGACCTTCTCGGGCGGCGTGACGAACAGTTCCTGGATATGGATGCCCAGCGGGTTGCGGGCCTTGGGGCGCTTGGTCATCAGCACGGTCAAGGGCGCGATCACCGTGCGTGACCAGTAGCTGACCTTGTCCATGTGGAAGGGGAACCAGCGGGGCAGTAGCATGATCTCCACGGGCATGATCGGCACGCCCTTCCACGGAATCTGCCCGAACAGCGCCAGCAGGGTGCGGGTGAAGACATTGGCCGTGGCGGCACCGCCATGGGCCAGGATGGCGTCGCGCGCCTTCTTCATGTGCGGCGCGTCGATGTCGTCGCCGATGGCCTTGAGCGCGAAATAGGCCTTCACCGAGGCGCTGATGTTGAGGTCGCCGCGATGGAACAGCGGCCAGCCGCCGTGTTCCTCCTGGATGTCGCGGAGATAGACGCCGATGCGCTTCTCCAGTTCGGGATCGCGCTCATCCATGTAGTGCAGGTACAGCACGTACTCGGCCGGGATGGTGGCGTCCGCTTCGAGCTTGAACACCCAATGGCCGTCCTCGCGCTGCTGCTTGAGCAGGGCCTCGGCGGATTCGTTGACCGCCCGCTCCAGGGGATCGCGGAACGCGGCGGCGGTGAAGTCACGGGGATTGATTTCGCTGGGAGACACTGTTCGACCTCAAAAATGGCTCAGAGCAAACCGTGGCGGAGAATACACCACAGCTTGAAGGCTTTCGAGACTTTGACCGGCGGATCGCGCGGCACGAAGCCCTCCGCCTCGACCCGCTTGAAGATCTCGCGGTACATTTCCTTCATCAAGGTGGCCGGGCGCATGTCCGCGCGCGAGCACTCGGCCTGGGCGGTATCGGAGGCGACGAAATAGCCCCGCGCCTTTTCGCCCAGTTCGCGGCACACCGCCACCAGATTGGGGTGTGCCAGCACCTCCATGGGATCGCGGCTGGTAATGCCGTGCCTGCTCAGCAATTCGTCGGGCAGGTAGAGCCGCCCGATGGCCGCGTCCACCGCCACGTCGCGCAGGATGTTGGTCATCTGCAGCGCCATGCCGGTGGCGTTGGCGGTCTCGATGGAACGAGGGCGCAGCGCCCCGAACACCCGCACCGACAGCCGCCCCACGGCGCAGGCCACCCGGTCGCAGTAAAGCTCCAGCTCGGCCATGGTGGGACGAACCATTTCGCCCTCGCCGTCGCTCTCGCAGCCGGCGATCACCGCCAGGAAATCCTCCTTGGGCAGGCCGTACTGGGCCACCGGCCCGGCCAGCGCCTTGGCGATGGCATGGGTGGGAGCGCCGGCATAGAGCCGGTCCAGCTCCACCCGCCACTCGGCCAGTTGGGCGCGCTTGACGTCCGGTTCACCCGGCTCGTCCGCGATGTCGTCCACCTCGCGGCAGAAGGCGTAGACCGCGTACATGGCATAGCGCCGGGGGCGGTCCAGCAGGCGCATGCCCCAATAGAACGAGGTCCCCGAGGCGCGCACCATCCCGGCCACCATCTCGTACTGGGCGGGATCGATGGCAAAGGCGGCGGGGGTCATGGCGTTCAAGACCGGCCCTCCTGCCCCTGGGCGTCCTGGCCATGGGTGTCCTGCACCCGGCCCTTCCACTCGCCGCCCTTGCCGCCGTAGTACATCCAGGCGGAGTGCAGCGTGGCCCCCAGATAGAACAGCGACACCAGGGGCAGGGCCAGCGCCCAGAAGGGCAGCAGGCGGTAATAGCGCACCATGGGATAATAGGCGATGGTCATGGCCGCCCAGGCCAGCGCCCCGGTGGAGGCGCCGCCGCCGTTGCGCATGGCCAGCAGCGGCGGCGCGACGAAGACCAGCAGCATGGCGACCACGGTCCCGGCCAGCAGCAGCGGCGAATGGCGCAACTGGGTGTAGGCCGAGCGCGAGATCATCCGCCACAGGCCTTCCGGCCCCTCGTAGCGCCGCGTGCTGATGGTCTCCTCGGCCAGATCGATGGTCAGGCGCCCGTGATGGGCCTTCACCGCCGCCGCCAGGGTGCAATCGTCGATCAGCGCGTCCTTGATGGCCTTGATGCCGCCGATCTTCTCCAGCATGGCCGGGCGGATCAGCACGTAGCCGCCGGCCGCGGCGGCCGTGGTGGACCGCGAATCCTTCACCCAGGCGAAGGGATAGAGCATGCGGAAAAAGAACACGAAGGCCGGCACGATGGCCTTTTCCCAGACGCTCTCGGTGGACAGCCGCACCATCAGCGAGGCCATGTCCAGGCCCTCGGCCAGCATGCGCGACACGGTGCGGCGCAGCTCGCCGGCCCCGTGGCGGATGTCGGCGTCGGACAGCAGCAGCAGGTCGGCCTCGGGGAACCTGGAGCGCGCCACGGCGACACCGTGGTTCTGGGCCCACATCTTGCCGGTCCAACCCCGGGGCAGCTCGGGGGCCTCGACCACCATCACGCGGGCCGCCAGCCCCATCTCCTCGGCGGCCTGGCGCGCCGCCTGGGCGGTGCCGTCGGAGGAATGGTCGTCCACCAGCACCACGGAAAACGCGCCGGGGTAGTTCTGCGACAGCAGGGATTCGATGGTGGCGCCGATGACGTCGGCCTCGTCGCGGGCGGGAATGACCGCCACCACCTGGGGCCAGGCTTCCGGCACCACGGCCTGGGGAGCATCCTCGATCCGCCAGAACGATCCGCGCATGGACAACAGCCAGGCCCAGGCCCCTACCCCGGCCAGGCCGGCAAGCGATGCCAGACTCATGCAACCTCTCCGATGCTCTTGAACCACTCCACCGCCGCGTCCAGCGCCTCGTCGGCGGGACGGTGACGGTACCCCAGCTCCCGCTCGGCCTTGGCCGAGGAGAAGAACATATGCCAGCGCGACATCCTGAGCCCGTCGATGGTGACGAAGGGCTCGCCGCCGAAGAAGCGGGCCCAGGTCTCGGCGCCCAGCGCCAGCGGATAGAGCGGCCAGCGCGGCAGCTTCATCAGCGGCGGACGGCCCCCGGTGATCTCGGCGATCTTCTTCAGGATATCGGCCAGGGTCAGGTTGTCGCCGCCCAGGATGTAGCGCTCGCCCACCCTTCCCTTGTCCAGCGCCAGCAGATGGCCCTCGGCCACGTCGTCCACATGGACGATGTTGAGGCCGGTGTCCACATAGGCCGGCATGCGGCCCGAGGCGGCCTCGACGATCATCCGTCCGGTGGGGGTCGGCTTGACGTCGCCGGGACCGACGGGGGTGGAAGGGTTGCAGATCACCGCCGGCAGGCCCTGTTCGGCCACCATGCGGCGCACCACCTCCTCGGCCAGGAATTTGGATTGCTTGTAGGGGCCGACCTTGTCGGAAATGTCGCTCGGCGTGGCCTCGTCGGCCTCGCCGCCCTCCACATGGCCCAGCGTCGCCACCGAGGAGGTGTAGACCACCCGCTCCACCCCCTCGGCCAGGGCGGCCTGCATCAGGGCGCGGGTGCCTTCCACATTGGCCTGCATCATGGCCGCCGGATCGGGCACCCAGATGCGGTAGTCGGCGGCGGTGTGGATCAGCACCCGGCAGCCGGCCATAGCCTTCCGAAGCGAGGCGGCATCCTCCAGGCGACCCTCGACCACCTCCACATGCAGGTTGGCGACATTGCGGCGGTCCGAGGTGGGACGGGCCAGCACGCGCACGGCCTCGCCGCGCGCCAACAAGGCGCGGACGATGGCGGCGCCGACGAATCCGGTTGCTCCGGTGACGAGAACAGGTGCTGCCATTTCCCCACGTCCGAATGCCCTGATTTGAGCCAAATCAGGGCGAAGGTTCAAGGTCTGGCCGCCTTGCGCAAAACGCATGGCCGGCGTGGGGTTTGTTACAACTTTTATGTTGGCATCCGCCAGCAAATCTTTGAAGTTACCGTTCACAAAAACGTTACAAGTTCCCCGCGCCCTTGATGATTGCGTTCCAGCTTCTCGCCGCCGTTCTTTTTGCCGGCGGAATTGCCTATCTGGCCCTGGCGATCCGCCATGTCCTGCGGCGCCCATCCGGCCCGGCGGCTCCGGCCGCGCGGCCGCCGCTGACCGTGATGATTCCCGCGTTTGGCGCTCCTCCCCGGCTGGCCGAGTGCCTGCGTTCGGTGTGTTCCCAGGACTACCCCGGCTTCCAGGTGGTCTTCGGCCTGCATTCGCCCGACGACGCGGCCCGCCCGGTGATCGAGGCGGTGATGGCCGAATTCCCCCATCTCGACACGGCGCTGGTGATCGACGGGCGGCGCATCGGCGCCAATCCCAAGAACGTCAACCTGGCCAACATGCTGCCCGCCTGCCGCCACGACATCCTGGTGATGGTGGACAGCGACGTGCTGGTGGAGCCCGGTTTCCTCGACGCCATGGTCCAGCCCTTCGCCCATGCGGGGGTGGGCGGAGTGACCTGCCTGTATTCCGGCAATCCCGAGGCGAACCTGGCATCAAGGCTGGGGGCGCTCTACCACAACGACTGGTTCATCCCCTCGGTGCTGGTGGACATCTCGCGCCGCGACATGGACATCTGCTACGGCGCCGCCATCGCCGTGACGCGCCGCGCCCTCGACGGCATCGGCGGCTTCGAGGCCATGGCCGACGCGGTCGCCCAGGATTTCGTCATGGGCCAGATGCTGCACCGCCACGGCTTCACCATCCGGCTGGCCGGCTGCGTGGTCTCCACCGTGGTGGACGAGGGCTCGCTGGCCGGCCTGCAGCGCCACGAACTGCGCTGGAACCGGGCCATCCGGGCGGTACGCCCCCTGGACCACCTGCTGTCCATCTTCATGAGTCCGCTGGTTCCCATGGCGGTGCTGGCGGTGGCCTCGTGGCCGCATCCCCTGGCGCTGGGCGCCATCGGCATCCACCTGGCCCTGCGGCAGGCCCTGCACCGGTTGGTGCGCCGCCGCTTCCGCGTTCCCGCCATCGCCGCCTGGCTGGTGCCGGTGCGCGAGGCGCTGAATTTCGTGGTCTGGTCCCGCGCCCTGCTGGGCCGCAAGGTTCAATGGGCGGGCAACACCATGACCACCGGCCACGGCCTGGAGATGAAGCGGGCGGAGGAATAGCGCCTCAGCCGAAGCCGCATTCCACCAGCAGGCGGTGGAAGTCGCGCAGGTGCTTCTCGCCCTGGCTGGGGTCGGGCATGGAGGCGACGAACTTCTCCTCGAAGTGCTTCTGCCGCAAGTGCTCGACCACGCGGGCCTTGGCCATGTTCAGCGACTTGCCCTCGATCAGCACGCCCGAGCCGCAGAACTTGACCAGCCGGATGGCCCGCATGGCCAGGGGGTCGTCGGGCTTGTCCACCTTCTCGATGATCTCCTCGGCGGTGAGGTAGCGGACCATCACCTCGTCGACCCGCTCGGCCAGTTCCTTGCGAAATCCGTCCACCAGATTGGGGCAACTGCGCAGCAGCTTGTTGGCGTTGTTGAGCGCCGCCATGCGGGCCGGCGGGGCCAGCCGCACCGGCACCCAAAGGTCGATGTGATTGGAACGCCGCACATGGGTGTCCAGCATCTCGGTCAGGATCTCCCCCATGCTCTTGCCCAGGCTCGAGCCGGCCAGGGTGAGAAGGAACTGCAGCCGCACGCAGCCGTCGGGAAGCGCGCCGAGCAGCAATTCCAGCGCCTGGGGCGCCGAGACGGAGGCCCCGCCGGAATTGAGCACCCGGGCGCCGCGCTGCAGCAGCGCCTCGGCCATGGGCGGGCCGCCCACCACCCGATCCTTGTCCACCAGCCGGGTCATCAGCTTGTGGAACATCTCGTATTCCTGGGAGGAATCGTTGCGCGACAGGGGGTTGGTGCCGCCCGCCTCGCGCACCACGCGGCCCATCAGCACCTCGCGGCTTTGGGGCAGCGATCCTTCGGCAAACAGCTTGTTCAGTTCGGTAAAGGTCTGGGGGGCGAACTTGGCCGTTTCCGCCCCGCCCTCGGTCAGGCTGACGATGGTGCACAGGGCCGCCGACAGGTTGGACTGGAAGCCCAGCAGGTCCTGGATCACCTGGGCGGGCACCGTGAGGTCGGCGATCACCGCGTCGATCTCCACCATGTTGCCCTTGGCCTCGGACTCGACGGACCACGAGATCAGCAGGTCCAGCTTGCCGAACCACGAACGCTTTTCCAAAAGCGCCAGGGTCATGTACGAGCGCAAGGCGAACGGGTCGCCCTTGGACGACGCCACGGCCTCGGCGAAGGTCTGCGGCGCCTTGGGTTTCTTGGCGGCGAAGTCCTTGGCGCGCTTGCCCAGCGCCTCCCACGACTTGTCCAGGAAGTCCTTGCGCGCCTTGGCCTCCTCGCCCGACGCCTTGGCCTGCAGGGTCGAGACCCGGTCGATGGCCGAGAACAGCAGGTTGCCCTTGTCGCCGAAGCGCTTCATCTCCTTGGCGTCGTGCAGCAATTCGAAGGGCGTCACCAGCGCCTCGTCCAGATACTTGCGCAGCAGCTTGCCCATGGTGGTGCGCGCCGGCTGGGCGTAGAAATCCTCGAGGTCGGAACAGAGCGGCGCCTCGGTGATGGTGGTAAGCGTGGGATCGCCGGCCGCCTTCTCGGTCGCCTTCTTCTCCATGATGACGGTTTCGGAATGGGTCCCGTCGATGCGCTCGAAATCCTTCACCACGCGCACCGCCGCGTGGTTGCCCGCCTGCAGCAGGTTCTCGGCGAAGGCCTTGGCCTTGGCCTCGTCGGGCGCCATTTCGGCGATCACCCAGTTCTTGTCGGCCAGAACCTGGACCTCGTAAGAGGTCTTCGAGCCGCTCATGACGAGGCCTCCGCCGTGCGGCGCCTTTCCAACGCCGCCGCCTGCACCTCGCCGCGCGCGTCGCCGGATTTGGCGGCGCGGCGGAACCAGCGGATGGCCGCCTCCTCGTTCTTCTCCACGCCCAGGCCCAGGGCAAGCATGGCGCCGTAATTGTACTGGGCCTCGGCCAGTCCCTGTTCGGCGGCGCGGCGGCACATCATGGCCGCCTCGGTGGGATCGGCGTCGGTGCCGCGTCCCTGGCGCAGCATGTTGGCGAGGTTGTGCAGCGCCGAGGCGAGGCCGAGGTCGGCGGCCTGGCGGTAGAGCTCCACCGCCTGAATCTCGTCCCGCTCGACGCCCGAGCCGGATTCGTACAGTGCCCCCAGGGCGAAGATGGCGCCGGCATCCCCCTGGTCGGCGGCCTGACGGAACCATTTGGCGGCCACCTCGGGGCTGGCCTCGACGCCGCGCCCCTGGCCGATCATGTTGCCCAGGTTGAACTGGGCCGCAGCATCCCCCTGCTTGGCCGCCTCGCGGAACCATTTCAGGGCGTGGGCGTTGCTTTGCGCCACTCCCAGGCCCTGATCGTACATCACCCCCAGGGAATACTGGCCGCGCGCGTCGCCGGCCTTGGCCGCCTGGGTATAAAGCCGCACCGCCTCGGCCAGATCGGGGGAAACGCCCTTGCCCTCGCGATAGGCGTTGCCCAGCGCCACCATGGCGGCGGCGTCGCCCTTGTCCACGGCGGCGCGCAGCATCGCCGGGTCCTCGACGGTCTCGCCGATATGCAGGGGGTCGGTCTCCACCTCGATTTCGGGCAGGAGGATGACCCGGGGTCCCGCCTGGACAGGTGGCGGCGGCGGAGCGGGTTCCGGCTCGGGCTCGGGTTCGGCGGGTTCGGGCTTGGCCGGCGCCGCCTCCTCGGCCGGGGCGGAACCGTAATCCGGACGCGAAGCCGGCGACGACCGGCCGGGCAGGTCGTCGACGCGGCGACGCACGTCCACCCCTTCGGCGGCCATCTTCTTGAGCAGGGCCATGGCCTCGGCGTTGCCCTGGCGCGCCGAGCGCACCAGCCAGACCACGGCCTCGTCCAGATCGCGCTTGACCTGATAGCCCAGGCGATAAAGGTCGCCGAGCTTGAACTGGGCGACCGGATCGTTTTCCAGCGCCAGAGTGCGATAACGAGTGACGATCTCAGGTTCACGCGCCATTCTGGCCATCCATCCCGAGGAAACCGCTCACCAGAATGCCGCAACGGGACGGCGGAGTCGATGCTATTGGACACAGTACGATTGGATGGGCAGACCTGGCTCTATACCGGAATCGCCGACAACGCCGAGGCCCGGTCGCGGCGGCTTATCCACCATCTGGCGCGCCAGTTGGAACGGCGGGAGAACGAGATCGCCATCGGGCGCGATTCCTTCGGCAAGCCCTTCCTGGCCGCCCCGGCCATGGAATACTGGTTCAACACCTCGTCCTGCGACGGACTGATGCTGGTCGCCGGATCGCACGACGGCCCGGTGGGTACCGACGTGGAAACCCTGGAGCGTTGCCGTGCCGTGTGGCAGGACGCCGCGCGGGAATTCCCGCCGGCCGAGCAGGCGCTTCTGGCCGGCCTGCCGCCCCAGGATCGGCCGCTGGCCTTCGCCCGGTTGTGGACGGCCAAGGAGGCGGTGCTGAAGGCCCGGGGCGCCGGCATCGTCAACGGCCTGGCCGAACCCAACCTGGGGTTTCTCGACGATCTCTCGGCCCCTCCCCCCTGGAAGCCCACCAATGTCAACGTAGGAGGTGACCGCTATGCCGTGACTTGGTATACCCTCACCATCGTCGAGGTCAGGGCCATCGCCGCACGGGCCGAATCCTCGCCAAACCCGGGAATGACGTGACACAATCCTTGCCTTACGGCCTAATCGGCCCCCGTGATCCTTCGCTGATTCGCGACGAGACCCTGTGGGAAATCTTCTCCGCCAGCGCGCGGGCCTTTCCCAACGCCGCCGCCGCCACCTTCGGCGATATCACCCTGACCTACGCCGAACTGTCGGCCCGCGCCCAGGGCGTGGCCCGCGCCCTGGCGGCGCGAGGCATCGGACGGGGCGATTTCGTCGGCCTGTGGATGAGCCGCTCGCTCGACCTGCACGTGGCGCTGCTGGGCATCCTGGCGTCGGGCGCCGCCTATATCCCGTTCGACACCGAAGCGCCGGCCGATCGGGTGGCCGAATGCCTGGACGATTGCGCCGCCAAGGCGCTGATCGTCGACGCCTTCACCATGGGCGGCATCACCGGCTCCATGCCGGCCCACACCCTGATCCTGCCCACCCTGGAGCAATCGGCGCCCCCGGGGGCCTCCCCCGATCCGCGCGCCCAGGGCGCCAATCCGGCCGATCCGGCCTATGCCATCTATACCTCGGGCTCCACCGGCAAGCCCAAGGCCATCGTCATCAGCCATTCCAACATCTGCCATTACCTGCGCGCCGCCAACTCCATCTACGGCCTGCGCTCCGACGACGTGGTGTTCCAAGGCGCCTCGGTGGCCTTCGACCTGTCGCTGGAAGAAATCTTCGTCCCCTATCTGGTGGGGGCGCGCCTGTGGATCGCCGGCCGCCGCACCCTGGCCGAGGCGGACCGGTTGCCGAAGGTGCTGGCCGAGGCCGGCATCACCGTGCTGGACACCGTTCCCACCCTACTGGGCCTGCTGGCCTCCGACATTCCCGGCCTGCGCGTCATCATCCTGGGCGGCGAGGCCTGCCCGCCCGCCCTGGCCGAGCGCTGGTGCCGCCCCGGGCGGCGCATCTTCAATTCCTACGGCCCCACCGAGACCACCGTGGTGGCCACCGTGGCCGAGGTGGAGCCCGGCAAGCCGGTGACCATCGGCCGGCCCATCCCCAATTACGTCTGCCACGTGGTCGACGACTTCACCCAGCCGGTGGCCCCCGGCATGACCGGCGAACTGCTGATCGGCGGGCCGGGGGTTGCGGCGGGCTATCTCGGCCGCCCCGAACTGACCGCCGAAAAGTTCATCGCCAATCCCTGGGACACCGACGGCACTGCCCCGGTGCTCTACCGCTCGGGCGACGCGGTGGCCGTCGACGGGAACGGCGACATCGCCTTCCACGGCCGCATCGACGACCAGGTCAAGATCCGCGGCTTCCGCGTCGAACTGGGCGAGATCGAGGCCCGCCTGTCCGCCTTGGCCGGCGTCAACCAGGCGGCGGTCTCCCTGCGCACCGACGACGGCATCGAGCGGCTGGTGGCGACCATCCTGCCCGAGGCGGGAGCCACCGTGGAGGGCGGTGCGCTGAAGGAAGGCCTGCGCGGCCAGTTGCCCGCCTACATGGTGCCGTCCCATTACCTGGTGGTCGACGATCTGCCCCGCCTGATTTCGGGCAAGCTGGACCGCAAGGCGCTGAAGGACCTGCCACTGGACCTGTCGGTGGGCGGCGGCGAGCAGGAGGAACCAGCCACCCCCACCGAGGCGGCGCTGCTGGAAGCGGCGAGGCGGGCGTTTCCCGGACAGGCCATCCCCTTCGAAGCCGATTTCTTCCTGGATCTCGGCGGCCACTCGCTGCTGGCCGCCAAGTTCGTCTCGGCGGTGCGCGAAACGCCGGCCCTGGCCAGCCTGACGCTGAACGAAATCTATTCCGCCCGCACCCTGCGGGCCATGGGAACGCTGCTCGACGCCCGCGCCCCGTCCCCCGGCGCCAAGCCCGCCGACCTGTCCTTCGATCCGCCGACGCTCCGGCGCCGCTTCCTGTGCGGGCTGGCCCAGGCCGTCGCCATGCCGTTCATCCTGGCGCTGACCACCGCGCCGTGGCTGGGCGTGTTCATCTCCTACATGCTGCTGTCGGGCGAGGACGCCAGTTTCTTCACGGAAATGGGAACCCTGATGGTCACCTACGCGGTGATCAACGTCGGGACCGTCGCGGCCTCCATCGCGCTGAAATGGGTGATCCTGGGACGCACCAGACCCGGACGGCACAAGCTGTGGGGCACCTATTATTTCCGCTGGTGGCTGGCCCAGCGCGTGGTCAGCGTCGCCCACATCAAGTGGTTCCAGGGCACGCCGATCATGAGCATCTACCTCCGCCTGCTGGGCGCCAAGGTGGGCAGCGACTGCGTGCTGTCGGAGATGGAGGCCGGGGCCTTCGATCTGGTGACCATCGGCGACGGCGTGGCCATCGGCGGCAAGACCCGGCTGGCCAATGCCGAGGCGGTGGGCGACGAACTGGTGATCGGCACCATCGCCATCGGCGACGACGCCTATATCGGCACGTCGTGCATGATCAGCCACGGCGTGGTGATCGAGGCGGGCGGCGAGTTGGGCGACCTGACCTCGCTGGCGCCCGACGGACGGGTGGGCCGCTACGAGCATTGGGACGGCTCGCCCGGCCGCAAGGTCGGCATGGTGGACGAGGCCGCCCTGCCCGAGGCCGCCCAGGCCGGCTTCGGCCGCAAGCTGGCGCTGACCCTGTTCTACGGCCTGATGCTGGTGATCCTGCCGCCCATCAGCCTGCTGCCCATCTTTCCCGCCTTCGCCATCTTCGAGCGGCTGAGCGACGTCCTGGCCGGCGGCGAATACGCCACCATCCTGCCGCTGCTGGCCTGGCCCACCGCCATGGCGCTGATCGCCGTCACCGTGCTGCTGATCGCCATCGTGCGCTGGTCGGTGCTGCCGGTGGTGACGGCGGGCAGCTATTCCATCTATGGCGGCTTCTATGTCCGCAAGTGGATCGTCGCCCTGGCCACCGAGCTGATGCTGGAGACCCTGTCGTCGCTCTACGCCACGGTCTACATGCGCCTGTGGTACCGCCTGATGGGCGCCAAGATCGGCAAGGACGCCGAGATTTCGTGCAATCTGGCCGGCCGCTACGACCTGACCGACATCGGGCCGGGCTGCTTCATCGCCGACGAGGTGGTGCTGGGCGACGAATGCGTGCGCCGCGGCTGGATGGTGCTGGAACCGGTGAAGACCGAGGCCCGCGTCTTCGTCGGCAACGACGCCGTGGTGCCGCCCGGCGCGATCATTCCCGCCGGCGCCCTGATCGGCATCAAGTCGCGCCCGCCGGCCAACGACGAGATGTCGCCCGGCGACACCTGGTTCGGCAATCCGCCGTTCAAGCTGCCGGTGCGCCAGCGCTTCGACGACGTGGGCGCCGACTGGACCTTCGCGCCGCCCCTGTGGCGCCGGGTGTGGCGCGCCGTGTTCGAGGCCTTCGCCGTCTCGTTGCCCACCGCCCTGTTCATCACCTTCGGCATCCTGACCGTCGATCTGCTGGCGCCCAGCATCCTGGCCAGGGACTACGCCACCGTCCTGCCGCTGTTCGTGGCCGCCTCGGTGGCCATCTCGGTCTCCCTGGCCCTGTCGTCGGTGGCGGTGAAGTGGCTGATGATGGGAGCCTACCGCCCCACCGCCAAGCCCATGTGGTCATGGTGGGCGCTCAGGACCGAGGCCGTGGCGGTGATGTATTGGGGACTGGCGGGCAAGGTCCTGCTGGACCACCTGCGCGGCACGCCGTTCCTGCCCTGGTTCCTGTGGCTGTACGGCTGCCGTTTCGGCCAGGGAGTGTTCATGGACACCACCGACATCACCGAGTTCGACTGCATCGACGTGGGCGATTTCTGCGCCATCAACTCACTGTCGGCGCTGCAGACCCATCTTTACGAGGACCGGGTGATGAAGGTGGGCCGCGTCAAGCTGGGCACCGGCGTCACCATCGGTTCGGGCTCGACCGTTCTCTACGACACCGACGTGGGCGATTTCGCCCGTGTCGGCAAGCTGACCATCGTCATGAAGGGCGAGGGCCTTCCCGCCCATTCCCAGTGGGAGGGCGCCCCCGCCCAGACCGTCTCGGGCAGGTCATGAGCGGGGCGATGCCGAAGCGCGGCGCGGCCGGGGCGTCCGGCGGGAAGCGGAGACGCCAAGCGCCCGAGGGCCTCCTATGACAACGGGCCTGCCGGTCAAGCGCTCGGTCAAGATCGCCGGCCACGCCACCAGCGTCACGCTGGAGACCGAGTTCTGGGATTGCCTGCGGGAGATGGCCTCGAACCGGGGCCTGTCCGTCAATCAGATGGTGGCCGAGATCGACTGCTCGCGCGGCGGCAACCTGTCGTCGGCCATCCGGGTGTTCGTCCTGAACGAACTCAAAAGACAAGCCGCCGGGTAACCCCGGCGGCTGTCTCACGAACTCCCGCTTTCACTTGCCCAGCCGGCTCAGCACGAACCAGGCAAGCCCGCCGGTCACCGCCAGGATGGCCCCCAGGAACGTCAGGGCGATCACGGCCGTATTATCGATAACCATAACTGTCCTCCCCCTCGGAAAACATGTCTTGATGCATGTCAAGACTAGCAGGGTGGACGCCGGCCGGCTTTGATCTGGATCAGTCCGGAATATGTCACCCAACCATCACTTATGCGGCATTGAATCCCTATACCATTCGCCCTAGGATTACCTGGAAATGAATGGACAATCCGGTAATCGGGAGGGACCCGATGGCAAGCCTGAATTCAGAAAGGCTGACCTTGGCGGAAACCGGGGCCCTGGCCTTGGACGAGGCCGCCCGGGAACTGGATAAGGCCAGCGACACCACCAGCTTTCTCAAGGCGCTGGAGCGTAACCAGCGGGTTTGGCGGACCTTGGCCCAAATCGCCATGGCGCGAGCCTGGCAATTCCCCAGCGAGCGCCAGGTGGCCTATGCCCTGTCGACCAACGGCAACGGCAATGACGAACGCATCAACACCTTGATCGACATCAATCGGGAGGTCTCGGACATCCTGGCCCATGGCGACGACATCGCCCGTATCCGCGAGCGGGCTCACGCCATCTGGGAAAGCCGGGGCCGCCCGCAGGGCCAGGACCTGGAACACTGGCTGCTGGCGGAAATGGAACTGTCCAGCGGGTAGGCCCGCTCAGGCCGGCTGGTCGGGGGCGCAGACCAGGGGCAGGTATTCCGCCGCCTGCTCGGCCGGGACCGGATGGGCGAAAAGAAAGCCCTGAGCGAAATCACAACCGTTTTCATTCAAGAAGATGCTTTGCGCCTCGGTCTCCACCCCTTCGGCCACCACCGCCAGGGACAGGGCCTTGGCCATGCGGATGATGGCGAGGCAGATGGCCTCGCCTTCCGGGTCGCCGGGCAGGTCGGCGACGAAGGAGCGGTCGATCTTCAGCACGTCCACCGGGAAGCGCTTCAGGTAGCTGAGGCTGGAATAGCCGGTGCCGAAATCGTCGATGCTGAGCTTGATCCCCAGATCCTTGAGGCGGAACAGGATGGCCCGCACCTGATCGGCGTCGCCCATCAGCATGCTTTCGGTCAGTTCCAGTTCCAGCAGCGAGGACGGCAGCCCGTATTCGCGCAGCAGGGCGTCGATCTCGCTGGCCAGGGCCGGGTTGCCCAACTGCCCCGCCGACAGGTTGACCGCCACCGGCAGCGCCGTCCGCCCGTCCGAGCGCCAGCCGGCCATGGTCTCCAGGGTCTGGCGCAGCACCGTGTCGCCGATGGCGGCGATCAGGCCGCATTCCTCGGCCACCGGGATGAAGCGCCCGGGCGGCACCATGCCGTGCTCGGCGCACCGCCAGCGGGCCAGGGCCTCGAAGCCGACGACCCGGCCCTCGGCCAGGCGGACCTTGGGCTGCAGGTGGATGAACAATTCACCGTCGCGCAAGCCGCGGCGCAGGCTTTTTTCCAGTTCGCGCCGTTCGATCATCTGGCGGTCCATGGCGGCGGTGAAGAACTGATAGCCCAGCCGGCCCTTCTCCTTGGCCTTGTACATGGCGATGTCGGCCTTGCGGATCAGGGTCTCGGCATCGCCGCCGTCATCGGGCGCCATGGCGATGCCGATGGAGCAGCCCACCTCGATGGCCTGGCCGTCGATGGCGATGGCGTCGCCCATCACCGCCAGCACCCGCTCGGCCAGTTCCACCGCCTTGTCCCGGCTCTGGATGTCGGGGGCCAGCAGGATGAACTCATCGCCGCCGTGACGGCAGACGGTGTTGTGGCCGCCCTCGATGGAGCGCAGGCGGTCCGCCACCTCGACCAGCAGGCGGTCGCCGAAGCTGTGGCCCAGCACGTCGTTGACCACCTTGAAGTTGTCCAGGTCGATGAACAGCAGGCAGTGCAGTTGCCGCGCGCCGGTCTCGGGCAGCACCTCGTCCAGCTTCTCGCGCAGCACCACCCGGTTGGCGAGGCCGGTCAGGGCGTCATGGCGTGCCAGGAAGCGGATGTTGGACTCGGCCTCCTTGCGCGCCGAGATGTCGCGCATGATCCCGGAATAGAAGCGCTGCCCCTTGAACGAGAAGCCGGCCAGGGTGACCTCCACCGGAAACAGGGTGCCGTCCTTGCGCTGGGCCGGCTGTTCGCGCGGGTCGGTATTGATCTGGCTGTCCGCCTGCTGGCGGACACGGGCCAGGACGTCCTGGTGGTGTTCCCGCATGTGCTCGGGCATCAGCAGGGTGACGTCGCGTCCCAGAATCTCATCCCCCCCGTAGCCGAACATCCGGCCGGCACCCCGGTTCCACGACACGATGCGGCCGTCGGCGTCGATCACCACCAGGGCATCGCTGGCGCTTTCCATCACCAGGCGGAACTTCTCCTCGGAATCGCCCAGATCGCGCAGCAGGTCGGCCACCCGCCCGGTCATGGAGTTGAAGGCGGCCGACAGGGCGCCGATCTCGTCGGAGGAGGTAACCGGCGCGCGGCGGGTCATGTCGCCGGCCTCCACGTCGCGCACCGCCTCGGCCAGGGCATCGATGGGGGCCAGGATGGTGCGTTGGGAATGGCGGGCCAGGACCCAGGCGCCAATTCCGCCGAACAGCAGGACCAGGGCGACGATCAGCACCGTCCCGGCCGGCAGTTTCAAGGCGCTGAGCAGCGGCTGCTCCACCACCACCAGGAAACGCCGCCCGCCGATCACGAAGGCCTCGCTGGTGCTGAAGGACCAGGTGCCATCCAGCCCCCGGCCGATGCCGTCGGCCACCGGCAGCGGCCGCACGGTGCGGGCCAGCACCACCGAGGGATTGCGGTGGGCGATCACCTGGCCGACATGGTCGAGGACATAACTGCTCAACTGCTCCAGGCCGGGCAGCGGCTGGGTCAGTTCCCACACCCGCCGGAAGCGGGCCTGGGCCAGGACGAAGCCCTCCGGCTGGCCGCCCCTGGGATCGATGGAGGGAATCGCCAGACCGATCATCGGCTCGTTGGTGGCGCCGTACTGGCGGATGGTGCCGATGGCGTTGGCGCCGCCGACCATGGCCGCCGCCACCTCGGGCAAATGGGCCACGCCGGCCGCGCCAGTGGAAATCACCGGCTCGTAGCGGCTGGCCCGGGCCTGGACGCCACCCCGGGTATCGAGCACCGCGACCTCGATGAACATGGGTTCGAAGGCGATCAGCCCCTCGACCAGGCTTTGCCGTCCCTTGGCGTCGAGCACCGCCACGCCCTGGCGGCGGACCGGCTCCTCCAGCTCGAGAATCAGGGTGCCCAGGTAGTTGCGGAACTCGGACACGATGGCCCGGCCGACCTGACGCTGGATGGCCTCGGTCTGGCGGTCCTGCAGCCGATAGACGGCGACGGACAGGGCAAGGCCGGCCAGCAGCAGCGGCCCCAGCGCCAGTCCGACGAAAGCCATGCGCAGCTTGCGGCGCAAAGAGATATCAGCGGCCATCGCCCCCCCTTGCCGCACGGATCAGCTCCGCCTGCCGCAGGATGTGGTCGGGGACCTCGATCCCCAGCCGTCCCGCCGTCTCCATGTTGACCACCAGACGGAACTCCGCCGTCTCCACCGGCAGGTCGCCGGCGGGAACCCCACCGAACACCTGGGCCGCCAGCCGGGCGCCCTGGCCGCCCAGCGCCCGCATGTCCAGGCCATAGGACATGAAGGCGCCGTCCACCACCCCGCCGCGCTGCGGCGTGGTCAGGGGGATGCCCCGTGCCAGGGTGGCCAGCATCATGCGCGGCACCTGCGATGCCACGAAGGCATCCACCGGCACGAACACCGCCCCCACGTCCTGGGCCATCCCGGCCAGGGCCGCGTCCAGTTCCGCCACGTTGCGGGCATGGGCCAGGTCGAGCCGGATGCCCAGGTCGGCGGCCACCGGCCCGATCTTTTCCAGGGACACCTTGGGCGACGGGTCGTCGGGATTGTGGGGAACCAGCACCGCCCTGAGGCCCGGCAGCATGGTCTTCAGCCATTGCAGGCGTACCGGCTCCTGGATGCCGAAGGTGACGCCGGTAGCGTTGCGCCCCGGCCGCCCCAGGCTGTTCACCAGTCCGATGGCGATGGGGTCGCTGGCCGGGGCGAAGATCAGCGGAGTGCCGGAGGTCTTGGCCACCGCGAACGCCGCCTTGGCCGCCGGGGTGGAGAGTGTCAGGAACAGGTCGGGCTTCAGCCCCGCCAGGCGCTCGGCCTCGGCCTCCAAAGCGGGACCGGTGACCGGTCCGCGATAATGGTAGGTGACGCGCCCGCCTTCGGCATAGCCCTGGGCCGACAGGCCGGACTTGAAGCCGTCCAGGGCCTCCTCGGCGACGATGGCATGGTTGAGAACGCCGATCACCAGCGTGCGATCGTCGAAGACTCCGCCCCAACGCAACAGCATGACCACGGCCAGAAGCGCGGCCCCCGCCACCGCCACCATCGTCCAGCGCAGCCGCATTCCGCTCTCCCCGTTCGGAACCCTATACATATGTAAAGGTAGATGGTGATAGCATGTTATGCCTTCAACCCACAACATTCCACCCTGCCAAATGGGATGTTGTGTTTTTGTTCCGTATATTTTAGTGTTTCGTTCCATATGGAGGCGTCAATGGACGAACACTGGAGCAGCGCGGCCCATGAAATGGTCGCCTATTTCGGACAAGAAGCGGTGGCGGTCGCCGCGCGCCGCGCCGCCGAACTGGCGCGGCGGGGCGACTGGCCGGCGGCGGACCGCGCCATGTTGCTGCTGAGCCGGGTCGAGCGACTGTACCGGGAGAAAGGAGCCGGCCATGCGTGACACCGTGCTTTCGCCGGCCTCGGCCGAGGTGACCGCGCTGCAGGCCCTGGCCTGGGTGGTGACAGACCAGGAGCGCGCCATGCGTTTCCTGGCGCTGACCGGCTGTGATTCCGAGACCTTGCGGCGACGGGCCGGCGACGCCGACGTGCTGGGGGCGGTCCTGGATTTCCTGCTGGACGACGAGGCGTCGCTGCTGGCCTTCGCCGACGAGGTAGACCTGCCGGCCCAATCGGTGGCCCTGGCCCGCTTCACCCTTCCGGGCGCCTTGCGGCGCTGAGCCCCTTTAGCGCCCGAACAGCCAGGGACGCAGCAATCTGGTGGCTTGGGGCATGAACAGGTAGGTCATCAGCAGCACCTGGGCGGTGACCATGATCAGCGCCCGCAGCCAGACGGGCAGGCTGGCGATCTGCGGCCCGATGGTGACGTTCAGCCCCATGACCACGCCATAGGCCACGAGGGTCACCACCAGGGCCATCTTGTGGGGCGACGGACGGATCTGGGCGGGCACCTCGGGCAGGTCGAACCAGAATTCCAGGCCGGTGACGCGCTTGACCTGCCCTTCCCCCTCAACCATCCCCTCCAGTTCCAGCAGCAGCCTGGCCCGCTCCCCGGATTTCTCGAAGGCGTGGCACTGCTCCCAGGTGGAAAAACGGTAGATGGTGACATAGGCGTATTCCGTGGCCGCGGCCGGCCGCAGCACGTTGACCCCCTGATAGCCCGGCCAGTGGGACACCTCGGCGGTAACCCTCGAAATCCAGGCCTCGTAATCGGCCTCGCGCCCCGGCACCGCCTTGCGGGCGATGCTGACGGTCACCGGTCCGGCTTGCCCTTCCATGGTCGTCCCCTTTCGACGTTCAGCAGCCATCCCTATCTGGGAGTTGAAAACCCGTGTGTACAGGGACCACAATGCCGCCAATCCCGGTGGGCGAACAGAATCGGATTTACCTCATGCAGTTTTGGTCGATGGCGGCGGTGGCGGTTGTGGCGACGCTCGGCCTTGCTCCCGGCGCCCTTGCGGCGGAATCCCAGGCGGCGATCCCTCCGGCCAGGAGCGTGCCGGGCGCGCCCATCGCGGCGTCCGTCGCGGTGGAGAACTTCTCCCTGGTGGAAAGGGCGCCGGTATCCAACGGCTACGGCATCTTCACCATCGAGGCCACCGCCCTGTTGCCGGCGCCGCGCAAGCGCGAAAGCTTCACCCCCACCGAGGACGAGCATTTCTACACCCTGCGCCGCACGGTGGAACGCTTCCTGCTGCGCAAGGAAATCCCGCGCGGCTGGACCCGCTCCAACGAAGCCACCTTCTCGTTCAAGAACGAGCTGGCCCGCTTTCCCCATGTGGACGGCATCGCCTATGCCGTCGAGGGAGAGCTGGTGCTGCACGGCGCCAAGCCCATTCCGGTGGGCGCGACCCTGGTGGCGCCGCCCGGCGGCATGGTGCTGCGCTATTCCATCGGCATCATGGCCGCCAACCAGACCGTCCTGATGAAGGAGGGGGTGATCGACGGCCCCAACCGCAAGGTCGGCTGGATGCTGTCGTTGCGGCCAAGCGGTCCCGACGCCGCCATTCCGGTCCGCGCCGTTTTCGCCGTCCGGGCCGAGGGCGGCGACGAGGCGGCCCAGCGGGCGGCGCTGGAAGCTGTCGTCGCCACCCTCAACGCCTCGAGCGACGGACGCGCCGCCGTGGCCGAACGGGCCAACGACGCCGCGGAATGGCTGAAGCCCGTGCAGGTGTTCATGCGCCCCGACCAGGTGTCCGGCAAGGGGGGCGGCAAGGAGGCCAAGGACGACAAGAAGGAAAAGAAGGGCGGGCACTGAGCCCCGCCCGGACCGCCATGCAAGACCCGGCTCCGCCCAAACGCCCCACCACCCGCTCCCCTCCTTCATCAGGACGG
>JAVBXM010000111.1 GCA_030824585.1 Phaeospirillum sp. | reverse complement strand
TCTGCGGCGCCATGTATCAGGGAATCGCCTCCAAGGACCTCGTGATCCGCATGGGCAAGGCCGGCATGCTGGCCTTTTTCGGGGCCGGCGGCCTGGGCATGGCCGAGGTGGCTGAAACCATCAGGGCCATCCGCGCCACCTTGCCCGATCACGCCCCGTTCGGGGTCAATTTCATCGCCCATCTCAACCACCCCCATCTGGAAGACGAGCTGACCGATCTCTTGTTGGCCGAGGGAGTGCGGAACGTCGAGGCGTCGGCCTTCATGGAGATCTCGCCCGCCCTGGTGCGCTATCGCGCCAAGGGCCTGCGGCGGGACGGCGCGGCCATCCGGGCCGGCAATCGCATCATCGCCAAAGTATCGCGTCCCGACGTGGCCGCCCAATTCCTGGATGCAGCCCCCCAGCGCCTGATCGCCAAGCTGCTCGACTCCGGCGGCATCGACGGCGACGAGGCGGACCTGCTGCGCCAGGTGCCCATGGCCGACGCCATTTGCGTCGAGTCCGATTCCGGTGGCCATACCGACCAGGGCATGCCCTTCACCCTGATCCCGGCCGTGCTCCGCGTCCGCGACGACGCAGCGGACCGCTTTCCCCACTTCGGCCGCGTCCATGTGGGAGCCGGCGGCGGTATCGGCACCCCGGAGGCCGCCGCCGCCGTCCTGGTCCTGGGAGCCGAGTTCGTCGTTACCGGCTCGATCAACCAATGCAGCGCCGAGGCCCGGACCAGCGACGTGGTCAAGGACATGCTGGAGACCATAGCCGTCCACGACACAGCCTACGCCCCCTCCGGCGAGATGTTCGAACTGGGCTCCAAGGTCCAGGTGCTGAAGAAAGGACTGTTCTTCCCGGCACGGGCGGAAAAGCTGGTGAGCCTGTACCGCCAGCACGACTCCCTGGAGGATATCGACGGCGCAACCCGCCGCCAGATCGAGGAGCGCTTCTTTCGCCGCAGCCTGTCCACGGTCTACGACGAAATCCGCGCGAAAATCCCCGCCGCCGAGATCGATCGCGCGGAGCGCCTGCCCAAACATCGCATGGCCCTGGTGTTCCGACGCTACTTCAAGGATTCCAGCCGCTGGGCCCTGACCGGAGAGGTCGACCGCAAGGTGGATTTCCAGGTCCATTGCGGCCCGGCTCTGGGCGCCTTCAACCAGTGGGTCGCCGGCGGTGAAATGGCCTCCTGGCGCAATCGCCATGTGGATGCCATGGCCCTGCGCCTGCTGGAGGAAACCGCGGCACTGCTCAACCGCCGTTTCGCTACCCTGTCAGGAGGCGCGCCATGACCAAGGCCGGCAGCCCCATCGCCATCATCGGCCTGGGTCTGCGTCTGCCCGGAGCAGACAGCCTGGACGGGTTCTGGGAGCATCTGGCCGCCTCGCGCTCGCTGATCACCGAAGTGCCCCACCAACGCTGGGACAAGGAGCAATGGCGGGGCAATCCCCAGCACGGCAACAAGACCAACAGCATCTGGGGCGGGTTCGTCGCCGATGCCGATTGCTTCGATGCCGGGTTCTTCGGCATTTCCCCCAGGGAAGCGGGATGGATGGACCCGCAGCAACGCTTCGCCCTGGAAATGGCCTGGCATGCCATCGAAGATGCCGGCTATCGCCCCGCAGCCCTGGCGGGCAGCCGCACCGGCGTGTTCATGGGGGTCTGCCACTGGGACTACGCCGAGCTGCTGGAAAAGCATCTGACCCAGCTGGACGCCTATACCCCCACCGGCATCGCCTTCGCCATCATCGCCAACCGGGTGTCGCATTTCTTCGACTTCCGTGGCCCCAGCGTCACCAATGACACCGCCTGCGCCGCCTCGCTGACCTCGGTGAATGACGCGGTGCGGGCCCTGCAAAGCGGGGCGTGCGACCTTGCCCTGGCCGGCGGCGTCAACCTGATCTGGTCACCCAACCATTTCGTCAGCTTCGCCAAGGCCGGCATGCTGTCCAAGGACGGCAAGGCCAAGGCCTTCGATGAAGCCGCGGACGGCTATGTCCGGGGGGAAGGCGGGGCGGTGATGCTGCTGAAACCGCTGGACCGCGCCTTGGCCGATGGCGACCCCATCCACGCGGTGATCCGGGGCGTCGGCATCAACCATGGCGGCCACACCAATTCCCTGACCGTCACCAATCCCCAGGCGCAGGCCGAGCTGATCGCCGACGTGCATCAGGCCGCCGGCATCGCCCCCGATAGCGTCAGCTATATGGAAGCGCACGGCCCCGGCACTCCGCTGGGCGATCCCATCGAGATCAGCGGCCTCAAGCAGGCCTTCGCCCGCCTGCATGCCGAGGCCGGGACCAGCCCCCGGCCAGGCTCCTGCGGCATCGGCTCGGTGAAGACCAATATCGGCCATCTGGAAGGCGCCGCCGGAGTGGCCGGCATGGTCAAGGTCCTGGCGGCGCTGCGCCATGGCGTGCTGCCCGGCAATGTCGGGTTCACCCGGCTGAACCGCCTGATCGACCTGGACGGCACCCCCTTCCACATCCAGGCCGAGGCCACGCCCTGGCCAGCCGTCCCCGGCCAGCCCCGCCGCGCCGGAATCAGCTCATTCGGCTTTGGCGGCAGCAATGCCCATGTGGTGGTGGAGGAAGCCCCACCCCAGGCTCCGCCGCCGCCGCCCGGCAGCGGTCCATGGGTGATCCCGCTATCCG
>JAVBXM010000103.1 GCA_030824585.1 Phaeospirillum sp. | reverse complement strand
CGGGGCGGGGACGCCTACAGGGATATGGCGCTGATCGCCGTCTATCTGCCCGCCCACCTGTTTCTCGACTGGGTCAGCTTCATCCACGAGTTGCCCCCCCTCAACATCACGCCGTGGAATCCGCCGGCCGGTCTGGTGATGGGCGGGTTGCTGGTCTTTGGCCCGCGCCTGCTGCCGGTGGTCTGGCTGGCCATGACGGCGGGCGACGCCCTGGTGCGTGGCCTGCCGGCGGAATTGTGGGCGATCCTGCTGTCCAACGCGGTGATCGCCGGCTTCTACGGCCTTGCCGCCTGGGCCATGCTGTCGCGGTTCGGCTTGCGGCCGGGGCTGGAGCGGCTGCGCGACATCGTCTTGCTGATGGGCGGCAGCGGCATCGCGGCGGCGGCGGCCGGGACCGGGTACATTTCCATCTTCATGGGACTCGGCCTGTTTCCCTGGAGCGACTTCCTGCCCGTCCTGCTGCGCTATTGGGTGGGCGACGTGATCGGCATCATGGTGCTGACCCCGGTGATCCTTCTGTTGCGCCTGCCCAGCCGTTCGCCCCGCCTGCCGTGGCCCGTCCCCGTGGAGGCGGCGGCCCAGGGGCTGGCCATCGGGCTGGCGCTGTGGCTGGTGTTCGGCCCCCTGGCCTCGGACCGCTACGAATATTTCTATCTGCTGTTCCTGCCGGTGGTGTGGGCGGCGTCGCGCCACGGCTTGGCCGGGGCGGCGCTGGCGGCGCTGGTCAGCCAGGTCGGGCTGATCATCGCCATCCAGGCGGTCGGCGCCGAAACGGCGAGGATGACCCATTTCCAGTTCCTGCTGCTGGCGCTGACCGTCACCGCGCTGCTGCTGGGAGCCGTGGTCAGCGAGCGCCGCCGGGCCGAGGCGTGGATTCGCGAGCGCCAGGAGGAATTCGCCCACGCATCCCGCCTGACCGAGGCGGGCGAGATGACCGCCGCCCTGGCGCACGAGATCAACCAGCCGCTGGCCGCCACCATGAGCTACGCCCGGGCGGCGCGGAAGATCGCCCGGCGCGACGGCGTGTCGCCGCAACTGGTCGAGATTCTGGACAAGACCGTGGCCCAGGCCGAGCGGGCCGACCGGGTCATGCGCAGCCTGCGGGATTTCGTGCGCAAGGGGGAAAGCCGCATGGAGGCCATCGACGTGGCTGCCCTGGTGAGCGACAGCCTGGTGCTGGCCGGTCCCGGCGTCCGCCAGCACGGCGTCTCCATCGCCACCGAGGTGGCGGGCGGCTTGCCTCCGGTGGCGGGCAATCCCATCCAGTTGCAGCAGGTCCTGCTCAATCTGGTGCGCAACGCCGCCGAGGCCATCATGGACTCGCCCGGCGGGCCGCGCCTCATCACCCTGTCGGCCGGCCGGGGCGATCCCGGCTTCATCGACATCTCGGTGCGCGACACCGGTCCCGGCCTGTCCGATCTGGTGGAGCGCAACCTGTTCACGCCCTTCGTCACCACCAAGGCGACGGGAATGGGGCTGGGCCTGTCCATCGCCCGCTCCATCGTCGAAAGCCATGGCGGCATGCTCGCCGGCTGCCGGCTGCCCGAGGGCGGCACCGTTTTTCGCTTCAGCCTTCCCATCGCCACCAGACATGATGACGACCATG
Source organism: Phaeospirillum sp. (assembly GCA_030824585.1). Lineage (GTDB taxonomy): Bacteria > Pseudomonadota > Alphaproteobacteria > Rhodospirillales > Magnetospirillaceae > Phaeospirillum. Next base: position 1,049 of record JAVBXM010000103.1, on the reverse strand, counting down.
CCCAATGAACACTCCATTGTCTTCGTGATCGACGACGACGCGGCCGTGCGCGATGCCCTGTCGGTCCACCTGGATCTCGCCGGGCTGCCGGTGCGGAGCTTCGCCTCCGCCAGGGAGTTCCTGGCCGCCGCCGATCCCGACCAGGGCGGCTGCGCCGTCATCGACATCCGCATGCCCGACCTGGACGGCCTGTCCCTGCAGCAGGAGATGGTCCGGCGCGGCCTGACCTTGCCGGTGATCATCGTCACCGGCCACGGCGACGTGGGCGCGGCGGTAACGGCGTTCCGGGCGGGGGCGGTCGATTTCCTCCAAAAGCCCTTCGACGAGGACGTGCTGATCGAGCGAATCCGCGAGGCCATCGAGCGTGACCGCCGGGCCCGCCGGCTGTCGCTGGAGGTCAGCGAGATCCGCAACCGGTTCAACCTGCTCAGCCCCAGGGAGCAGGAGGTCATGGACCTGGTCGCCCAGGGCCATTCCAACAAGGTGATCGCCATCCGCCTGGACATCGGCGTGCGCACCGTCGAGACCCACCGGGCCAAGGTGCTGGAAAAAATGGAAGTGCGCAGCGCCCCCGAACTGGCCCGCATGAAGATGCGCCTGGACGAGGGCGGTGGGCCGGCCTGACGCTCAGAGTTCCTGCAAGATGTCGAAGCCCTCGAATTCCGGATGTCCCAGGACGATCCCCGACAGGCGGCCGTCGCCCTGATGGGACTTGCCGAAGGCCTGGGATTCCACCCAGCCGTCGAAATGCTTCCTGGACTTCCAGACGGTGTGCGAGGCGAACAGCGTGTGCTCCGCGGTGCTGGGGCCGCGCAGCAGCTTGAAATTCACGAAGCCGTCCATCTCGGGCAGGCGCGTCTCGCGGGTCCGCCACACCGTCTCGAACGTCTCTTCCTGGCCGGAAACCACCTTGAACCGATTCATCGCGATGAACATGGGGAACTCCTTGTGGCGAGTGGAATCATCGAAGCTGAAAGCGGACCGGCACCGCCAGGTCGATCCGTTCCCCGCTGCCGTTGGGCGGGCGGGGCAGGGGCTGGGCCCGCTCG
>JAVBXM010000022.1 GCA_030824585.1 Phaeospirillum sp. | reverse complement strand
GCCGGGCATGCGCATGTCGAGCAGCACCAGGTCGAAGCCGCCCCGGGCCGCCAGGCTCTTGATCTTGTCGATCAGCTCGCGCTTGAAGGCCATATCGGCGCCGGCCGAGGGCTTGGGGATGTAATCGGCGGCGCCGGCCCGCAGCGCCTGGAAGGTGACGGTGGCGCCGCGCTGGGTCAGTGACGACAGCATGATCACCTTGACCCCCGGCACCGCCTTCAGGATGCCGGGCAGGGCGGTCAGCCCGTCCATCACCGGCATCTCGATGTCCAGCACCACCACGTCCACCGGCGTGCGGGCCAGGGCGGCGATGGCCTGCTCGCCGTTGGAGGCCTGGGCGGCCACCGTGATGGCCGGGTCCTCGGCCAGGATACGGCCCACCAGGCTGCGGACGATGGCTGAATCATCCACCAGCATGACCTTGATGGCGGCGGAGATGGGCGGCGTGGCTGACCCGGGAAGCATGCGGCCCCGTTAGATGTACATTTCACTCATATTCAATGGTAGGCACGCTTCGGCGGGCTTGTCCATGGCATGGCGGTGGAAATCCCACCTTCATCGCCTGTTGACCATATTTCATTGGTAGGTAAGCATTGTCACCGATGGGCCCGATGGCGACGCGGAGGTAAATCCGCTGGCGCCGGGTGGCGGAGGACAAGAATTTCCCTCCCGCCTTCAAGGGGGGTGATCTCCGGCATCAGACCTTCGCAAAGAAGGCGTATCGCAGACTGTCGCGGATGAAGAAATCGCATCCGCGACATTCTTTTTTTTCCTGGAGAACGTCTCCGATGGCGCAGCTCCAGCCGGTCCAGTAGGTGCAATCCCGGCACTCCCGCCGCATGGCCTTCTCACCCGACACTCTTGTTCTCCGCGCTCTGTTGGCGGGCGGAGAATAGCGGCGGAGTGCGACGGTTCCGTGACGGCGGGATGACTGTTTCGGGTCGGGATATCGCAACGATTACGGCTTGGCGACCGCTTCCAGGTCGAAGACCACCGCCACTTGCAGCGCCACCATGTCGCCCGACTTCCACTCGCCCTGGCCCACTCCGAAATCGGTGCGGACAATGTCCAGGCGGCCCTTGGCATGGGCCTGGCCGCCCTTGACGTCCAGGGTGAAGGGCAGGACGACGCCCTTGCCCATGCCGCGGATGGTCAGTGTGCCGGGAGCCTCGTAGGCGCCGCTGTCCTTGGGCTTGAAGCCGGCGGCCTCGAAGCGGGCCTTGGGGAAGCCCTTGGCGTCGAACCATTCGGCGCCGGGCAGCGACTGGTCCTTCTGGGCGTCGCCGGTCTGGGCGCTGGCCATGTCGATATCAACGGTCACCTTGGCGGCGGCGGGGTTGGCCGGGTCATAGTCGATCCGGGCGCTCCAGCGGGTGAATTTACCCTCGAACGAGCTGCCGCCCTGGCTGCCGACGAAGCCGAGGCGGCTCCTGGCGGCATCGACGGTCCATTCGGCGGCGCTGGCCGAGCCGCTCCACAGCAGGGCGGCGATCAGGGGGGCGCAGGCAAGGGCTTTCATCACTTTCTCCCGAAACGGGGCAGCATGCGGGTCAGCACGTCGTCCCCGAGGACGAAATGGTGGCGTAGCGCGGCGGCTACGTGGCCCACCAGGGTGGCGATCAGCAGCCAGGCGCCGATCATGTGGGTGCCCTTGGCCAGGGCGTTGAGATCGCGGGGCAAAGGCAGATGGGGCAGGTTCACCACGCCGAACAGGATGGTCGGAATGTTGTAGGGCGAGGTGGAGACCACCACCCAGCCGGCCAGGGGCATGCCGAGCATCAGGGCGTAGAGCGCCCAGTGCCCGGCATGGGCCAGCAGGCGCTCGCCCGGCCCCATGGTGGCGGGCAGCGGCGGCGGCTGGTGGCCGAGGCGCCAGCCCAGGCGTAGCGCCACCAGCACGAAGACCAGGACTCCCACCGATTTGTGCATCTGGTACAGCTTGAACTGCAGGGGAGAGCCCGGTTTGAGCCCGGTCATGGTGAAGCCCAGGCCCAGCAGGGCGAGGATGGCCGCCGCCATGAGCCAGTGCAGGCCCATGGCGACGGCGTCATAGCGGTTGCGCGCGGTCATGCCGGACCGACTTACTGCCGCACGAATTCGGCGCTGATGGTCAGCGTCACGTCGTCGCCCACATTGGGGACATAGCGGCCGACCCCGAACTCGCTGCGCTTGATCTGGCCCTTGGCGCTGAAGCCGACCGTGTATTTCTGGTTCATGGGATGCACGCCGCCGGCGTTGAAGGTGGCGTCCAGAACCACCGGCCTGGTCACGCCGTGGACGGTCAGGTTACCGCTGATCTTGCCGGTATTGGGACCGGTGACCTCGACGGCGGTGCTCTTGAAGCTGGCGGTGGGGAAGGCGGCCACGTCGAAGAAATCGGCCGACTTCAGGTGGGCCTCGAACTTGGGCACGTTGGCGTGGATGCCGTCCATGTTGAGCGAGACCTCCACGGCGCTCTTGGCCGGAGCCTTGGCGTCGATGCTCAGCTTGGCGTCGAAATCGGTGAACTGGATGTAGGAGGTCGAAAGCCCGAAATGGGAGAAGGAGGCGATAATCTTGGCGTGGGTCTTGTCCACCGCGAACTGGCCGCCCTCGAGCTTGGCCGGATCGGGGCTGATCTCGGCCCGGGCGGCGGGGGCGGCGACGGCGATGACGGCGGCCAGCAGGGCGGCGGTTGCGAGCTTCATGGGGGACCTCGTCGGTAGAGTGATGGGGGGACGGCACTTGCATATGGTGCAGCCGCCGGCCGGCTGCCAGGGACGGCAAGGGGTGGTTGCCTTCAGTCTAACCCGGGGGCGCGTGGCGACAATCACCGCCTTTCTCAACATATTGTTTCGGTCAGGTGAACGCTGCCCGGGCTTGAATGAATAGGTTGCGTCCGAAAGTCCGGTCCGTGGATGCTAGCGTCGTCTGGTGATCCACCGCCTGCCCCGAGGTTCGCCATGCAGCCCAATACCCCGTGCATCCCCCATTGGTTCGAGGATTTCCAGCCCGGCCAGGTTTTTGCCACCGGCGGGACCACGGTCAGCGAAAGCCAGATTCTCGACTTCGCCCAGCGCTTTGATCCGCAATACTTTCACCTGGACGTTCCCAGGGCCGCGCAATCGCCCTATGGCGGCCTGATCGCCAGCGGCTTTCACACCATGGCGCTCAGCTTCCGGCTGTTCATCGATACCGGCATCAACCGCCAGAGCGGCCTGGGCGGCCCCGGAATCGACGAATTGCGCTGGCTGATGCCGGTGCGGCCCGGTGACACCCTGTCGTGTCTGGTGGAGACCGTGGCGGTCCGTCCCTCGTCCAAGCACGCCGATCGCGGCATGGTCACCTGGAAGTTCCATGTCTCCAACCAGCGGGAAGAGGTGGTGATGACCTATCTCATTCCCGGCATGGTCCTGCGGCGTCCCGAGGCGGGAGGCCGGCCATGATCAGGGTCGAGCGTGACGGCGCGGTGGCCGTTCTCACCCTCGACCGGCCGGCGGCGCGCAATGCTTTGTCGGTGGAGCTGACCACCGCCCTGGAACTGGCCCTCGACGATGCCGAGGTCGACGACGAGGTGCGGGTGGTGCTGCTGCGCGGGGCGGGGGGCGACTTTGCCGCCGGGGCCGATCTCAAGGAGATGCTGCCGCTTACCGAGGAGCAGGTGAGGGCGATGGACTTTTCCGGCTGCTGTCCCCGCCTGGGACGGATGGCCAAGCCGGTGGTGGCGGCGGTGGAGGGCTACGCCCTGGGCGGCGGCTGCGAACTGGTGGAGATGTGCGATATCGTCATCGCCGCCGACACCGCCTGGTTCGGCCACCCGGAAATCACCGTCGGGACCATGCCGGGGGCGGGGGGCAGCCAGCGCCTGCCGCGCGCCGTGGGCAAGCACAAGGCCATGGACCTGCTGCTGACCGGCCGGCGCATGGACGCCGCCGAGGCCGAGCGGTGCGGGCTGGTCTCGCGGGTGGTGCCCGCCGGGCGGCTGATGGACGAGGCCTTGGGCGTGGCGCGGCGGCTGGCCGAACTGTCTCCCGCCATCCTCGCCATGGTCAAGCAATCGGTGAGCCGCGCCTTCGAACCGGGATTGAAGGAGGGGCTGGCCTTCGAGCGGCGCCAGTTCCACCGCACCTTCGCCACCCATGACCGGCGGGAGGGCATGGCGGCCTTTCTCGAGCGCCGCCCGGCCCGCTTCATGGGGGCTTGACGCACCTCGCCGCGAGGCGCCCTAATTCCGGCCGGTCTTCCGCCCAATGAGGCAAACGTGCAGTCGTCCCCGGTTACCGCCGATTTTCACCAGACCTTGCTCGCCACCATGGCCGAGGGGGTGGTGGTGCAGGATTCCATGCGCAGCATCATCTACGCCAATGCCGCCGCGTCGGATATTCTCGGCTACAGTCCCGACGACCTGATCGGCCGAACCTGCTGTGTCGAGGACTGGGACGTCACCCATCTGGATGGCGCCCCGCTGGGCAATGCCGACCATCCCGCCGCCATCGCCCTGAAGACCCGCCGTCCGGCCGGTCCCATGGTGATGGGCGTCCGCCGGGGGAGCGAGCGGATATGGCTGCGTATGCGGGCCCAGCCCATCGCCATGGATTCCGGCCGGTCCGAGGCGGTACTGGTCACCTTCGCCGAAATCTCCGATCTGGTGGATTCCAAGGTCCGCCTGCGCGAAGCCATGTCGCGCCTGGAACAGGCCCACGCCGCCAAGCAATCCCTGACCGAGCGGCTGGCGGAGTTCCTGGGACGCCAGTTGGACGTCTCGCTGGAAACCCTGGCCGAGAGCGAGCAGCGGTTCCGCCTGGCCATGGAGTTGGGCACCTCGGTGGCTTTCACCATGGACATGGAGCTGCGCTACACCTGGGCCCATTCCTGCCATGTGGGGTTCGGCGATTCCGACCTGATCGGCAAGACCGAGTACGACGTCTTTACCCGCGAAACCGCCGACATGCTGTGCGCCATCTATCGCGAGGTGATCGACACCGGGATTTCCGTGCGGCGCGACGTGCAGGTCCAGAGCCTGGGCATGAGCCGGCCGCAATACTTCGACCTGATCGCCCGGCGGCTCTATGACGCGCGGGGCGAGACCATCGGCCTGATCGGCGCCGCCATCGACATCACCGACCGCAAGCAGACCGAGCTGGAACTGCGTCTGGCCAAGGAGGCGGCCGAGCGTGCCTACGCCTCCAAGTCGCGCTTCCTGGCCGCCGCCAGCCACGATCTCAGCCAGCCCATGCAGGCGCTGCAGATGTATTGCGCCATCCTGGCCGAACGCCAGCCCGAGCCCGGCATCAAGGCCAAGCAGTGCGCCAACCAGCTGTCGCGCCAGCTCAAGGCGCTGCTCAGCATGTCGCGCCTGGATGCCGGCGGCATGACGGTGACCCGCAGCCGCATCGCCCTGGGAGACCTGCTCGACCAGGTGGCGGCGGCCAGCCGCCCCACCGCCGAGGCCAAGGGGCTGCGCCTGCGGGTGGTCAAGACCAGCCTGGTCTGCGAGAGCGACGCCACCCTGATGGAGCGTCTGCTGGGCAATCTGGTGTCCAACGCCGTGCGCTATACCGAGCGGGGCGGGGTGGTGGTCGGTTGCCGTCGACGCGACGGACGCATCCGCATCGAGGTCTGGGACAGTGGCATCGGTATCGCCGAAGAGAACCTGCCATTTATTTTCGAAGAGCTTTACCAGTTGAACAATCCGACGCGCCGCGCCGATGAAGGATTGGGCCTGGGTCTGGCCATTGTCGACCGAATCGCCCGAATTCTGGGGATTTCGGTTTCCGTTCATTCGGTCTTTGGGCGGGGATCGGTCTTCGCTGTGGATCTGCCGTGTTCATATGGCGTTTGACCTCCCCGTAACAGTGGATATTATGCGCGCCCGGGGCCGGTATCGATGATACCGGCTGGGGTTCCAAGGGTTGGAGGTTTTGCGATATGAGACGTCGTCTGCTTTCCGTGGCGGCGGCCATGGCGGTGTCCATGGTGTCGGCCTGTGCCACGCTGCCCGAGGACCCCGAGGACCGCGCCGAGGCCGAGGCCGTCAACGACCCGCTGGAGCCCACCAACCGGGCCATCTACGACGTCAATATGTTCCTGGACAGCAATGTCGCCGAGCCGGTCGCCCAGGCGTACCGCGACACGGCGCCCGACTGGCTGCGCCAGGCTATCCATAACCTGCTGGCCAACCTGCAGGAGCCCTACACCGCCGGCAACGACCTGCTGCAGGGTAATCCCGCCGCCGCCGCCGACGCGCTGGGCCGCTTCTTCATCAATTCCACCTTCGGCATGCTGGGGACCCAGGACGTGGTCGCCGAGACCGGCGGAGCCAAGCGCCACAAGACCGATCTGGGCGTGACCTTTGCCGTTTGGGGGGTCGAGGAAGGCCCCTATCTGATGCTGCCGTTCTTTGGCCCGTCCAGCCTGCGCGACGGCACGGCGCGTGTCGCCGACTACTTCGTCGAGCCCACCGGCCAGGTGTTCGCCGCCCAGGGGCTGGGGATGGTCAACAACGTCACCATGGGCGTGGATATCGTCGACACCCGGACCGAGCACCTGGATACCCTCAAGGAGATCCGGCGCACCTCCATCGACGAGTACGCGGCCATTCGCAGTCTGTATCGCCAGTTCCGCGCCGCCTCTCTTCAGGCCTCGCTCAACGGCCAGAAGGACACCCGCGCGCCCCAGCCGGGACAGGCCGGCGGGACGGCGCCCAGCCCGGCTCCGGCCTCCGCCTCGGGAAGCTCCGCCGCCCCGGCCGCCGCGCCGCCGCCGGTCGCGGGCCACGGAACCGCCATGCCCAAGGACGATCAGGTCAAGCCCAGCGCCGTGGAATTCGTCGATCCCAGGAAGTAGGCCCGGGATCTCATCGCAATGGAAAAGGGGCAGGCCGCCGGGCCTGCCCCTTTTTGTGTCCTGGTGCCGGTTACAGGATTCGAACCCGTGACCCCCTGATTACAAATCAGTTTTTGCGGCTTTCTCCAGCCTTCTCCAAATTTCGATGCATTTCTATAACTAACGAAAAACATTGACTAATTTCGTGTCTGCGGTCAATCTCGACTGATACGGAATGACCCGTGTTTCGCCTCCGGCTGCTTACCTATTGCTTACCCGGGTAAGCAGGGCGGCATTGAGGACGACAATGGCAAAGCTGACCAAACGCATCGTTGAGGCTCTGGAGATGCCCACCGGCAAGGATATCCTGCTGTGGGATGATGGCGTGCCGGGTTTCGGCCTTCGAGTGAAGGCGTCCGGGACCAAGAGCTACATCATCCAGTACCGCGCACCTGGTGGGCAATCGCGCCGCCTGACCCTGGGCCGCCACGGCATTCTCACCGCCGAGGAGGCCCGGACCATGGCCAAGATCGAACTGGCCAAGGTTGCCCAGGGCAACGATCCCGCCCTGGTGCGCAAGGATGAACGCCAAGCCCCCAACATGCGCGAACTGGCGGCCGATTATCTGGAACGCCATGCCATTCCCAAGAAGCGTCCGGCTTCGGTGCGGGACGACCGTTCCATGCTCGACCGCTTCATCCTGCCCCGGCTGGGCGCCAGGAAGGTGCGTGATCTGGGCCGCCGGGAGGTGGAGGCTCTGGTTCTCTCGCTTCGGGCTACGCCCTATCAGGCCAACCGGGTGCGCGCCCTGTTGTCGAAGATGTTCTCGCTGGCGGTGGGGTGGGGCTGGCGGAGCGACAATCCGGTCAAGGGCGTGGAGAAGTTCGGCGAGGAGAAGCGGGACCGCTGGCTGAAGGATGACGAGTTGGCGCGCCTGTTCGCCGTTCTCGAAGCACACGCCAACCAGCGGGCCGCCAATGCCGTTAGGCTGTTGCTGCTGACCGGGGCGCGGCGTTCCGAGGTGCTGAAGGCGACCTGGGACCAGTTCGATTTCGAGCGGGGCGTCTGGCGCAAGCCCGCCCATACCACCAAGCAGAAGCGAACGGAGCATCTGCCGCTGTCGGGCCAAGCGTTGGCGCTGCTATCCGCCATCCGGGAGGAGGGGGAGGAGTCTCGCTACGTCTTTCCGGGAAATGCGGACGGAAAGCCGCTGACCGACATCAAGAAATTCTGGCAGGGCGTGCTGGCCGAGGCCGGAATCGAGGATGCCCGCCTGCATGATCTGCGTCATACCCACGCCTCCCATCTGGTTTCGTCCGGCATGAGCCTGGCCATCGTCGGCAGGCTGCTGGGCCATACCCAGGCGCAGACCACCCATCGCTATGCCCATCTGGCCGACGATCCCTTGCGGGCGGCGGCGGAGCATTTCGGCGCGAAGGCGGAAGCCTTGGGAGGGAAGGTGAAGCAGTCGGCCTGAGCCTATCCGGCCTTGGCCGCGTCGATGGCCTCGGGCAGCAGGGCGATCAGTTCCGCCAGGTTCACGGTGGCGGTGCGATGGACGATCCTGGGGTCGGCGCCCTCGTAATTGTGGGCCAGGATGTTGCGCATGGCGACGATTTGCCGCCAGGGAATGGCCGGGAAACGGGCGCGGAAATCGTCGGGGATATGGCGCGCGGCCTCGCCCACGATCTCGATGGCCCGCACCGTGGCCAGATAGGTCTTCTCGTCGGCCAGCAGTTCATCGGGGGTCATGGTGCCGACGAAACGCCGTGCCTTCTCGGCATAGGCCAGCATGTCGGCCAAGTAATCCGTGAAATCCCGGGTCACAGCATGCGCACCTCGGCCAGGATGTGCTGGCCGATACGCGGCTTCAGCGCGGCCTTGTTCGCCACGTCTACCTTCATGCCCAGGGCGTCGCAGAGGTCGAGCTGGAGCCCTGCGTACTCGAACAGCCCGGCCTCGTCGCCGAACTCCACCAGCACGTCCAGGTCGCTATCCTCGCGCTGCTCCCCGCGCACGAACGAGCCGAACACCCCCATGGAGCGGATGGGGTAACGGCGATACAGCTCGGGCTGCAAGGCGCGGAGTTGTTCCAGGATGTCTTCAAGGTGGCGCATGGCGCTGTCCTCGTTCGGGTCTGACTTCAATATACGCTGGCCGGTACGGCAAAGCCAACGGAGCCCTTTGGTGAGGCCTCCGGGGACGATTTAAGCTCGGGTCTAACGCTCATATCTATCTGATTCAATTGTCAAAATTTGACATTCGCCTTATCATTTGCTACAATCATAGCGTGTCTATCGGGCGGTGTTTGTTGAGCAAATTCGTCAAGCGCCGTCTGATCGCCATGCTGTAAGGGCTACGGCCCTCGCGCCCACGGGCGCCATTCATCCCTCAACTGTTCATTCGGAGATTATCCATGAAGCGACCGACTCCGTCGGTGCGCGTTGCCGCCGTATGCGTGCGCGGCAAGCGTTGCACCAATCTTGCCCACAATTCCCGCCGCCTCGACCTGCTGGAAAAGGTGATCGACCGCCTGAACGAGGCCGCCTGGCCCGGCCTGGAGGCGGTGCTGCTGCCTGGCGGCTTCCTTCGGCTCGGGCGTAGCCTGGCCGACCTCACCTTTGACGGCCGCGCCGCCGTGCTGGCCCGCACCCGCATCGGCCGCAGCCTGCTGCGCCAGGCCCGCCGCCTCGACAAGGCCCATCCCGGTGCCCTCCTGGTGGTCGGCATCGACGGCGAGAACCTCGGCGAGGGTGACGACCAGTTCTGCGCCGCCTTCAACCCCGAGGGCGTCGTCGGCCTGGCCCGCAAAATCTTCCCCACCGAGAAGGACACCGAGAATCCTGAGCGGGCGGTGACACCTCGCCTGGCTGACTACGACTGTCCCGGCCGTATCGTCACCCTGGCCGGTGGCCGCCGGGCGGCACTGAACGCCTGCTACGATGTGTTCGGGTTTCACGAGGGGCCGGACAGCGGCTCGGCCCGCACCCGCGCCATCCGCTGGCTACGCGACGGCGGTCGTTTGGTCGGGACCAAAGACGAGGGCTTTGCCGACCTCCGCCGCACCGCCCTGGCCGTCTGGCAGACCCGGTGGCGGGAGGCCGGTGTGGACCTGGCCCTGGCCGCCGTCCACGGCTTCGAGATGCCCGGCCGTGACGGTTATTGGCAGCGCCATGGCATGGCCTGTGCCGCTGCCGCCCTCGGTGGGGCGGCCATCGGCGCCGCCCACTTCGAGGACTGCCTGCCGGAACCCGAAGCCTCGACCCTGGTCGCCGCCGGTGTGTCCAAAGCACACCTGAAGGCCGGGCCGCATCGCCGCCTCTATGCCAAACCGCCGCTGGAGTCGCTGATGATCCGCAAGGGCGGCCGCAGTGCCGCCCTGGTGCGGCTGTTCGAAGTCTGAGGGAGACGCCACCATGAGCAAACGCGACATTCACGCCGAGGTCACCGCCCAGATTATCGCCGCCCTGGAAGCGGGCACGCCACCGTGGCGCCGCCCCTGGGGCAACGGACTCGGCCCGGCTCTGCCCCGCAACGCGGTCAGCGGGCATCGCTACCGGGGTGTCAACGCCCTGCTGCTGGCCTGGCATCCTCTGGCCCTGGCCAGTGGCGATCCCCGCTGGTGTACCTACCACCAGGCCCAGGAGAAGGGCTGGCAGGTGCGCAAGGGCGAGAAGGGCACCGCCATCATCTTCTTCAAGAAGATCGAGATCGACGATGACGAGTCCGATGATGGGGATAACGCCGACCCTCGCTTCATTCCCCTGATCCGCACTTTCGTGGTGTTCCACGCCAGCCAGATGGACGGCATCCCGCCCTGGACCCGGCCCGTAGCCCCGGAACAGTCCTGGCAGGCCCCGGAGACGGTCAAGGCCCTGCTGAAGGCCAGCGGCGTCGGCGCCTCCACATCGGCGGGGGCGAAGCCAGCTACAGCCTCGCCCGCGACCTCATCCTCCTGCCGCCGGAACGGCTATTTCGCAGCCCGGAAAGCTGGGCCGCCACCGCTTTGCATGAACTGGCCCACGCCACCGGCCATCCCTCCCGTCTAGATCGCGATATGCCCCGCAAATACGGCAGCCCGGACTATGCCATGGAGGAATTACGCGCCGAACTGGCCTCGGCCTTTGTCTGCGCCGAACTGGGCCTACCCACCGAGCTGGAACAGCACGCCAGCTATATCGGCGGCTGGCTGGAGGCCTTGAAACACGACAAGCGCGAAATCTTCCGCGCGGCGACTGTGGCCCAGAGCATCGCCGATTGGGTGCTGGCCCTAATCCCGCAATCCGAAGCTTGAAAGGAACAGATCATGATCAACGACAAGACCGAAACCATCCGCCGCCTGAACGAGGTCTTCCGCCGCAGCTTCCTGGGCGGCAAGGTCTTCCTCACCGAGGGCGTCCGCGCTCTGGGCGACGATCAGGTCCGCGCCATCATCCGCCACGTCCGCATCTTCGACGCCTTCACCCCCGACAACGATCCCCACCAGGAACACGATTTTGGCGCCTTCGACGAAGGTGGCTCGCGGGTGTTCTGGAAGATCGACTATTTCGACGCGGAGATGGAGGGGGTCTCGCCCGATCCCGCCGACCCGGCGGTGACGACGCGGGTGATGACGGTGATGCTGGCCGAGGAGTGGTGAGGGGGCGCCGCGTGGGGCTTCCGTTCGAGAGGGGGATTGGTCTACTTTGCGCCCATTTAGGTCATTCAGCAACGAAATTGCAGGGTCAGAAAGCGGCCACCCATTTGGGCCGTGCCGTTCTTCAAGTAGATCAATGTTGAAATCGCCCCCAGTAGCCTATCCTTAAGGGAGATTCGAAGCAGATCTCGTCGCCTTACGGGTCAGGGTCTGATATTCTTCGCCGTCAACCGCCAACCGATGGGCTTGTGGTCTCCACCCGAACGACTGGCCAAGACGTTGTCAACGCGCATCACATGATTGCTCCCGGAATGAACAGAGACGAGTACCTCGACAATATCGCAAAATATATCGGCCGCCTTAGCCACGAGATTAGAGCTCTGAACGCGATTGGTCGCTTTGATATTAACTCAACCACAGAGGACTTTCTGATTCCAATTTTACAAGTCATATTTGCTTGCCCGGAGTTGCAAAACCAGAACCAAATTCAGCAAAATTTCCCGGCCGTGGACCTTGGCTGCAGGAAGACGCGCATCTCCTTCCAAGTCACGACGGACGCGTCAAGCGGCAAGATATTGAAAACCCTAGAAAAATTTAGGGAACACGGCCTTAACGCGCATTTTGATTGCGTATACGTTGTCACCATAACCGAAAAGCAAACGAGTTATACCGCGAAGGTACTTGATAGTGCGATTTGCGCACTCCCAGTTCCATTCAGCAAATCGGATAACATCCTCGACCTTGGGGATATTTTGTCGAGCATTCGCCTGCTGGATACCGACAAACTGGGGCAGATCGTAACCCACTTGAAGAGTGAGTTCGAAAAATATGACGAACACTCGCGATTTCGGGAGAATCTCGATCAATTTCTCGAATTTACGACACGAAAAATTGAGGTTGAAAAAACCTCAAAGAAGTACATTCCTGAAATATTTGTAGAAACGCATTCCACCAAGGAAGAGATGCGTGCGTTTGTGAATCCCATGTTCTTCTACAGGAAAGTTCAGGACGCTCTTTTCAGGATCGACTACCGACACCTGAACGCATCGCTTGCTTTCGCCAAAGAGCCAGAACTGGCGCTCGAGCTTGATAGGAGCACTTCTCCCGCCGCCTATGCACAGCTCGCTGGGTGGTCGAGGGCGATCGGTGATGCGGTCGACAAAGAGTTGGCAAAAGTACGGCCACTATCCTGGAACCGCGAAGCGGAAGACCAAAAGTATACGCCGCACGATAAAGATTCTGCCAGTTGGTCGATCGTCCAGTTCAGAGTGGAAAGCGTCGCCACCGGCCTAACCTACGCCCTACGAGATGCGCGCGCATTAATCCAACTCATGCAGAAAAAAATATTCCTTATCACCGGCATGGCGGGACAGGGGAAGACAAACTTCATTTGCGATCTCATTGAGAACCAGTTCTCCGCATTTGAAATTCCATGCATTTTCATCCCCGCACGCGAACTTAACAGCTACCCCGCACATGCGCGGATATTCAATTTTATCGCTAATAACCGCTATTCACCGAATTTTACGAAACTACATGAATATCTTGATTTGTTTGATAAGATTGGAAGGGACATTGGGAAGCCGTTCATCATTGCCATCGACGGCATCAATGAGATAAAGGCTCAGGCAGAATTCAGTGACGAGCTGAAATATTTTTGCAGTGCTGTTTGCCAGTATAACTTTATTAAAATAATAATTACATGCCGCAGTGAATTTTTTACAGAAAAGTACGCATCAATACTGGATGAGCCATACAGTGATCAGATTCACCAGGTAACGGATCTGCGAGCCAAAATGTCGAAGGCGAGCAAAGACCGTCTCCTGGCTGCCTATCTCCGTCATTTCAGGGTCACGGGCTCCCTCACCGGAGCTGCGGAGAAGTTTTTGAAAAACGACCTCCTCCTGCTTCGCATCTTCTGCGAGCGGCACGAGGGCCGGGACATCGGCCACACCACGGAGATCTACAAAGGCGATTTATTCGAAGATTTTCTCCTCAGGAAGTTCCGTTCATTCCCGGAGCAGTTACGAGCAAAGGTGTTTCCCACGCTGGCGAAGATAACCGCGTGTATGCTTGCTGCGGATGATTATGCGAAGCTGTCGGTGCGGGAGTTTGAGGCGGACGAGCAGCAGATTGTTCAGCACCTAGTGGCCGACGACATAATTTTGAGGCAAGAAATCACAGAGCAGGGCCTCGCCAGCTTTGGCGACTTCATAGTCTCGTTCACCTATGACGAACTCAGAGATTTCATAATCGCGTACAAGCTGATCGAAGAGGTTACCAACGATAACGCTGATGCCCTTGAGGGAGCGTTGTCGCACCTGCCGGGCCGGCCGATCTTTGAGGGCGTCTATAAATACGCTTACCTCCTCGCCAGAAAGGCGAACAAGTCGTTGGCAATCTCCGCTTGCGAACGGGTCGCCGAATTCATCGAGCATTTCGCCTTGAACATTCATCTCCTTCCTCCGTGCGTTCAGAATAACGCCGACGTTGAGAGGGCTGAGATCATTCTTTCTGATATTTCCGTTCCGCAGCGCGTCATTCGTGTGGCAGGATTTCTTCTCCGGCGTCACAACATTACGGAGATGTTGAATATCACACTACTTCTCAATCACATGAACAACTTGGACACCGAGGGGCACCAAGCTTTTATTAGAACGCTCTTTTCCGACACGAACGGCTACGGCAGGCGCGAATGGCGCGAACGCGTCGGAAATCTTGTCGACCAGGTATGGGAGGCGAGTTCAGAGGAGAGCTTGGACAAGGCGCCTGGATGGCTCGCCTTTTTTTTGCACGCCTCTTCCGTAGCATGGTGGTCGGATCGAGAGCGTGCAGTCACGCTATTTCGGAACTCAGTGTCGCACGTGTGTTGCCAGGAGGCCCTGAACCTCGTCCGGACTGCGCAAGCCGACAAGGTGCGCTCCATGATTGCGGAAATTGAAGCGCCGAAGGATGCTGGACAATGAATGAGGAGTATCTGGTTCTCCCGGTAAATCATATTCCAGGAGTTGTAGAGTTCCTCAGCGCCTTGGGGGTGAAGCCTGCAGGGTTTGGGGCGCAGCTTTTAACCAACGTCTATGAGCAATTTTTCATCCATTCTACAGATCTGCGCGATCTGTACGAACGATATTATTGTGTGGAGTACAAGAATTTTCAGCGATATCTGGAGCTTGCTCACGAGATATATCTGAATCCTGAAGATCTCGAGAAGCGGTATATCCTGAATATTAAATCACCAGGTGGTGTCGTCGATCCAGCATATGACAACAACATTCTGGATGCGGTGATCGAATGCATCAAAAAGCTGGAGGGATCTGATGAAGGTAAAGATTGACTTCGTGTCGAATAGCTCATCGACGTCTTTTGTCTATATCGCTCAAGACATGCTTACTCGTGACGATTTCTTTGCTGCTGTAGGCGTTGATGCGAACAGCTCCGTAGCTTTCCTTTTTGATGAAATGTTTGAGCAACTCAAATCTAGCATCCAGAGAGGTAACAGGCTGACGTATGCTCAGGAGGTCGACGCCCTGGATAGCGGCCGCGAGTTCACACCGGAGGTAATTGCCCGGATGCGCGAGGCATTGGTGCAAGGAAAGATCGTTACTACCGGGTCTCTGAGCAGCGAGGAAGGATTGGCAGAGATGGTTCTTTGCACCGAAATTTTCGAGATCGATTCCGAAAGGTTCTTCGTCAATGCCTATGACAACTATTGGTAGGTCACGCCTTCGGATCACCCGCTATAAGAATCTCGGCTACACAACGTTTTTCAACACACGCACGGGCTTTTTTGCGCGGGTCCCCGAGCCAGGTAAACGTGAACCCTTTTGGTCCCCGCACGGACCCGAACTGATGGACATTTCGATCACCAACTGGTGCGATGAAGGCTGTGTGTTCTGTTATAAGTCCTCTAATCGGTATGGGTCGCATATGGCCCTGCAAGACTATAAGCGCGTCATTGATGAAGCCGCCGAGATGGGTACCCATCAGGTAGCGCTCGGCGGCGGCAACCCAAATCAGCATCCAGCTTTTGAAGAGATACTCGACTATACTTGGGGAAGGGGTGTCGTACCCAATTATACGACGAACGGGCGGGGCCTGACTGACGCAATTCTTAAAGCGACCCGGAGGCTTTGTGGCGCGGTCGCCGTTTCAGCCTACCCGCCCTACGATGAAACCGCCGATACGGTCAGACGCCTGACAGATCGCGGTATCAAAACGAATGTCCACTTCATCGTGGACAGCGAAAGCGTCGATACTGCGATCGATTGGCTCCGCGAGCCCCCGGCCTTCATGCAAAAAGTTAACGCATTAATCTTTCTTAACTATAAGCCCTCCGGGCGCCGGGTCTTCAAGGAGAAGCTGCTACGACACAGCTCTCGACAGGACGAATTCTTTAGGCTGGCGACCTCTTCAGAGGCGAAGGTGAAAGTGGGTTTTGACGCGTGCTGCGTGAGTGGCGTATTCGCCAGGACGTCCGCTAGCACCGCATTGGTCGACGCCTGCGATGCGGGACGATTCTCCCTGTACGTGTCAGAGGATATGACCGTTTACCCCTGTTCGTTCCAAAGCGGGCTAGCCGAAGGTGACAGGCTGGACGATCGAACCACCCTGCTGGATATCTGGCATCGCTCGGAGAACATACGTTCCTTCCGAAGTTACTTTGCATCCGATCGGTGTGGGGGGTGCTCACACCAGAAGACATGCAAGAACGGTTGCCCGCTGTTCGATGAACTGGTTGCCTGCGGAAATCGCTAAGGCATGCCCGCTCGGGGGATTTCGACGGGAGCGACGGCCATACGAAAGGCCTTGGTCGTCGATGTCCGCTTTTTCAGAATGTTCGTTCGCAAGCTGCCTGACCGCTTCCGGCCCACTTCGCCCGTTCCGCTCCGCGCCCATGGGGGTCATTCGCGCTATCTGGCCAATTCTCAATAACGGACGCCCTCAGTCTGCCCTTCACAAGCCCTTCAGCGACTACGCGCGGATCCAAAGTGATCGTCGCCTTGGCGCGGGCGAGGCCGATCGTGCGGACAACCAGCCCGATTCGCCTCCTCATCTCTTGCGGGTTGCTCTCCCAACTGCCAATAGTTGATGGAATCAAGAGCCAAGCCCAGGTGCCAGTTTCCCGAGGCGTCCATATTGTTCTCCTTTCGGGGGTTGGTTCTAAGATGATCAAAATCTCAATAAATCTGCCACAAGGACATGCTGCATGGGTGAGATCAACATCTCTCGGGATGAGCAAGACGCCATCAGTACCATCGACGCCAACGAACTGGATAAATTGATTGATAAGGCGATCCGGGACGAACAGTCTGGGGATTTGCATCGTTTGTCGCTCACCCGCTGCGGCACCTATGTTTCGACAAAGCTCCATTATTTCGACCAAGCGCTGGCGCGGCACCGCATCGCCAAATCAGCGCGCAAACGCGAAGAAACCGGAGATGCCCTACGACGTGCTGGTCGGGAACTATCCTTTGCCTTCAGCGCGATGAAGCAACGGATGGAAACTGAGCAGGCGGAAGCGGAACTCTTTAGGGTCGACGACCAGATCATGCCGCCATACCGCTTCACGAAGGCCATGAGTGTCAGGGTGAGCGAGCGTCGGGCGTGTTGCATCGTAGGGATTTCCCGGCGGGTGGTCCGCTATCGGTCATGCCGCCCCGACGACGGAGCGATCCGCTCCCGTCTGCGGGATCTGGCGGCCAAACGTCGGCGGTTCGGCTTCCGTCGTCTTGGCCTGCTGCTGGAGCGGGAAGGCATCATGCTCAGCCGCAACAAGCTGCTACGGCTGTACCGGGAGGAAAAGCTGGCGGTGCGTCGCCGCACCGGACGCAAGCGGGCTCTGGGCACGCGGGCGCCGATGGCGATCCCCATGGGGCCGAACCAACGCTGGTCGTTGGATTTCGTCTCCGACGCCTTCACCGACGGGCGGCGGTTCCGCATCCTGGCGGTGGTCGATGACCATACCCGCGAGTGTCTGGCCCTGGTGGCCGATACCTCGCTGTCCGGTGCCCGGGTGGCTCGGGAGTTGGACATCCTGATGGCTCGGCAAGGCAGGCCGATGATGGTGGTATCCGACAACGGCACCGAGCTGACCAGCATGGCCATCCTGCGCTGGTGCCAGGAACGTCGGGTCGAATGGCATTACATCGCGCCGGGCAAGCCGATCCAGAACGCCTTCATCGAGAGCTTCAACGGCAAGCTACGGGACGAATGCCTCAACGAAACATTGTTCACCTCATTGAATCACGCCAGGGCGGTCCTGGCGGCTTGGAGGGAGGATTACAACCATGTTCGGCCCCACACCAGCCTCGGCGGCGCCACGCCGGCGGAGATGGCCGCTCGATCCCGAACGCAACCAGGGCCGGGGCATGCCCCGGCCCTGGTTGCCATCACCGCCCATTTCGGGCATCAAAACCAGACGGGACTCTATCTCTGAGCGGTAACAAGTTCAGGAACAGGTCAGGTGAACGTCGACCGATCGCATCTGGCTCATGTCGTGAAGAGATGGACGCCGTTGACGGTCGTTCGGATCGTCCTCGACGATCAACCAAGAGATCGCAGCAAGTTGAACCCGCGATTCGACCATATGCGACATGGTGATACCGCTGCCAGGCGGAAGCATGGGTTGTTGTAGGTGGCTGCTTTCCACGTCTGATTCTAACAGCGGAAAGTCTACAAACGGCCCATCGGGACTGCTCCGCGCCCATGTAAGCCGTTCCGAGGGTCTGCACCGGTTCTCAAGAGCTGAGTTATCACGATGGCTGTGAGCTACATACTCATTCCCGACGGCTAATGCCATAAACCGCCGCTCGCCGATCAAATGCCTCCCGCGATCCTTCGAGGATGGCGCAAGCTGCTTCACAGGTTTCAGGGTGATCGATCGAACCCCGAGTAACGATCTTTGCCAAATCGTTTGTGGCCTTTAGCGCTACGATCAACTCAGCGTCGCCAAGCACAGCAATGTTGGCATTGTGGGTAACGACGATGACCTGGCGGCGCTCCTTGGCGGCTCGGATGACGGGGACAAGCGTTTTATAGATGAATTCGCTATCCAGGTTATCCTCGGGCTGATCCACAATTAGAGGAGCCTGGCTTTCGCTGGTTAACATAAGAGCAAGCAGGACCGATTGCTGCTGCCCCAGAGAAAGGCGCTTGAAGTCTCTGGGCACATATTTCTGCTGCCCCTCGGCATCTACCTTCTTCTTGGTCACACTCAACCGAGGTCGGTCGTGAACGGCCACTGTCTCCAGTTGAGCTAAGAGCTGAGGCTCTGCCAACCGCTCAAGAAGCACCTCTGCTTCATTCTGAATGAACACGGCCCCACCATTCTCATTCCGAAGCGCCGAGATCGGGGCTGGGTCTCGCTTGCGGATACAATCTACGAGCTTAGGGAGCGTAAGAGTGTTAATCAACGCGCCAGCTTTTAAATGTTGAAGCGTTCTCCACCCCATTGCATCAATGATCAGTCTCTCGGCGTCAGGCGCCAAAGCACTAACATCGTACTTAAGCGACACGAACAGATCCGAAAGAGTTCCTTTGAGCGCACTTGAGGCGCGCATTGCAAAAGCGGCGCGCGTATTTGATACTCTTTCCCGCGCCTGCCATCGCTGCTTCAAAAGGCCATCGTACTCTTTTCGAAGCCTCACCAACTCTGGAACCCATGTTTTCAAATTTTTCACGTTTTCCTTGGCCCGCGCCTCGTCCGCGACAAGTTTTTGGATAAATGGCATGTCAAGCCGGATGCCATGCTTAAGAAGCTCCTGCTTTTTTTGTTCAATTTGGGCTGAAGTTTGATTTTCCTTCGCTTTCCATGCAGCGACTTGTGCATGGACAGCGGCCACATACTCGCCCGTCACCTTGCGCAGTGCGGTCGTAGACCCATTGACTGCGGCCTCATATGTACCGGTATCGGCTTCAATCTTCTCAGCCTCGACAGCCGCAATCGTGATCACGCCCTTTTCGACACACTCTTTAATGCCAGCAGTCAGGCTCGTTATGGCTTCGCTACTGACCACACCGCCCAACTTTGCGAGCCTGTTTTCGATGGTGCTGCGCGAACGCCTTTCGCTCTCCAGTTGCTGCTGGAGCTTTATGACTTCTTCGCCCTTATCCTGCCGCAGGCGGCTGAGTTGATCGCCCTTCAGCTTCAACTCTTTTTCAAAGGCAGGTATTCGTTCGACGTTAGCCGCCGCCTTAGCGATCTGCGGCGTTAGGTCCATCAACTGCTGGCGCAAGTCATCTTCCGCAGCAATAGCGGTTTCAATTGGAATGAGGTTATCAAGAAACGTCAGCAAGGCTAGCGGGTCGCCCTGCACTCGCTTGCTGATCTCGTTGGTCGCGCCCTGACGGTAGCTTTCGATGGGAAAAGCGCAAGATCCCGTGACCGGATCATCAAGGTTCTCAACTCCGCTTTCCCTAGTCCGCGCCAATGTGTGCGTCTGACCCGCCTCATCCCTATAGAACAGGGACAACATATCGGGCCAGACGTCGCTATCGATTACCGTGACCTCCGCAGCGGGTGGCCCAGCCAGTAAACACAAACTCTCAAATGCCGTTGACTTGCCACTCCCGCGCCCACCGATGATGCACGTCAGGTTTGGACTGAAGTTGATCGCCTCACCGTCAAGGAACCCTCCCTGGAAGTGCACGCCCTGCACCATGGGAACACTTGTCGGCACTTCGTCCTCAATGCGAATGCGTGTGTCGTTGCTTCGAATCGCTAGACGCAAGCCCTCGAAGCTCGGCGTCTCCATTTTATAGCGGGTGATCCTTCGGTCTTGGGCTGCATTTCGCCCGATGGCATTCAATGTATGTGCGTCGCTATTGAGAATTCGGGCAAGAAACTGCTGGGAACCGAGCCCAAGCCTTTTGATGCGCTCGCTTGCTGCATTTCGCCGGTCGGCATCGACGTCGTCGGCCGTATAATGAATTGGGCAATCAGCTCTGGTCACTTCTATGCCCTCAAGGGCCCGGTGACAGAGAATGTCAAGCTTTGCCGGAGTGAAGCGCGGCATATTGTTTTCAAAGGCGCCATTCAACTCGACATGAGCAAGAATGCCGAAGCCACCTTCAGCCTCGGCGATTTCAAGACATTGGAGCGTGCCGGTTTGGCAGCGGCATTCCGGAGTCCGTCGGCCAGCGATTTGCAGCCGGTTGAAGAACCGCTCAAGTGAATCGGGCGTCGGAAGGTAGCAAAGAAGGTGGCCTTCAGGTGTAGAAAGCTCAACAGCGGGAACAACCAGCACACCGTTGGCAACCCCAGCGTCAACGGCCGGCCTTACATTGCTAATCTCGTTGTGATCGGCGATAGCAATGATCGCCAGACCCTCGGCAGCGGCGGTCCCAACGATCGCCTGCGGCGTGGCACTATCATCGGTTACGTCGTATGACCCGCCAAACGAGTGAATGTGCAGGTCGCCCCTTATGAACTTCGCCCCGTTACTCAGGGCTGCAACTGCGTCAGCAACCAAGGCCCCCTCCCCAGCCAAAAAAGCAGGTGATATTAGATCAATGGCATAACAACTTCCACCCTGGGTGTGCTTACTAGTTTCGGGCTGACGATTCAGGCGGTCAGCCCGAAGGTGGGTGTGCCGCGCCAGCGTTTCGGGGGGCGGTGACACAGCACTCAACTCGAAGGTCCGTTTCTCCTCGTCTCACGTCTAAAACCCGCCATTCCGCATCCGGCCCAATTTGGTCATCCCGGGTTGTAGGTGTAAGCAGCGGCCCCCTTCCAATGCCCTCTCATGTGAACGTACGGATAGCCGTTGGGGCGTTTACCGCCCC
>JAVBXM010000184.1 GCA_030824585.1 Phaeospirillum sp. | reverse complement strand
CATGAAGGGCCGCCGCCCGGCGGCGCGGTCGGCGGCGACGGCCTGCCGCAGCGCCTCCAGGTCGATACGGTGGCGGGAATCGGTGGGCAGCAGGCGAAGCGCGTCCGATCCCAGCCCGCTCATCTCGAAGGCCTGGGGAATGCAGCCGTGGGCGGCTCGGGAGGCATAGGCGGTCAGCCCTTCGCCACCGCTCAGGCCGGTGCGGCGGACCTGGGGCCCCAGCGCCTGGGCGAGGGCGACCCGGACCGCGAGGAAGTTGGCCATGGAGGTGCCGGTGACGAACAGGCCGCTGGCCTCCTCGGGATAGCCGAACAGGCGGCGCATCCAGCGCAGGATCTGGCGCTCCACCTCGATAGGGGCATGGTCGCGGCCGCCCAGGTTGGCGTTGAGCCCGCCGGCCAGCATCTCGGCCAGCATGCCCTCCACCGTGCCGGCCCCATGGACCCAGCCCATGAAGCCGGGATGGAGATTGCCGGGGCCGAACGGCTCGACCCGCTGGCGGAACTCGGCATCGATGGCCGCCAGGTCCTGCCCGGCCCGGGGAAGGGGGGCGTCGAAGGCCGCCCGCACCCCGGCGGGCATGGGGCGCCACACCGGGCCGCGGCCCACGCCCCGGATGAAGTCGAGGCTCTCGTCCAGCATGCGGTGGGCCTGGGCGCGCAGGGCCTCCCAATCACCGGGGTCCAGGCCGGGATCGAGGGCGTCAACCAAGGCTGTCAGGGTGTCTTCGGGATGCTCGGCCATCATCATGTGGCCGGCCCGCTCCAGCATGATGGCCCGGCCCCGGCTCAGGCGGCCGGCCAGGGCGCGGCCGGAATCGGGGGGCGACATGCGGTCCTGGCCGCCGATGATGACCGCCGCCGGGCAGGCCACCTTGTCCGCCGCCGCCTCGCCACCGCCATAGGCGTTGCAGGCGGCCAGATCGGCATGCAGCACGCCGGAGGGCGCGGCCGACAGGCCGGCGGTGGTTTCGGCCAGCAAGGCGGGGGCGGGCGGCGGTTCCTTGGCGAAGCCCCACTTGGCGATCAGGGCGGCGGCGGCCGGCGGGTCGGCCAGCGCCATGTCCAGCAGCGCCTGGTTGACCGGCATGGTACAGGCGGCCCCCAGCAAGGCCAGGGACGTGACCCGGCCGGGGTGGCGGGCGGCGCATTCCAGGGCCGCCAGGGCACCCATGGAATGGCCGGCCAGGGCGGCGCGCCCGATGCCGGCGGCGTCCAGGAAATCGACCAGCCAGTCGGCCAGGGCGCCGATGCTGTCCAGGGCCGGTCCCTCGGAGCTTCCATGGCCGGGCAAATCGGGGACCAGCACACGCAAGCCGCCGGCCGCCACGCCTTCGGCTATGCCGTCCCACGTCCGGTGGCTGCCGCCGGCGCCATGCGCCAGCACCGCCAGCGGGCCCGAATCCTTGCCGAAGGTGGCGGCGAAGACGCGCCTGCCCCGCACCATGATGTCCATCCGCGCTTCCTCTCCAGAGTGCGATGACAATGGATCGCCCCCTAACTTATCGACTGGAGACGGATTCAGCTTCTTGGTCGGATCACGAAACGATTCGACCTCAAAGCGTCCGGTTCCAGGGTCGAGCCACTTTAGGAAGGCTGGCGAAAGGCGGCAAGGCCGCTATAGTTTCCGGCAAGACCCAAGCGGAAAAAGCCAAGTGCGTGCCAGCGACAGCCTGACCGATCACGTCTTCAAGACCGTACGGACGGCGGCTATCGCGTCGTGCCGGCGGCCGTAGGGAACGGGATATCAGGACGGTCAGATATCGGCCGCGGCGGTATCCTGGTTGACGATGCGCGAGACCGGGAAGGTGACGGTGACCGTGGTGCCCTGGCCCGGCTCGCTGTCCAGGCGCAGGGCGCCGCCGTGGGCGCCGACCAGGGCCTTGGTCAGCGGCAGTCCGAGGCCGCTGCCCTCGTATTTGCGCGACAGCCTCGTGTCGGCCTGGACGAAGGGTTCCATCACCCGCTGCAGTTCCTCGGGCGTCATGCCGATGCCGCTGTCGCTCACCGTGATGACGAAGCCCGCCTCGGTCGCCCGGGCGCCGATGGTCACCGCGCCCCCTTCGTCGGTGAATTTCACCGCGTTGGAGCCCAGGTTGAGGATGATCTGGCGCAGTCGCCGCTCGTCGGCCAGCAGCAGCGGCAGGGAGGGCGGCAGGTCCTCGCTCAGGCCGATGCCGGCGTTCTCCGCCCGGCGGGCCAGCAGCCGGATGGCGACGCGGATCAGGTCGGGGACGTGCACCGCCGTTTCCATCAGGTCGGTCATGCCGGCCTCGGCCTTGGACATGTCCAAGATGTCGTTGATCAGCTCCAGCAGGTGCTGGCCGCTTTCGTGGATGTCGTCCACGTAGGTGCGGTAGCTGGCCGGTTCCAGCGGGCCGAAGATCTCGTGCTTCATCATCTCGGAAAAGCCGATGATGGCGTTGAGCGGCGTGCGCAGCTCGTGGCTGATATTGGCCAGGAAGGTGTTCTTGGCGCGGTTGCCCCGCTCGGCCTCGTCCTTGGCCTCGCGCAGGGTCTGCTCCACCCGCTTGCGGTCGGTGACGTCGGTGAAGGACAGGATCAGCCCGCCGCCCGGCATGGAGGACGAGCGTACCTCCATGATGATGCCGCTGGGGGCGAAGTGCTCGAAGACCATTTCGGGCCGTTCGCGGATGCTTTCGGCGAGGTCTGCGGTCAACTGGGCGCTGTGATAGCCGGGCGGCGTGTCGTTGGCGGCCAGCAGTGCCATGAACAGCGAGATGTCGATGGTGCCCGGGGTGATCTCGGCCTTGGGCAGGCCCAGCATGCGGATGGCCGATTCGTTGAGCGCGATCAGGGCGTCGTCGGCGGCGAACACCGCCACTCCCTGGGGCATGTTGTCGATGATGCCCTGCAGCCGGTCGGCCTGGTCGCGCAGGCGGTTCTTGCTGTCCAGCAGCGCCAGCTCGTTCTTCTTGCGGTCGCTGATGTCGCGGATCACGCCGATGAAGGTGAGCATGTCGCCCTGGTGCATCTCGGCGATGGCCAGTTCCATGGGAAAGCAGGTGCCGTCGCGGCGCAGTCCCTCGACCTCGCGCCCGGCGGAGCCGATCCTGCGGACACCGGTCCGCAGATAGCCGCGGATATAGTCGTCATGGGCCGCCTGATGGGGGGCGGGCATCAGCATGCTGACGTTGCGCCCGACCACTTGGTCGGCGGTCCAGCCGAACAGCCGCTCCGCCGCCGGGTTGAAGCTCAGCACCGTCCCGGTCTCGTCGATGGTGACGATGCCGTCCACCACCGTGTCCATCACCCCCTTCAGCCACGACACGGTGCCTTCCAGGGAAATCTGCGCCTGCTTGCGCGGCGTGATGTCGCGCAGGATGCGCAATTGCCCGCCATCCTGGGTGGCGTAGGCGCTGACCGTGATCCACTGGCCGTCGCGGAACTTATCCTCGCTGGCGGTGGCGTCGGTGAGGCCGCCGCCCGACATCTTGCGGACCAGCCAGCCCTCGTCGCGGTTCTCGACCCGGGCCAGCTCGGCCATCAGGTCGTCGAAACGGGCGCCGGGCGCGATGGACCCCTTGATCGGGGAAAGCAGTTGGCGATAGCGCTCGTTGCAGGTGATCAGCCGGTTGGCGGAATCGAAGAGGGCGACGCCGTCGCGGCTGTTGCCCAGCGCCTCGACCAGTTGGCGCTGGGCGTCGAGCTTGCTCTTTCCGTTGGCGGCGGGCGGCGGGAAGCGGCGCCGGCCCATGGCGAGCAGCGTCAACGCCGCTCCCACGGCCATACCGGACAAGGCCGCTTCAACCCCCGCGAACGGCATGCTGCTTCCTACTCGTCGTAGGAGGCGAGGCAGGTGAAGGGAACGTCCAACTCCTTGAGCCGCTGCTTGCCGGGCAGGAAGGCCAGATCGATGATCGTGCCGGCCCCGGTGACGTGGGCGCCGATCTTGCGCAGCAGCTCGATGCCCGCCGCCATGGTACCGCCGGTGGCCAGCAGGTCGTCGAGGATGACCACGCGTTGCCCCTCGGCGATGGCGTCTTCCTGAATTTCGATGGTGTCGGTGCCGTATTCCAGCTCGTAGTCGTGGCGGATGGTCTTGCCCGGCAGCTTGCCCTTCTTGCGCAGCATGACGAAGCCGCAGCCCAGCTTCAGCGCCAGCGGCGCCGCCACCAGGAAGCCGCGCGACTCGATGCCGGCCAGTATGTCGGGCTGGAATTTGATGATCTCGCGGGCCATGCGGCCCATGGCCACCTGCCAGGCGTCGGGATGGGCCAGCAGGGTCGAGATGTCGTAGAAGAGGATGCCCGGCTTGGGGAAGTCGGGAACGCCGCGGATATGGTCCTTGATATTCATGACGAAGCTCGATGTAGGGATTGCAGCGGTATGGTAGCCTCAGCCTTGATCCGGGTCAAAGCAACAACTGGGCGAGGGCCGCTTCCACCGCCGCCGGGGGGATGGCCTCCATGGCCTTGCCGCCGAAATCCTGGGCGCGGATGATCCGGGCCCGGCGGGTCAGCGGCGCGAACTTGTCGGCCGGGGTGGGGCCGAACAGCGAGATCAGCGGAATGTCGGACGCGCCCAGCATGTGGCCGGTGCCGCTGTCGTTGGCCACCGCCGCCGCCAGCCGGCGCCCCAGGGCGATGGTCAGCGTGGGGGTGAGGGTGGTCGCCCGTTGCAGCGGCAGCAGGGCCTGGGGCAGGGCGGCACGGATGGTACCGGCCCAATCCTCGGCCTCGGCCGGTCCCAGCAGGAAGACCGGCACCGCGTCCTTCAGCCCGGCGGCCAGGGCGATGTAGCGGTCCAGCGGCCAGCATTTGTGCTTGCCGCCCGCTCCCGGCGCCAGCCCCACATAGCGGGGACCGGAGGGCAGCAGGCGGTCGGCCTCGGTCTCGACGGCCGGGTCGCGGGGCAGGGGAAAGTCCGCCGTCACCGGACGGCCCGCCGCGGCCTCGGCCAGTTGCATCATCTGCCCCGCCAGGGAGGAGGCCGGCCGTGCGGTGTTTCCGGGCTTTCCATCCGAGAGCAGATAGGCGGCCGTGGCGGAAATGAAGCGCTTATGCCGGATGCGCCTGATGATCAGGGTGGTGAGCAGCCGCCGCTGGGTGTCGATGATCAGGTCGAAGGCGCGGCCGGGCAATGGATTGCCCAGCAATTCCAGCGGACGCGAGCCAATGCCCGCCTCGTCCACCACCTCGTCGATCAGGCCCGCCACGATGGGGGCCAGGGTGTCGGCGAAGACGGTGTGGCCCTTGCCGGCCAGCCAGGTGATGCGGGATTGGGGGAAGGCGGAGCGCAGGGCGCGGACGAAGGGCAGCTTGATCAGCCCGTCGCCCACCGCGTCCAGGCCCACATAGACCAGGATGGAATCACATGGGGAGGCCACGGTTCCCTCCCAAGTCATCCCGAGCGGAAGCGAGGGGGCTCCGCCTGGACTGTCTTTGCCGAGTTGGAAGCGCCGGAGCAGGCGGGGATTCCTCCTCCCGATGGCCGCCGGAACGACAAGGGTGGTCAGGCATCGCGGATCAGGGCGCGGTTGCCCTCGACCGCCACGCGGTCCTCGGCCAGCAGGCGCAGCGCCTCGGGATAGGCCTTGTGCTCCTGTTCGAGAACGCGGGCCGCCAGGGTGTCCTCGTCGTCCGAGGCCAGCACCGGCACCGCCTTCTGCACCAGGATGGGACCATCGTCCAGTTCCGGCGTCACCAGATGGACGGTGCAGCCGTGCAGCTTGACCCCGGCCTCGATGGCGCGGCGATGGGTGTGCAGTCCCTTGAACGACGGCAGCAGGGCGGGATGGATGTTGATCATGCGGCCCCGCCAGCCCTCCGCGAAGCCGGTGGACAGCAAGCGCATGAAGCCGGCCAGACAGACGATTTCGATGCCGGCGGCGCGCAACGCCTTGTCCATCTCGGAATCGAAGGCCTCCCGCGAGGGGAAGCCCTTGTGCGGGATGGTCAGCGTCGGCACCCCGGCGTTGGCGGCGCGTTCCAGGGCATAGACCCCGGGCACGTTGGAGATCACCAGAGCGATCTCGGCCGGGAAGGAAGGATCGGCGCAGGCGTCGAGCAGGGCCTGGAGATTGCTGCCCCGGCCCGAGACCAGGACGCCGACCTTCTTCTTCATGCTCAGATCCACTCGCCCTGGTTCAGCACCTGGGACTGGGGCTCGTCACCCGCCCGCGCGCGGATGCGGCCGATGCGCACCACGGTCTCGCCGTGCTGCCCTAAGATGCGGGCGGCCTCGTCGGCCTTGGCGGCGGAGACCACCACCACCATGCCGATGCCGCAGTTGAAGGTCCGCGCCATTTCGTGGGCGACCACGCCGCCCTCCTTGGCCAGCCACTTGAACACGGGCGGCAGAGCCCAGGCGGAGCCGTCAATCTCGGCGACCACGCCCTCGGGCAGGACGCGCGGCACGTTCTCGATCAGGCCGCCGCCGGTGATGTGGGCCATGGCCTTGACTGTGCCGGCCTTGATGGCGGCCAGCGTGCTCTTGACGTAGATGCGGGTGGGCTCCAGCAGGGCCTCGCCCAGCTTGCGGCCCGGCGCGAAGGGGGCGTCGGACCCGTAGGACAGTCCGCCCTTCTCCACGATGCGGCGCACCAGGGAATAGCCGTTGGAATGCACGCCCGACGAGGCGAGGCCCAGCAGCACGTCGCCCTCGGCCACGTCCTCCTTGGGCAGCAGGGCGTCACGCTCGGCGGCGCCCACCGAGAAGCCGGCCAGATCGTAGTCGCCGTCGGAATACATGCCGGGCATCTCGGCGGTCTCGCCGCCCACCAGGGCGCAGCCGGCCTGACGGCAGCCCTCGGCGATACCCGACACGATGGCGGTGCCCGCCTTCACGTCCAGCTTGCCGGTGGCGAAATAGTCGAGGAAGAACAGCGGCTCGGCGCCCTGGACCACCAGGTCGTTGACGCACATGGCCACCAGGTCGATCCCCACGGTGTCGTGCTTGCCCGCCTCGATGGCGACGCGCAGCTTGGTGCCGACGCCATCGGTGGAGGAGACCAGGATCGGGTCCTTGAACCCGGCGGCCTTGAGGTCGAACAACGCGCCGAAACCGCCCAGACCGGCGGCGCCGCCCGAACGGGCGGTGGACTTGGCGAGCGGCTTGATGGCCTCGACCAAAGCTTCGCCGGCATCGATGTCGACGCCCGCATCGCGGTAGGTCAGGCCTTGGCTTTTGTCTTGCGCGGGAATGGGCTTCCTCGTGGGCATGGGTGTGGTATGGTCTCGGCGAAATTGAGTGGGCCAAAATACTTCATCCCGGACGGTTTGCAATGTCTTCTCGCGGTCTCCGGCTTGCCTGGCTGGTCCTCGCCCTTCTGGTGACGTTTCCCGGCGCCTCGCGGGCCGCCGACGCCTTCGCCGTGCGCGGCATCGAGGTGGATATCACCGCCCAGGCCGTGGCGGCGGCCAAGGAACAGGCCATCGCCGAGGCACAGCGGGTCGGCTTTCGGCGCCTGCTCGAACGCCTGACCATGCCGGCCGACCATGGCCGCCTGCCCCATGCCGATGCGCTGCAATACGTGCGTGACGTGGCCATCGAGCACGAGCGGTCCTCGGCGGTGCGTTACATCGCCGCGCTGACCGTCCGCTACAATTCCTCGGCGGTGAAGAAGCTGCTGCGCGATGCCGGCATCAAGTATGCCGAGCCGCGTCCCCGTCCGGTGGTCATCGTGCCGGTCTTCCGCCCCATCGGAACCGGCCGCGCCCTGCTGTGGGACGATCCCAATCCCTGGCGGGCGGCCTGGCTGGGCCAGGGCAGCGGCGGGCTGGTGCCGCTGGTGGTGCCCACCGGCGACGTGGCCGATGCCCAAGGGCTGCCGGTGGAAAAGGCCCTGGCCGGCGATGCCGAGGCCCTGGGCGCGCTGGGAAGCCGCTTTCGCACTCCGGACGTGCTGGTGATGGCCGCCATGGTCAACGGCGCGGCCAATGCCGTCGAGGTGACCGCCACCGGCATGCCCGGGGTGATGAAGCCCTTCGATATCCGCTCGTATCCCATCGGCGAGGCCGGCCTGGACGCGGTGCTGCGCCATGCCGCCGCCGAGGCGGCCCAGACTCTGGACAACGCCTACAAGCAGCAGAACCTGCTGTCCTTCGACCGTGCCGCCTCCATGGCGGTGATGGTGCAGTTGCGCGGCCTGGAGGACTGGGTCGCGGTGCGCGAACGCCTGGGCCGCGTCACCCAGGTGCGCCGCTGGGAGATCGTTTCCCTGTCCAAGGAGGAGGCGGCGCTGATGTTGTACACGGTGGGCGAGCCCGAGCAGGTCAAGGCCACCCTGGGCGCGGCCGGCCTGCAGATGGATTGGAACGACGGATTCTGGGCCATGCGGCTCCGGGGGGGGCCATGAGCATGAGTTCGGGTCAGCGGCTGCGCTTCTGGCTGATCGGCGGCGCGGTCTTCCTGGTGCTGCTCTATATGCTGCGCAGCGTGATGCTGCCCTTCGTGGCCGGCATGGCGGTGGCCTATTTCCTCGATCCCCTGGCCGACCGCATGGAGCGGGCCGGGCTGTCGCGCACCCTGGCCACGGCAGTCATCTGCCTGGTGTTCTTCGGCCTGATGGGCCTGGGGCTGACCCTGCTGGCGCCCATCATCCAGCAGCAGGTCCTGACCTTCGTCCACAAGGTGCCCACCTACGCCCAGTCGCTGCAAACCCGCGCCATGCCGCTGCTGGAGGAAGTCTACCGCCACCTGTCGACCGACGATTTGGAAAAGCTGCGCTCCTCGGCCGGCGCCTATGCCGGCACGGCGGTGGAGTGGGGCCTGGGGGTGATGAAAGGCGTGCTGTCGGGCGGCATCGCCGTGATGAGCATCCTGTCGCTGCTGTTCATCACCCCGGTGGTGACCTTCTACCTGCTGCGCGACTGGGACCGCATGATCGCCAAGGTGGACAACTGGCTGCCCCGCCACCATGCCGAGACCATCCGCGCCGAGCTGAGGGAGATCGACCGCACCATCGCCGGCTTCGTGCGCGGGCAGGCCACGGTATGCATGGTGCTGGCGGTGTTCTACGGCGTCGGATTGACCCTGACCGGCCTCGACCTCGGCCTGATGATCGGGCTGGGGACCGGGCTGGGGGCTTTCGTCCCCTACGTGGGCATGCTGATCGGCCTGATCGCCAGCGTCGGCCTCGCCCTGGCCCAGGGCGGCGAATGGCATCTGCTGGGCGGCGTCGGCATCGTGTTCCTGATCGGCAACGTCCTGGAAGGCAATTTCCTGACGCCCAAGCTGGTGGGCGACCGGGTGGGGCTGCATCCGGTGTGGATTATCTTCTCGCTGCTGGCCGGCGGCGCCCTGTTCGGCTTCGTCGGCATCCTGCTGGCGGTGCCCGCCGCCTCGGTGATCGGCGTACTGGTCCGCTTCGCTCTGCAGAACTACATGAGAAGCTCGCTCTACGACGGCGTCGGGGACGATTACAGCAAGTCATGAGCGACGCCCAGCTTCCCCTGGCGTTCGGGCATGTGCCCTCGCTGGCCGAGGACGATTTCCTGGTGGCGCCTTGCAACGCCGAGGCCCATGCCTGGGTGGCGGCGCCCGTCCGCTGGCCCGGCCCGGCCAGCATCCTGGTCGGACCGGCCGGCAGCGGCAAGACCCATCTGGCCCACCTGTTCGCCCGCGCCGGCGGCGGCGTGCTGATTTCGGCCGCCGACGTCACGCCCGAAGCCTCGCGGCCCCTGCTGGAATCCGTTCCGGTGCTGGCGGTGGAGGATTGCGACCGGCCCGGCGTCCTGGACGAGGTGGCGCTGTTCCACCTGATCAACCAGGGCCGCGAACTGGGCCGTTTCCTGCTGTTGACCGCCCGTACCCCGCCGGCCGCCTGGGCGGTGCGGCTGCCCGACCTGCGCTCGCGGCTGCTGGCCATGCCGGTGGCGTCCATCGGCGCCCCCGACGATGCCCTTCTGGCCGCCCTGCTGGTCAAGCTGTTCGACGATCGCCAGTTACGCATCGGCGAGGATGTGGTTCACTTCCTGGTCGGTCGCATGGAGCGCAGCTTCGCCGCCTGCGCCGATCTGGTGGAGCGCCTGGATCGCGCCGCCCTGGCCGGCCGCCGCTCGGTGACCGTGCCGCTGGCCCGGCGCATTCTGGAGGACGAGGACAATGGATCTGGGACTGAAGGGCCGTAGCGCCATCGTCTGCGGCGCCTCGCGCGGCTTGGGCCGCGCCTGCACCGAATCCCTGGCCCGCGAGGGCGTCAACGTGGTGATGGCGGCGCGCCGCCCCGACGTGCTGGAACGGGCCGCCAAGGAGATCCGGGCCGCCACCGGCGCCGCCATCAAGACGGCTCCGGTGGACGTGACCACCCCGGAGGGACGGAGCGTGCTGCTGTCCATGCTGCCCGACCCCGATATCCTGGTGACCAATGCCGGCGGTCCGCCGCCCGGCGATTTTCGCGACTGGGACCGGGCCGCCTGGATCAAGGCCCTGGACGCCAACATGCTGGCTCCCATCGAGCTGATCAAGGCCACGGTGGACCAGATGATCGCGCGGAGGTTCGGGCGCATCGTCAACATCACCTCGGCGGCGGTGAAGGCGCCCATCGACATCCTGGGCCTGTCCAACGGGGCGCGGGCCGGGCTGACCGGCTTCGTCGCCGGTCTGGCGCGCCAGACCGTGCGTCACAACGTCACCATCAACAACCTGCTGCCCGGCCCCTTCGACACCGACCGCCTGCGGGTCACCATGGAGGGGCAGGCCAAGGCCCTGGGCGCGACGGTGGACGACGTGCTGGACAAGCGCCGCCAGGCCAGCCCCGCCGGCCGTTTCGGCGACCCGGCCGAGTTCGGCGACGCCTGCGCCTTTCTGTGCGCCGCCCAGGCCGGCTACATCACCGGCCAGAACCTGCTGATCGACGGCGGCGCGTTTCCGGGGACGCTGTAGTCAGTCCTCCGCCGTCTCCAAGTCCTTCGGGCGAATGAACGAGAGCAGCCGGCCGCGTCCGGCCTCCACTTCCCCCCAATGGGCGATATCCAGGTCGATGGCCGCCAGGGCGCCGGTGGGGAACTTGTCCGCCAGTTCGGCCAGCAGGGCCGGAGCCCCGTGGTGGTCGGCCAGCACCTCGGCGAGGCGGCCGATCCCGGGATTGTGGCCGATCAGCAGCACCGATTCGATGTGGTCGTCCAGCCGGCGCAGCCGGGTCAGCAGCCGCGCCTTGCCGGCCTCGTACAATTCGGCCTCGATGGTCACCGGGACGCCTTCGAGATGGGGTTCGAGCAGTTCCCAGGTGGCCAGGGTGCGCGCCGCCGCCGATACCAGGGCGATACCCGGCCGGATGCCCTGTTCCTCCATGTAGGCGCCCATGCGCTTGGCATCCTTGCGGCCTCGCCCGTTCAGGGGACGGTCGAAATCCTCGGCCGCCGGGGTGTCCCAACAGGACTTGGCGTGACGGAGCAGGAACAGTTTTCTCATTTCGGTAATCGCCTCGGCCATGACAGGGCTTCGCCCAGGATATATAAATGAGCGGGGGCGCACCACGCCTCGTCCAATGGAGAAACGCCGTGACCCATGCGCAGGCCGCCGACATCCCCGTCATCGATATCGAATCCAAGGATCGCTTCATCAATCGGGAATTGTCGTGGCTGGCCTTCAACGGCCGGGTGATCGAGGAAGCCTTCAATCCGCACCACCCGTTGCTGGAGCGGCTGCGCTTCCTGTCCATCTCGGCGGCCAACCTGGACGAGTTCTATATGGTGCGCGTCGCCGGCCTGAAGGGGCAGGTGGACGCGGGCGTCATGACCACCAGCCAGGACGGGCTGAACCCGGCGCAGCAATTGGCCGCCATCAATTCCGAGGCGGCGCGGCTGCTGGAGGCCCAGAAGAAGTGCTGGCGCGAGCTGAAGGTCGAATTGCGCGCGGCCGGCATCGCGGTCATCGACCGCTCGGAGCTGTCCAAGGATGACATGAAGTGGCTGGAAGGCCGCTTCATGGAGCATGTCTTCCCCGTGCTGACGCCCTTGGCCATCGATCCGGCCCACCCGTTCCCCTTCCTGCCCAACGGCAGTTCGGCCCTGGTGCTGCACCTCAACAAGCTGGATGACGGCGAGGTGCTGCGCGCCCTGCTGCCGCTGCCCAGCCAGATCGAGCGTTTCACCCGCCTGCCGGGCGACGGCATCCGTTTCCTGCCGCTGGAAGAATTCGTGCTGCTGTTCCTCGACCAGCTGTTTCCCGGCTTTCGCATGGAATCCTTCGGCCATTTCCGGGTGATCCGCGACACCGAGATGGATATCGACGAAGAGGCCGAGGATCTGGTCCGCGTGTTCGAATCGGCGCTCAAGCGCCGCCGGCGCGGCCATGTCATCCGCCTGACCTTCAGTTCGGGTATTTCCGAGGACCTCAAGGACCTGGCCATCGCCGAGATGCACGCCGACCAGGAGGACGTGTTCGAGATCGACGGCCTGCTGGGTCTGGTGGATACCAAGCGCCTGATCGTCGACGAGCGCCCGGACCTGCTGTTCCCGCCCTACCACGCCCGCTTCCCCGAGCGAATCCGCGATTTCGGCGGCGATTGCTTCGCCGCCATCCGCAAGAAGGACATCGTCGTCCACCATCCGTTCGAGAGCTTCGACGTGGTGGTGCAGTTCATCCGCCAGGCGGCGGCCGATCCGGCGGTGGTGGCCATCAAGCAGACGCTGTACCGCACCAGCGCCGATTCCCCCATCGTCAAGGCGCTGGTCGAGGCGGCCGAGGCCGGGAAGTCGGTCACCGCCATGGTGGAACTGAAGGCCCGTTTCGACGAGGAGGCCAATATCCGCTGGGCCCGCGACCTGGAGCGGGCCGGCGCCCAGGTGGTGTTCGGCTTCCTGGAGCTGAAGACCCACGCCAAGATTTCCCTGGTGGTGCGCCGCGAGGGCGGCACCCTGGTGTCCTATGTCCATTTCGGCACCGGCAACTACCACCCGATCACCGCCAAGATCTATACCGACCTGTCGTTCTTCACCTGCGACCCGGCGCTGTGCCGCGACGCGGCCAAGACCTTCAACTTCATGACCGGCTACGCCAAGCCCGACGGCATGGAAAGCCTGGCCATCGCGCCCATCTACCTGCGCAAGAAGGTGCTCTCCCTGATCGACGACGAGATCGCCAACGTGCGTGACGGCAAGCCGGGCGCCATCTGGGCCAAGATGAACTCGCTGGTCTGCCCGCAGTTGATCGATGCCCTTTATCGCGCCTCGCAGGCCGGGGTGAAGATCGATCTGGTGATCCGCGGCATCTGCTGCCTGCGGCCCGGCGTGCCCGGACTGTCCGACAACATCCGGGTGAAAAGCATCGTCGGCCGCTTCCTCGAGCATTCCCGCGTGATCTGCTTCGGCAACGGCCACCGCATGCCGTCGCGCCACGCCAAAATCTTCATTTCCTCGGCCGACTGGATGCCGCGCAACATGGACTGGCGGGTGGAATCCTTCGTTCCCATCGAGAATCCCACCGTGCATCGCCAGATTCTCGACCAGATCATGGTGGCCAACCTCAAGGATCAGGCCCAGACCTGGATTCTGCGCCCCGACGGCGTCTACGAGCGCTTCCAGGCCGAGGAGGGGGCTTTCAACGCCCACACCTATTTCATGACCAATCCGTCCCTGTCGGGACGGGGCAGCGCGGGCGAGCGCGGGCGCAAGTCGAAGCACCTGCAACTTGCTTAACCGACCATGAAGATCAAGCTGCGCCAGGACCCCATCGGCATCGTCGATATCGGGTCCAATTCCATTCGCCTGTGCGTCTACGACATGGCCCAGCGGGTTCCCGTGCCGCTGTTCAATGAAAAGGCGGTGTGCGGCCTGGGGCAGGGGGTGGGAAGCACCGGCCGCCTCAGCCCCGAGGGGGTGGAGGCGGCCCTGGTGGCGGTGGGGCGTTTCGTGACCCTGTGCCGGGCCATGGAGGTGGAACGCCTCGACATCCTGGCCACGGCGGCGGTCCGCGACGCCGCCGACGGCCCCGAATTCGTGCGCGAGATCGAGCGGCGCTTCGATGTCGAGGTCAAGGTGCTGTCCGGTGGGCAGGAGGCCAAGATGGCCGCCATGGGCGTGCTGTGCGGCACGCCCGATGCCAACGGCATCGTTGCCGACCTGGGCGGCGGTTCGCTGGAACTGGTCACCGTGCAGGACCAGAATTTCGGTCTGCACGTCACCATGCCGCTGGGCCTCCTGCGCCTGTCCGAGGCCTCGGCCGACGACCGGGCCAAGGCCGCCGAGATCGTCGACGGCAACCTGAAGGGGATCGCCTGGCTGGGCGAGGGGCGGGGCCGCAATCTCTATGCGGTGGGCGGAGCGTGGCGCTCCATCGCGCGGATTTGCATCGCCCAGACCCAGCATCCGCTGACCGTGCTGGACAATTTCTCGTTGGACGCCAGGGAGGCGCTGTCCATCCTGGAACTGGTCGCCACCCAAAGCCGCAAATCGCTGGAGAAGGTCCCCGGCATCTCCAAGAAGCGCACCGCCGGCCTGCCCATGGCGGCGCTGATCCTGGCCCGGGTGATCCGCGTCATCGGCCCGTCGCGGCTGGTGTTCTCCATCTACGGCATGCGCGAGGGGCAGTTCCTCAAGCGTCTGCCCGAGAAGTTGAAGCAGGAGGACCCGCTGCTGTCGGTGTGCCGCCACATGGCATTGCTGAATTCCCGTTTTCCCGAGCACGGCGACGAACTGCTGGCCTGGATGGCGCCGCTTTTTCCCAAGGAGAGCACGCGCGAAAGCCAGTTGCGCCATGCCGCCTGCCTGGTGTCGGACATCTTCTGGAACGAGCATCCCGATTACCGCGCCGAACAGGCCTTCCTGCGCATCCTGCGCCTGCCGTTCATGGGTGTCGGCCACCGCCACCGCGCCGCCATCGCCTTCGCGGTATTCTGCCGCTACCAGGGCAACGAGGACTCGCCCGAGGTGGCCCGCTTCATCCAGTTGCTGGACGAAGGCGCCTTCCGCCGTGCCCGGGTGGTGGGGCTGGCGCTGCGCCTCGCCCATACGCTCTCGGGCGGCGCCCCCAATCTGCTGCGCCAGACCCGGCTGTTCGTCGAGGACAAGTACCTGATCCTCGAGGTGCCGGCCGACAACCCGGCCTTCACCTTCGAGGGCGACCGCTCCTTCGACCGACTGGCCAAGGTCCTGGAGTGCGAGGCGCTGATCTTCCGGCGGGTGAAGTGACCCATATCTATATCGACGGCGACGCCTGCCCGGTGAAGGACGAGGTGTTCAAGGTGGCGGGGCGCTATGGCCTTGCCGTCACCGTGGTGGGCAATGCCTGGCTGCGGCTGCCCCAGGACCCGCTGATCACCATGATCGTGGTGCCCGAAGGCCCCGATGCCGCCGACGACCGTATCGCCGAACTGATCGAGGCCGGCGACATCTGCGTCACCAACGACATTCCCCTGGGCTCGCGGTGTCTCGCCAAACGGGCCCTGGCCCTGCGTCCCAACGGCAAGCCTTTCACCGAGAATTCCATCGGCGACGCCCTGGCGACGCGGGAGCTGATGAACACGCTGCGCGAGACCGGCACCATGACCGGCGGCCCTGCTCCGTTCTCGAAGCAGGACCGCTCACGTTTCCTTTCCGCGCTGGACACCATGGTGCATCAGGCGCGGCGGATCATTGCCTGATCGGCCTATTTCGGTTCGATCACGCTGATGCTGAAGTGGTTGACGCAGGGAGTCTGCGGGGTGAACACCACTTCCACCGGCAGGACCTTGCCCTCCACCTTGCAGGTCTGGATGGTCGCCCCGGTCAGGGAGACGTGGGTGCCCTGCATGTTGGGGCCGCCCATCCACCAGTTGTTGTTGACACCGAAATGCCCCTGGCCGACCAGCACGTCCTGGCAGGTGATCGTCTTGTCGCCGACCGTCATCTTCAGCGTGCCCTTGACGGCGAAGTTCAGCTTGTCGGGGAAGGTGCCCTTGCTGTCGCAGACCAGGGTCTGGCCGCTGCCCACCTGGGTCTTGAACCACTCGGCGACCTTCGAGGTGCCGTGGCGCCCGGCTTTGACCACGATCTGGGCCTCGGCGCCGGACTTGCTGACCTTGGCGCTGGTTCCGCCATAGGGCTGGTCCTTGGAGACGGAATGGGCGGTTTCGCTGAAGTCGAACTGGGTCACCCCGGCGATGGCGAAGAATACGTCGTTGTTGTGCTGGGTGGCGGCCTGGGACGGCAGGGCGGCGACCAGTAGGGCGGCGGAGCCGAGCAGCGCATTCTTGAGAGTCATATTCTATCCTCCATACGGCGTGTTTTTTAACAGTATTGCGTATGATTGCGAGTAGACAGACTCAATGTGTGATTTTTAGGTTTGTCATTTTGACAAATGTATCTATTACGTGTGTTTGCCGCCGTGCCCCCGCCCATGGCGTGGATCGAGCTGGAAATTCAGAGAGGGAGGGCGGCGACGGCCAAGGCCAGGTTCATCGCCTCGGCGGGGCGCTTGGCCTGCACCAGGGCTTCACCCAGCCCGGCCTGGGCGTGGGCCCAGATTCCCTGCTGGGCGGCCAGGACCGGGGTGCGCACCGGCTCGCCCTCGAAGGAGCGGCGGCAGGCGCCGGCATCGGCGGAATTGTGGGCGCGGCAGGGCAGGGGGCGGGCCTCATGGACGCCGCACAGCCCGTCGTCTTCCAGCAGCGGACAGCGGATGCGCGCCGCCCACCATTGCCTCTGGTCCAGGCCGGCGCCCTTGGTTGCCGCGTCGCGGGCGCGGGCGGCGATGGCGGCGCGGGCTTCCGGCGGCTTGGCGGCGATGGCTTCGGCGACCAGATCGAGTTCGGCGGCGGAGATGGCGACGATCTGGTGGCAGCACCACGAACAGCCGGCGGCGCAGGCCTGCTGCTTCAGCAGCGGGTCCAGGTTCAGTACCCGGCGGGCCTTGTCGAAAAACATGTCGGTGGCGGCAATGGCGGCGCGGGTGGCCTCCGCCATGCCCTTGCCTTGGGCGAAGGCCTGGGCGGCGGCGGCGGCGGCTTGCCGCCGGGCGTCGGAATAACCGAGCCCGGCCAAGTCAGTCGGCCGCCACCGGCTCGGAACAGGCTTCCACCGGCTCGATGGGTACGGTGCGCAGCCGGCGGCCATCGGTGCAAAAGCCCAGGCCCAGATGGCCGTGCTTCAGCCTGAGGGCGTCGGCGCCGAACAATTCGCGGCGCCAGCCGTGCAGGGCCGGGACGTCGGCATCGTCGTCGGCGGCGATGGCGTCGATATCGGCGGAATTGGCGATCAGTTTGCCGGCCACGCCGTGCTCGTCGCACTTCATCTTGAGAAGCACCTTGAGCAGTTCGACCACCGGCCCCAGGCCCTTGGGCACTTCCACCCGGTCGGTGGGCTTGGGGCAGTCGGCTTCGGGCAGGGCCATGCCGCGCTTGACCGCCTCGAGGACGGCCTGGCCCATCTTGCCCTCCACCAGACCCTTGCCGATGCCGCGGGTGCGGCCCAGCTCGTGGGTGTCGGTGGGGTGGTGGGCGGCGATCTCGGTCAGGGTCTCGTCGCGCAGGATACGCTGGCGCGGCAGGTCGCGCTCCTGGGCCTCGCGCTCGCGCCAGGCGGCCAGTTCCTTCAGCACGCCCAGGAAGCGCGGCGAGGTGGAGCGGGGCTTGAGCCGGCGCCAGGCGTTCTCGGGATCGACCCGGTAGGTGCCGGGCTCGGTCAGCAGGGCCATTTCCTCGGCCAGCCAGCCGATACGGCCGTTCTTCTCGACCTTGCGCACCAGCTTCTCGTAGGCGACGCGCAGATGGGTGACGTCGGCCAGGGCGTACTGGATCTGCTTTTCCGACAGCGGCCGCATGGCCCAATCGGTGAAGCGCATGGATTTGTCGATGCGGGCCTTGGCCAATTGCGAGGCCAGGGTCTCGTAGCCCACCGCGTCGCCGAAGCCGCAGACCATGGCGGCGATCTGGGTGTCGAAGATGGGGGTCGGGATGGCGTCGGCCAGGTGCAGGAAGATTTCCACGTCCTGGCGGGCGGCGTGGAACACCTTCAGCACGCTGGTGTCGGCCATCAGCTCGAACAGCGGGGCGAGGTCCATGCCCGGCGCCAGCGGATCGATGGCGCGCGCTTCGTCGGGTCCGGCCACCTGCACCAGGCAGAGCTGGGGCCAGTACGTCTTCTCCCGCATGAATTCGGTGTCGACGGTGACGAACGGGGCGGATTTCAGTCGGCGGCAAAAGGCCGCAAGCGACTCGGTATCGGAGATCATCGGCATGGCTGCCACAGATACACCTTGGCGGGCGTTCCGGCAAGCGGGGCGGATCAGACCGTCTGGGACGCCGTGCGCCTGTTGTTGATCGTCTCCCAGGTCATCTGGATCAGATTGCGCAATTCCTCGCGGCTCATGCCCGACAGCGTGGTCTCGCGCAGGGGATTGGGCACCGCGATGCGCGCCGCCGCGGCCGTGCCGGGGCGTATCCCCCGGGTCCGGCGGTCGGGGCCGACATAATTCTCGCTGACCACGAAGCTGCGGCGCCGGCGGGTCAGGGAGGTGATCCGCTCGGCAACCTTCACCGGATCGACGGGCTTTTCCAAAATGGCGTCGGCGCCGCAATCGAGCAGGCGGGAAAGATGTTCCGTCTGGGCCAGCGACGTCATCAGCACCGCGATGGTGAAGGCATTCTCGGCGCGGGCGCCCCGGCGCATGTCGCGGACCAGGGTGCAGGCCCCCTCGACATCGTCATCGGCGTCCACCACCAGCAGGTCGACCGTGCCCGAGCGCAGATGGTCCTCCGCCTCGCCCCTCTTGTCGAGGCACAGCAGGTCGCGGCACCCGAGCACCCCAAGGGTACGGGCGACCACGTCGCGGCTTCTGGAATCGAGATTGCGCAGCAAAGCGCGCATACCTTGGGCGTCGTGCGTCATGGCTCACCATCCTGGTAAGATCAGGCGGACCTTCTGGCCGCCGGCACCCGATCACGCTCCGACCGGGTTGCCAGGAACGAGTTTGCCCTGGACTCGTAAATATTGGGTTATCCCGCCTTGACAAAATATGGCCCGGGATGCCTTCTTCCCGCTTTGAATTCGCGCATCGCGTACGAGGGTTTCATGCACGTCTATCGGTCACACACCTGCGGTCAGTTGAAGGCGGCGGATGCCGGCATCCAGGCGCGGCTGTCGGGTTGGGTTCATCGCAAGCGCGACCACGGCAACCTGCTGTTCGTTGATCTGCGCGACCATTACGGCCTGACCCAGTGCGTCATCGATGTGTCCAGCCCGGTGTTCGCCACCCTGGAAAAGGCCCGGCCGGAAAGCGTCATCACCGTCACCGGCAAGGTGGTCAAGCGTTCGGCCGAGACCATCAATCCCCGCCTGCCCACCGGCGAGATCGAGCTTCAGGTGGCCGAGGTGCAGATCCAGTCCATCGCCGACGTGCTGCCGCTGCAGGTGGCCGGCGACCAGGAATATCCCGAGGACATGCGCCTCAAGTACCGCTTCCTCGACCTGCGCCGGGAAGACGTGCACGCCAACATGATGCTGCGCTCGCGCGTCATCGCCCATCTGCGCCAGGCCATGATCGGCCAGGGCTTCACCGAGTTCCAGACGCCGATCCTCACCGCGTCCAGCCCGGAAGGCGCCCGCGACTATCTGGTGCCGTCGCGCCTGCATCCCGGCAAGTTCTATGCGCTGCCCCAGGCGCCGCAGCAGTTCAAGCAACTGCTGATGGTCGCCGGCTTCGACAAGTACTTCCAGATCGCTCCCTGCTTCCGTGACGAGGCCGGCCGCGCCGACCGCAGCCCGGGCGAGTTCTACCAGCTCGACTTCGAGATGAGCTACGTCACCCAGGATGATGTGTTCAACGCCATCGAGCCGGTGCTGGAAGGCGTGTTCAAGGAATTCGGCAAGGGCCGTGCCGTGACGCCCGCGCCCTTCCCGCGCATCACCTATGCCGACGCCATGCTGAAATACGGCTCGGACAAGCCCGATCTGCGCAACCCCATCGTCATCGCCGATGTCACCGAGCCGTTCCGCGGCTCGGGCTTCGGCCTGTTCGCCAAGCTGGTGGACAAGGGCAATGTGGTGCGCGCCATCCCCGCGCCGGGCGCCGCCGGCCAGCCGCGCTCGTGGTTCGACAAGCTCAACGACTGGGCGCGCGAGAATGGCGCCGGTGGCCTGGGCTACATCCAGTTCGCCGCCGATGGTCCCAAGGGCCCCATCGCCAAGAACCTGGAGCCCGCCCGGGTCGAGGCCATCAAGGCCGCCGCCAACCTCAAGGACGGCGACGCGGTATTCTTCTCCTGCGACAAGGAACTGCCCGCCGCCAAGTTCGCCGGTGCCGTCCGCACCAAGGTCGGCAACGAGCTCGACCTGCTGGAAAAGGACGTCTTCAAGTTCTGCTGGACCGTCGACTTCCCCATGTACGAGTTGAACGAGGAGACCGGCCTGGTCGAGTTCTCGCACAACCCGTTCTCCATGCCCCAGGGCGAGATGGATGCGCTGCTCAACCAGGACCCGCTGACCATCAAGGCCTTCCAGTACGACATCATCTGCAACGGCGTCGAACTGTCGTCGGGCGCCATCCGTAACCACCGCCCCGACATCATGTACAAGGCCTTCGAGATCGCCGGATACTCCGCCGCCCACGTGGAGGAGCATTTCGGCGGCATGCTCAACGCCTTCAAGTTCGGCGCGCCGCCCCACGGCGGCTCCGCCCCGGGCGTCGACCGCATCGTCATGCTGCTGGCCGACCAGCCCAACATCCGCGAGATCATCCTGTTCCCC
Source organism: Phaeospirillum sp. (assembly GCA_030824585.1). Classification (GTDB taxonomy): domain Bacteria; phylum Pseudomonadota; class Alphaproteobacteria; order Rhodospirillales; family Magnetospirillaceae; genus Phaeospirillum. The sequence goes on along the minus strand of JAVBXM010000184.1, from coordinate 1,150 downwards.
ATGAACCAGCAGGCCCAGGACCTCCTGATGCAGGCCCCCGCCGAGGTCACCATGGAACGCCTGCGCGAGTTGCACCTCAAGGTCGACCTGCCCAAGCCGAAGAAAGAGGTCAAGGAGGGCTGAGGCCCTGCTTCATCGCGACGGAAAAGGGGGCTTCGGCCCCCTTTTTCATGGGCGGGGCCCTTTGAGAACCCGATCTCATGCACCATTGATGTAAGTACGCCGTTGGCGTATAGTTTGCCCATGAGTGCGGCCCTGCATACCGTTGCGGAGACGCCACAGTTCCTGCGGGACTGCGCTGCTGTCGGCATGGCGGATGACGAACGCAAGGCCATCGTCGATTCCGTTGCCGCCGACCCGCGCCAGGGCGTCGAAATACGCGGCTCCGGCGGAGTGCGGAAGATCAGGGTGGCTGGGCGCGGTAAGGGTAAGAGCGGAGGCTATCGAGTGATGCTGGCCTACATCGCCCCTCATGCCCCGGTCTATCTCCTCGCGCTGCTCAGCAAGGGCGACCGGGCTAACTTCACGGTGGCCGAGATCGCCGGTTTCAAGGCGCTGACCACGGCCATCGACCGATACTGGCGAAAAGGACAAGAGTGATGGGTAATGCTGCCGAGAGGATCATGCGGGGACTGGGCGAAGCCCTGGCCCACGCCAAGGGCGAGGCGGTTCCCGATCTGGTGCTTCACATCCCCGCCCAGGTGGACGTCTCCGCCATCCGCCGCCGCACCGGCTTGTCCCAGGCCGCCTTCTCGCGCCGCATCGGCGTTTCCCCCGCCACCTTGCGTAACTGGGAGCAAGGCCGCCGCACACCGGAAGGCCCCGCCCGCGTGCTGCTCGCCATGCTGGACCGCAATCCGAGAATTGTTGAGGAAACGCTGGTGTAGAGGGGATTGGTTACACTGAAATCATGGGCGAAGCCCAAGACGTTCCGAAGGAAGGCTTCCCCCTCAGGCGCTCATCTTCACCGGCGGCTGGGATTGCCAGCTCAGTTTGGCCAGGGCGTTTTCGGCGATGCGGACCTGGTCGGCGTCGGGGTTGTACTTGCGTTCGAATTCGACGCGCTGTTCCCAGCGGCCCAGCATGTCCTTGGGGCGGTCGGGGCGGGCCGGTTCGCCGATGAGGGCGCCGATGGTCTCGTCGTAGCGGG
>JAVBXM010000240.1 GCA_030824585.1 Phaeospirillum sp. | reverse complement strand
GCCTTGGCCAGGGCGGCGATGCGGGCCAGCCACTCGCCGTCGGCTCCGTTGAACAGCAGCGCCGTCTCGCCCGATTCGGCCCGCATCACCGAGGCCAGGTAATGGGTCTGGTCGCGGGTCAGCGCCACGGCGTTTCCCGCCGCAAGCGGGGCGTCGACGAACAGGCGGAAACGGGGGCGGGGCGTGGTCTCGGTCATGGTTTCCTTCTACGCCGGAAGACGCCCGTGGGGAAGCATGCTTGACCTCGCCCGCGACCGGGCCTATGTCGGACGGGAGAGATTCCATCGAAGGTTCCATCATGGCCTTGCTGCCCATCCTGACCGCGCCCGATCCGGTGCTGAAGTCCAAGTCCAAGCCGGTCGCCGCCGTGGACGACCGTATCCGCGCCCTGCTGGCCGACATGCTGGAAACCATGTACCACGCCCCGGGCATCGGGCTCGCCGCCCCGCAGATCGGCGTGCTGGAACGGGTGATCGTCATGGATATCGGCCGCAAGGAAGAGGACCGGGACCCCATCAGCATGATCAATCCCGAGATCGTCTGGGCGTCCGACGAGGACAACACCTACGAAGAGGGCTGCCTGTCGGTGCCCGAGCACTATTCCAACGTGGTGCGTCCGGCGGCGGTCAAGGTCCGCTATCTCGACGAGAGCGGCGCCAGGCAGGAAATCCATGCCGACGGCCTGCTGGCCACCGTGGTGCAGCACGAGATGGACCATCTGGACGGCATCTTGTTCATCGACCACCTGTCGTCGCTCAAGCGCAACATGATCCTGCGCAAGCTGCTCAAGGCCCGGAAGGACGCGGAATGAAGCTGGTGTTCATGGGGACCCCCGATTTCTCGGTCCCCATCCTCGACTCCCTGATCGAGGCCGGGCATCAGGTGGTCTGCGTCTATTCCCAGCCGCCGCGGCCCGCCGGGCGCGGCCACAAGGAGCAGCCGACCCCGGTCCATGCCTTCGCCCACCGGCGCGGCATCCCGGTCCGCACGCCGAAAAGCCTGAAATCCCCCGAGGCCCAGGCCGAGTTCGCCGCCCTGGGGGCCGACGTGGCGGTGGTCGCCGCCTATGGCCTGATCCTGCCCCAGGCGGTGCTCGACGCGCCGCGCCTGGGCTGCCTCAACGTCCACGCCTCGCTGCTGCCGCGCTGGCGCGGCGCCGCTCCCATCCAGCGGGCCATCCTGGCCGGCGATCCCGAGACGGGCGTCACCATCATGCAAATGGATGCCGGGCTGGATACCGGAGCCATGCTGCTCCGGGAAAGCATCCTGCTGCTGCCCGACACCACAGCGTCCTGGCTGCACGACATGCTGGCCGCCATGGGGGCGCGGATGATCGTCGAGGCCGTCGGCCGGCTGGAGGCCGAGGAGCCCCTGCCCGCCACGCCCCAGCCGGAAGAGGGGGTGACCTACGCCCACAAGCTGGCCAAGGAGGAGGGGCTGCTGGACTGGCGCCAGAATGCGGTGGAACTGGACCGCAAGGTGCGTGCCCTCAATCCCTGGCCCGGCGTGTGGTTCGAACTGGCCGGCGAGCGCATCAAGGTGATCGAGGCGGCGGTGGTCCCCGGCTCGGGCGCGCCGGGCACCGTGCTCGACGACCAGTTGAGCGTGGCCTGCGGCAAGTTCGCGCTGCGTCCGCTCAAGGTCCAGCGGGCCGGCAAGGCGGCCATGACCGCCACGGAAATGCTGCGCGGCCATTGCATTCCCAAGGGCACGGTGCTGGCCCAGAGCACCCGATAATGCCCCGCTACCGCCTTCTCGTCGAATACGACGGTTCCCCCTTCATCGGCTGGCAGCGTCAGGACAAGGGAATGTCGGTCCAGGGCGTGCTGGAGCGTGCGGTGGAGAAGCTTGCCGGCGCCCCTTGCACCGTCTTCGCGGCGGGACGGACCGATACCGGCGTGCACGCCACCGGCCAGGTGGCCCACGTGGACCTGCCCAAGGACTATCCCGCCGACACGGTGCGCGACGCGCTCAACTACCACATGAAGCCCAAGCCGGTGGCGGTGGTCGCCGCCGAGTTGGTGGATGGGGACTTCCATGCCCGCTTCTCGGCCATCGGCCGGGCCTATCTCTACCGTATCGTCAACCGCCGCGCGCCGCTGGCGCTCGACCAGAACCGCGCCTGGTGGGTGCCGGTGGCGCTCGACGCCGATTCCATGGCCGAAGGCGCCCGGCGCCTGCTCGGCCATCACGATTTCACCACCTTCCGCGCCTCGGAATGCCAGGCGAAAAGCCCCATGAAGACCCTGGACGTGCTGGACGTGACCAGGGTGGGCGAGGAAATCCGCATCGTCGCCGAGGCCCGCTCGTTCCTGCACCATCAGGTGCGCAACATGGTCGGCACCTTGAAGCTGGTGGGCGAGGGCAAGTGGAGCCCCGACGACATGAGCCGGGCTCTCGCGGCCCGCGACCGCACCAAGGGCGGCCCGACGGCGCCATCCGCCGGGCTTTGCCTCACCGGGGTCAGGTATCCCCTTTCGGGCGATAGAAACGGCCCGACAGGCTGACCCGGTCCAGCACGTATTCCTCGCGCAGCACGGTGAATACCTCGTCTTGGAAATCCATCCAGCGGGGCGGCGGCACCAGGGCGCCGGGATTGTCGTCCTCGGCATGCCTGGGCGGGTCGAAGATCTCCACCACGGCGATCTCGTGGCGGCGCAGCATGCCGGTCAGGGTGTCGGCGGGCAGCCGGCCCATGAGCATGGCCTGCAGCGCGTTGATGGGGTCGTAGAAGGCCGGCTTGCCGGCCCGAAGGCACAGCAGGTGCGACTGGCACAGCGCTCTGCCCTCAATGTTCCTCACATAGGCCACGTCGTCGTGGAACATGGCCTCGCGGCCGGCCATCTCGCCCAGGACCTCCACGCCGAACCGCCCCAGGGCCGCCGGGGTGTAGAGCAGGACGCCGGCATTGATGACCAGGGCCATGGCCGGCCGCGCCATGGGAAACGGAGCCTGGTGCAGCACCAGTCCGGCACCGATGGCCAGGGCGATATAGGCGTCGAAGTAGACGTTGGCGTCCACCCCCGCCCCGCCGGAAAAGGCGGCGCCCAGGGCCAGGGCCACGGCCAGATAGGCCAGGACCAAGCCGGACGGCCGGGTGCGCCGCGCCGCCAGCAGCCCCAGCCCGACCACCGCCAGGGGCGCCTGGAACTGGCCGAGAATTTCGGTGGTGAACAGAAAGGCGCGGGTAATGTCCCAGGTGCGCGAGGCCAGCAACTGGGTGAAGAACGCCGGGCCGGCCAGCAGCCACAGCAAGCCGCCGCTGATCGCCGCCATGGCGGTTCCCGTGGCGAAATAGGCCAGCCGGGCCCGGCCCGGCCCGCGCATCAGGAGATCGACGCCCACCAGCAGGGGCAGGCAGACCAGGTTGTGCTTGGCCAGCACCCCGGCCGAGAACAGCAGGGCGGCCAGGGCGGCGCGCCGGGCGCCGGCCTCGCCTTGCAGATAGACGGCCAGGCCGCTCAGCACCAAGGCATGGGCCAGCAATTGCGGGTTGTTCTTGCCCACATGGTCGGTGAGCAGGCCGGCGAAGAACAGGGCGCAGGTGATTGCGGCGAACCACCCGTCCAGCCGCGACGCCCCGGCCGAGCGGACGATGGAGCGCACCGCCAGGCAGATCACGGCCAGGGCCGCGAAGGAGACCAGCCGGCCCGCCAGGTTGACGTCGCCCGTCACCGTGGACAGGGCGCCGACCAGATAGAAGGACAGCGGCGGGTAGTTGTTGAAGAAATAGGGCGAGCCGGTGTCGTAGATCGGCAGTCCGGCGATGGCGCGCGCCTGCAGGAAGGCGTTCCAGCCCTCGGTATTGTCGATCTCGAAATCCCAGAAGATGCGGGCCAGCGGATAGGCCAGCAGCACCAGCGCCAGCCCCGCCAGGGCGCGGACCGTCACGCGGTAGGACCGCCCGGCCCCGTCCTTCATTTCCATGCTCCACCGCTCCCGGAGGCCTCGCCCCCTGGGAGCGAAGTGCCACAGAAGCCCCTGCCATGCAAGCGGGATGCGGCCGGGGTGACCACGCTCCAGGCCGCCATGCCCGAAGCGCGGACCTTCCGCCCGCATCCCGTCATCCGCCCAGTACCACCAGCAGGTCCTTGGCCTCCACCTGGGTGCCGGGGGTGACCGCCACCGTGGCGATGGTTCCCGCCCGGTCGGCGCGCACCGCTGTCTCCATCTTCATGGCCTCGATGGAAACCAGCAGGTCGCCCTTTTCCACCACCTGTCCGGCATGGACCGCGACGCTGACCACCAGACCGGGCATGGGGGCGCCCACGTGGTCGGGGTTGCCCGGCTCGGCCTTGGGCCGCGCCGCCCGGGCGGGAGCCACCTTGCGGTCGAACACCTTGACGGTGCGCGGCTGGCCGTTCAGTTCGAAGAACACCTTGCGGCTGCCGTCCTCCTCGGGCTCGGCGGTGGCGAGGTAGCGGACGATCAGGCTCTTGCCCTTTTCCAGGTCGATGGCGATCTCCTGGCCGGGCTGCATGCCCCAGAAGAACACCTCGGTGGGCAGTGCCGAGACGTCGCCGTACTGTCGCTGATGGGCGGCGAAGTCGGCGAACACCTTGGGATACATCAGGTAGGAGGCCAGTTCGGCCTCGGAGAGCTTGCGGCCGGCCTTCTTCTCCGCCTCGTCGCGCACTGCCGCCAGATCGGCGGGCGGCAGCACCGCGCCGGGACGCGCGGTGATGGGTTTGGTCGCTCCCAGAACCTTCTTTTGCAGCGCCGCCGGGAAGCCGCCGGTGGGCTGGCCCAGGTCGCCCTTGAAGAACGACACCACGGATTCGGGGAAGGCGATCTCGCGCTCGGGGTCAAGCACGTCGTCGGGCGAGAGGTTGCTGGTCACCATCATCAGGGCCATATCGCCCACCACCTTGCTGGTGGGCGTCACCTTGACCACGTCGCCGAACATCCGGTTGACGTCGGCATAGGCCTTGGCCACCCAGTCCCAATGCTGCTCGACGCCCAGGCTCCGGGCCTGGGCCCGCAGATTGGTGTACTGGCCGCCCGGCATCTCGTGCCCGTAGACCTCGGCGGTGCCGGACCTGATGTCGGCCTCGAAGGGGGCGTACAGCGCCCGCACCCCCTCCCAGTAGCGCGACAGGGCGTTGAGCGCCCCCTGGTCGAGGCCGGGATCGCGCTCGTGCCCGGACAGGGCGGCGCAGATGGACCCCAGCGGCGGCTGGCTGGTCAGGCCGCTCATGGCATCCATGGCGGCGTCCACCGCGTCCACCCCGGCATCCACCGCCGCCAGCACCGAGGCGGCCGACAGGCCCGAGGTGTCGTGGGTGTGGAAGTGGATGGGCAGCCCCACCTCCTGCTTCAGGGCCTTGACCAGCGCCGAGATGGCGCGCGGCCGGGCCAGGCCGGCCATGTCCTTGATGCCCAGGACGTGGGCGCCGGCCTTCTCCAGGGCCTTGGCCATGGTCACGTAGTACTTGAGGTCGTATTTGGGCCGGGCGGCATCGAAGATGTCGCCGGTGTAGCAGATGGCCGCCTCGCAGAGCTTGCCGCTGTCCCGCACCGCGTCGATGGCCACGTGCATGTTGTCGACCCAGTTGAGCGAGTCGAAGACCCGGAACACGTCGACGCCGTTTTCCGCCGCTCTCGCGACGAAATGCCTGACCACGTTGTCGGGATAGTTGGTGTAGCCCACCGCGTTGGCCGAGCGCAGCAGCATCTGCAGCAGCACATTGGGCATGGCGGCGCGAAAGGCGCGCAGGCGCTCCCACGGGTCCTCCCTCAGGAAGCGCATGGCCACGTCGAAGGTAGCGCCGCCCCAGCATTCCGCCGAGAACAGGCCGGGCAGCAGGCGGGCATAGGCCGGGGCCGCCGCCAGCAGGTCGTAGGAGCGCATGCGGGTGGCGATCAGCGACTGGTGGGCGTCGCGGAAGGTGGTGTCGGTGACCAGCACCCTTTTCTGGTCCAGCATCCACTTGGCCAGCCCCTCGGCCCCCAGCCGGTCCAGCAACTGCTTCGACCCGGCGGGCGGCTCGGCGGCGGGGAAGGGCGGCGGATCGGGCAGGTGGCCGATGGCCGGGCGCTTCATGCCCGCCACTTCCGGGTTGCCGTTGACCATGACGTCGCCCACGAAGGACAGCACCTTGGTGGCGCGGTCGCGGCGGTCCTGGCGGGCGAACAGCTCGGGCGTCTCGTCGATGAAGCGGGTGGTGTAGGCGCAGCCCACGAACTTGGGATGCTCGATCACCGCTTCCAGGAAGGTCAGGTTGGTGGCGACGCCCCTGATGCGGAACTCGCGCAGCGCCCGGTCCATCCGCGCGATGGCCTCTTCCGGGGTCGGCGCCCAGGCGGTGACCTTTTCCAGCAGGGAATCGTAATGCCGGGTGATCAGCGCCCCGGAAAAGGCGGTGCCGCCGTCCAGGCGGATGCCGAAGCCGTTGGCGCCGCGATAGGCGGTGATGCGGCCGTAATCGGGGATGAAGTTGTTGGCCGGGTCCTCGGTGGTGATGCGGCACTGGATGGCGTGGCCGTTGAGCGGAATGTCCGCCTGCCGGGGCACGTCCGAGCCCGGCGCGCCGATGGGAGCCCCCCCGGCGATGCGGATCTGCGCCTTGACGATGTCGATGCCGGTGACCACCTCGGTGACCGTGTGCTCCACCTGGACGCGGGGGTTGACCTCGATGAAGTAGAAAGACCCCGTCTCCATGTCCATCAGGAACTCGACGGTGCCGGCGTTCTCGTAATGGGCGGCGCGGGCCAGGCGCACGGCGGTCTCGCACAATTCCAGGCGCTGGCGGCCGTCGAGATAGGGAGCCGGCGCCCGCTCCACCACCTTCTGATTCCGGCGCTGCACCGAGCAGTCGCGCTCGTACAGATGCACCAGGTTGCCCTGGGAATCGCCCAGGATCTGCACCTCCACGTGGCGCGCCCGGCGCACCAGCTTTTCCAGGTAGACCTCGTCGTTGCCGAAGGCGGCCTTGGCCTCGCGCCGCGCCACCGCCAGCAACTCCTCCAGTTCGCTCTCGGCCTCGATCACTCGCATGCCGCGCCCGCCGCCGCCCCAACTGGCCTTGAGCATCAGGGGATAGCCCACCGCCTGGGCCTGGCGCTTGCACTCGGCCAGATCGGCAGGCAGCGGACCCGTCGCCGGCATCACCGGCACCCCGGCCTTTTCCGCCAGGGCGCGCGCCGACACCTTGTTGCCCAACAGGCGCATCACGTCGGACGAGGGACCGACGAAAGCCATGCCCGCCGCCCGCACCGCATCGGCGAAATCGGGGTTCTCGGACAGGAAGCCGTAGCCGGGATGCACGGCGTCGCAGCCCGCCTCGCGACCCACCCGGATCATCTCGTCGATGGCGAGATAGGCCTCGATGGGTCCGCTTCCCTTGCCGATCAGATAGCTCTCATCCGCCTTGAAGCGGTGGAGCGCGAACCGGTCCTCGGTGGAATACACCGCCACCGTGCCCAGCCCCAGTTCGGTGGCGGCGCGGCAGATGCGGATGGCGATCTCGCCGCGATTGGCGACCAGCAGCTTGCGGAAAGGGGGCTTGCCCGAGGCGGAGGGGGTCATGGTTCACCATGTTGATCGTTGATGGTCCGGTGGATAAATCTTTTTACCAGTGTTGTAAACAGGCGCTTTGAGCTTACCATTAATCAGAGGCGGCTTTACATGAGCGGAAGGTGCGGGTAGACAAAACCAGCACAAAGAGGGCAGCACATGACGGAACCGATCAGGCCGGCCAAGCTGGCCGATACCATTGCCGACCACCTGGAGCAGCTTATCCTTGAAGGAAGTTTGCGGCCAGGGGAGCGCCTGCTGGCCGAGCGCGAGCTGGCCCAGCGCTTCGACGTCTCCCGCCCCAGCCTGCGCGAGGCGCTGGAAAAGCTGGAGAACCGCGGCCTGCTGAAATCGGGGCGCGGCGGCGCCACCTTCGTCGCCCCCATGCTGGGCGACGGCTTCACCGAGCCACTGTACACCGCCCTGGCGTCGCGGCCCGAAACCACGTTCGACTATCTGGAGTTCCGCCGCTTCGTCGAGGGTTCGGCCGCCTATTTCGCGGCGCTGCGCGGCACCGACGTGGACCGCGACCTGATCCGCGAATGCTTCGAGAAGATGGAAGCCGCCCACCAGCAGGACGATTCCAGCGACGAGGCCGAGACCGACGCCGATTTCCATCTGGCGGTCTACGAGGCGTCGCACAATCTGGTGATGCTGCACATCATGCGTTCGTTGTCGGACATGCTGCGCAAGGACGTGTTCTATAACCGCGCCAAGCTCTATCAGCGCCAGGGCGTGCGCGAATTGCTGCTGGAACAGCACCGCGCCGTCTACCAGACGGTGATGGCCGGCGATCCCGATGCCGCCAAGGCCGCCGCCGAGGCCCATATCGACTTCACCCGCGACGCCCTGATGGAGATCGCCAAGGCCGATGCCCGGCTGGAGGTGTCCCTGCGCCGCATCGCCAAGACCGACCTGGTCACGGCCAAGCGCTGATGACCGGCTTCATGGCCCTGGCCCTGGCCGAGGCCGAGGCGGCGGGTGCCCGCGGCGAGGTGCCGGTGGGGGCGGTGATCGTCAAGGACGGCATGGTGATCGCCCAGGCCGGCAACCGGGTCGAGGAACTGGGCGATCCCACGGCGCACGCCGAGATGCTGGCCATCCGCGCCGCCGCCGCCCTCGGCGACAAGCGTCTCGAGGGCTGCGACCTGTATGTCACCCTCGAGCCTTGTCCCATGTGCGCGGCGGCCATTTCCCTGGCCCGCCTCCGCCGTCTCTATTTCGGCGCCTACGATCCCAAGGGCGGCGGCGTCGAGCACGGCGCCAAGGTCTTCGACCACGCCACCTGCCACCACCGCCCCGAGGTCTATGGTGGACTCGAGGAAAGCCGCGCCGCCGGGATGCTCCGGGGCTTCTTCGAGGAACGGCGCTGAGCCCTCAGCCGCAGGACGGGCGCCCGGTCTCCGTCATCTCGATGGTCCCCTCGGCCAGCAATTGGGTGGCGGGAACGGTGGTGCGGAACTGGGTGGCGCCGCCGCGCTGGCCGAACCAGGCCGGGGTCTTGCCGGACCAGGCCACCAGCGGCTTGAGCACCCGGTAGCTGAAATAGGGCGCGCCGGCGCAGTCATAGGGCAGGGCGCGGGCCGAGAAGGTCGTGCCCTGCGGATTGAACCGGGTGCCGGTCTCGCAGCCGAAGCGGTCGATCACCATGCCCGGCGGCAACACCACCGTCGTGGTGAGCTCGACACTCCACTCGCTGTCCGGCCAGCGCAGATTGCCCTTGCCATCCTTCCAGCGGCTGGAGATATCGGGGCGGATCTCCACCCCGCGACAATCGGCCATGGCCGGTCCGGCCGCCGGCAGCAAGCCCAGCAGGGCGAGGGCGGCGGCAGTCAGCAGCAATCGTATGCGCATTGGTCATTCTCCCCCAAACCCATCCCCGGGGAGAAGTGTGCCTCAACTAGAGAGTGAGGTCACGTCATATACAACTATATAATGTGGCAAGTTGTTAGAACTTGTGCCATATGCTTCAGGCCCCGACGGGGCTAAGCGACTAGTTTCCGCAGGCGGGTCGACCGGCCGGGACCGTCTCGATCACTCCATCGGCCAGCATCTGCGCCACGCTGGCATCGGTCTGGAACTGGGTGGCGCCGCCCTTCTGGTCGAACCACGGCGCCGCCTTGGCGGTCCAGGCGACCACCGGGCGTGCCACGCGGTAGGTGAAATAGGGCGCCGTGGCGCAGACATAGGGCAGGGCGCGGGCGGCGAAGGCGGCCCCCCGGGGGCTGAGGAAGGTCCCGCCCTCGCAGCCGTAGCGGTCGATGATCATGCCCGGGGCCAGCACCACCGGCGTGATGGCTCCGGCGGCGCCGTCATTGGGCGGCCAGCGCAGGGCGCCGCTGCCGTCCTTCCATTGCGCCGCGATGTCCGGGCGGATTTCCGGCGGCGTGCAACCGGCCATGGCCGGCCCGGCCAGCAGCGCAAGGGCGGCGAATGCCGCCAGGAACGCAATACGACGCATGGAACCATCTCCCCCGGTTGATCGGGGAGATGATGGCCCAATCGGCGAAATGTGTCACGTGATTACAGCTAATTCACAATGTGCGCGAAAAGAATCTCACCGCCAGATGGGGGCTCCACCCCGATCCAATGCGAGTACGCACCGGCTACCCTTATAAGGGAAATACCTTGACATGCGGTTGGCAAATAACCAAATTCGGTCATGGAGGCTTTGTGGCGCGTCGCGTTGCATTGCCTTTTTTTATTGATCTTCGCGCTCGAAGCGCGGCCGCAAGTCGGTGATATGGGCAAAGCTCCAGATGGCAAAGTCTGACATCCCATTTCGTTCCCTGACGGCCTTGTAGCGTAAGGCTGCGACCTGCTGGACGAACGGCTCAAGCTCCTTGCGTGCCGGCTTGTCAATATTGCTGGTTCTGAATCCCCAAGAAACGAGATAGGCAACGAGGTCGGCGATCTGAATCCCAGTCGTCAGATCACTGTGGACAAAGAACGGTTCGGGAATGACCAGCCCCGAGCGCAGGCGGCCGGTGGCACTATCCTTGAAGTAGCGATGAGTCTGGTTGATCAGAACGTGACTCTGAGATTTTTCCAACTCGTCAAAGACCAAGATTCCCTGCTCTCGCCCGCCTCGATCTTCCAGGTAATAGTAAAATCTTTCAAAGAGATAGGCGTAATCCTTTCGCAGCCCCTCCGATGCTGGGCTTTGCGCATTGGTCTCGACGATGCTGGCGAATGCCTTGCAGCGAAAGCGGGCGCATATGTTGAAGACATCGGCCACGTAATTCATTTTCGCGATCGCCAGCGCCTTGAGTTCGCGAACCCCGGCCTTTGCGCCGTCATCGAGCGCAGCGCGCGCCAGGGCCGGAACTTCCTCGCCACCGATATCGACATTCAGCGTCGCGTGCTGAAACACCTTCTTCTTGAGCAGCTTGAGGCCCTTCAGTTCCGAGGTGCCGTTGCTGTACCGGCGGCCAAAAGCCCTGATCTCGGCTTCGTGCAAGGCCGAGACCAGAGACCACATATCGCTGTCGAGAATGGCGATGCCGGCGAGAACCTCATACGGAGATTCCCTGTGGTCCTGCCCGCTTTCGTCGATAAACAAAAAATAAGCCATGCCGAATAGGGTATAGGCGCTGGACAGAGAAGGCAACCGGCGCCCAGTTTCCTACCGCCAGATAGGCTTTCCCGATCCCGGCAATCCGTATTCGGCCCAGCGCTGGCTGACCTGATCGACCACGTCGTCGCTCATGCGGATTTTCTCGCCCCATTCGCGGTGGGTTTCCGGCGGCCATTTGTTGGTGGCGTCCAGGCCCAGCTTGCCGCCCAGGCCCGATTCCGGGCTGGCGAAGTCCAGGTAGTCGATGGGCGTGCCCTCGACCACCGTGATGTCGCGGGCCGGGTCCATGCGGGTCGAGATGGCCCACATGACGTCCTTCCAGTCCCGCGCGTCGATGTCGTCGTCCACCACGATGACGAACTTGGTGTACATGAACTGCTTGAGGAAGCTCCAGATGCCGAACATCACCCGCTTGGCGTGGCCGGGATAGGCCTTCTTGATGCTGACCACGGCGATGCGGTAGGAGCAGCCCTCGGGCGGCAGCCAGAAATCGACGATTTCCGGGAATTGCTGCGCCAGCAGCGGAATGAACACCTCGTTCAGGGCCTCGCCCAGCACGCTGGGCTCGTCCGGCGGGCGTCCGGTGAAGGTGGAGAGGTAGATGGGGTCGCGGCGCATGGTGATGGCCGAGACGCGGAAGACCGGGAAGTCCTCCACCGAGTTGTAATAGCCGGTGTGGTCGCCATAGGGGCCTTCCGGCCCGCTCTCGTCGAGCATGACGTGGCCTTCCAGCACGATCTCGGCCTCGGCCGGGACCTTGAGCGGCACCGTCTTGCAATCTACCAGTTCCAGTTTCTTGCCGCGCAGCAGGCCGGCGAACTGGTACTCGGACAAGGTCTCGGGCACCGGGGTCACGGCGGCGATGATGGTGCCGGGATCGGCGCCGATCACCACGGCGGCCGGCATGGGCTGGCGCTTTTCCTGGCCCCAGCGCTGGAAGTGCTGGGCGCCGCCCCGGTGCTTCAGCCAGCGCATCAGGGTGGTGTTCTTCCCCGTCACCTGCATGCGGTAGATGCCCAGGTTGAAATTGTCGCGCTTGTCGTCCTCGGGATGCGGCCCTTGGGTGACCACCAGCGGCCAGGTGATCAGCGGCGCCGGCTCGCCCGGCCAGCAGCCCTGGATGGGCAGTTGCGACAGGTCGACGTCGTCGCCCTTCAGCACCACCTGCTGGCAGGGCGCCGAGCTTACCGTCTTGGGCCGCATGGCCATCACCGTCTTGGCGAGCGGCAGCATCTCCAGCGCCTCGCGCCAGCCGCCGGGCGGCTCGGGCTGCTTGAGAAAGGCCAGGGTCTCACCCACCTCGCGCAGTTGGGCGGGCTCGCGGTCCATGCCCCAGGCCACCCGCTCCACCGTGCCGAACAGGTTGACCAGCACCGGCATGGAATATTTCGAGCCGTCGGCGCGCACCACGTTCTCGAACAGCACCGCCGGACCGCCCTCGGCCAGCAGGCGGGTCTGGATCTCGGTCATCTCCAGGTGGGGCGACACCGGCGCGCTCACCCGCTTCAGCCGTCCGGTCTTTTCCAGGCGGGCGATGAAGTCGCGCAGGGATTCGTAGGGCATGGGAAGCGTCTCCTGAGGTCCGGCCCACAGGGGAGTACGATCCAGTCTTGCCGTCAAGGCCGAGATGCCCCAGATAAGTTTCAGACACAAATGTAATGAGATGTAGTGTCCTCACCCGACTTCACGCCATGGCCGTTTCGGCGTAGGCTGATCCGGGGTTATCGCTTGATTGTCCCTGAGGGGGATGGCTGTCCATGGCTTCGGTACACAAGAAGGAAGAGCGTTACCGGACGCTGATCGAACTGGGCATCGCCCTGTCGGCCGAGCGCAACCATAACCGCCTGATGGAGAAGATTCTTCAGGGCGCCAAGAGCATGTGCAACGCCGACGGCGGCACGCTCTACCTGATGACCGAGGCCAAGGACGGCTTGCGCTTCGAGATCATGCTCAACGACACGCTGAACATCGCCATGGGCGGCACCACGGGCAAGCCCATCCCGTTCCCGCCGCTGCGGCTTTACGACGACCAAGGCGAACCCAACCACAAGAACGTGTCCAGCTCGTGCGCGCTGACCGGGCAGACGGTCAACATCGCCGACGCCTACGACGTGGACAAGTACGACTTCACCGGCACCAAGGCCTTCGATGCCAAGACCGGATACCGCTCCAAGTCGTTCCTCACCGTGCCGCTGAAGAACTACGAAAGCGAAGTGATCGGCGTGCTGCAGCTGATCAACGCCCGCGACGGCCGCAACCGCATCGTGGAATTCGGCCCCGACATCACGCCGCTGATCGAGGCCCTGGCCTCCCAGGCGGCGGTGGCGCTGGACAACCAGCGCCTGATCGAGGCCCAGAAGAACCTGTTCAAGAGCTTCATCCAGGTGATCGCCGGGTCCATCGACGCCAAGAGCCCCTATACCGGCGGCCACTGCCACCGGGTGCCGGCCATCACCTTCATGCTGGCCGAAAAGGCCTGCGAGCAGACCGAGGGCCCCTTCACCGATTTCTCGCTCACCGAGGACGAGTGGTACGAGTTGGAGGTGGCCGCCGGCCTGCACGATTGCGGCAAGGTGACCACGCCGGAATACATCGTCGACAAGGCCACCAAGCTCGAAACCATCTACAACCGTATCCACGAGGTGCGCATGCGCTTCGAGGTATCCAAGCGCGACGCGGTCATCACCTACCTGGAAGGCCTGGTGGCCGGCGAGGAGAAGGCCGAGACCCTCAAGGCCCGCATGGACGAGGACCTGGCCCGGCTGGATTCCGACTTCGCGTTCGTGGCCGAATGCAACGTGGGCGGCGAGTTCATGGCGCCCGACAAGATCGAGCGCCTGAAGGCCATCGCCGAGCGTACCTGGGTCCGCACCCTGGACGACACCCAGGGCCTGTCCATCGACGAGATGCGGCGGCGCACGGGCGAGGAGCCCAAGCCGCCGGTGGTGGAGAAGATGCTGGCCGACAAGGACTGGCACGTCATCCCCCACGAGATCAACGTGGACACGGCGCGCTACGACGCCGAGGGCTTCAAGATGAAGCCGCTGGAGAACCGCTACAATCTGGGCGAACTCTACAATCTGGCCATCGGGCGCGGCACGCTGACGGCCGAGGACCGCTTCAAGATCAACGACCATATCGTCCAGACCATCTTCATGCTGAAGGCCCTTCCCTTCCCCAAGAACCTGTCCCGCGTCGCCGAATGGGCCGGCGGCCATCACGAGAAGATGGACGGCACCGGCTATCCCAAGGGCCTGAAGCGGGAAGAGATGTCGCTGCCGGCCCGCATGATGGCGGTGGCCGACATCTTCGAGGCGCTGACCGCCGCCGACCGCCCCTACAAGAAGCCCAAGACCCTGTCGGAATCGCTGAAGATCATGTCGTTCATGGTCAAGGACCAGCATATCGACAAGGAATTGTGGGAGCTGTTCCTGACGTCGGGCGTCTGGAAGGACTATGCCGAGAAGTATCTGCGCCCCGAACAGGTGGATGCGGTGGACGTCTCCAGCTACCTGCCCAAGGCGGCCGAATAGGGGATGGCCGCCGGTTTCCGCGCCTACATCGCCGCCAGCCTGGACGGCTGCATCGCCGATGCCGACGGTTCCATCGCCTGGCTGAAGCCGTTCGATTCCATCGATTACGGCTTCGATGAGTTCATGGAGCACATCGGCACGGTGGTGATGGGCCGCACCACCTACGAGCATCTGCGCGCCATGGGGCACTGGCCCCACGGCGACAAGCGCTGCATCGTGGTGACGTCGCGCTCCATGGACACCGCCCCCGACAACGTCGAGCCGTGGCTGGGCGATCTGGCCCAACTGGTCGCCGATCTGAAGGCGTCGTCCGACGGCGACGTCTGGGTGGCGGGCGGGGCCAAGGCGTTGCGCGCCTTCCTCGACCTCGGCGCCATCGATCATTTCGACCTGTTCGTCATGCCGGTGCTGCTGGGCAAGGGGCGGCCGCTGTTCCTGCCAAGCGAGCGCGGCGGGCGCATGACCCTGCTGGGCGCCAAGACCTACATCAACGGCGTGGTGCGGTTGAGCTACGTGGTGGGCTGAGTTTGTCTGGCGGCGTTGAGCGCCTCGCGCGCCGAATCGTAGGCCAGACGGAACGCCTCCAGCCCGCGGGGTGAGATGCTGCCGTCGGCCAGGCCGCTCAGCACCTCGTCGAGAATCGCTTCCAGCTCGGTCTCCACCGCGTCCAGCCCGTCCCGGCCGCCGACGGTGCGGGCCCGGTCGCGCAGATCCATCAGCGCCTGGGCGCGGCGCCCGGCATGGACGGGGGCGCGGCGGAACACCGTGCCGTAAAGGGCGGCGGCGCCCGAACCCAGGATGCCGGCCGCCGACAGCCCCACATAGAGCAGGTCGGAATAGCGCTCGAAGAAGGTCTTCACGTCGCTGGCCACGTACTGGTCGGCGCCGGGATGGATGGCGATCAACCCGCCCTTCTCGGTGGAGGGCGGTTCGATGCGGGTGGCGAAGCTCTCCTCGATGGCCAGTTGGCGCCCGCTCTCGAACAGGGCGCGCATCAGGTCGACCACCTGGGTGTCGGGCATTTTGGCGCGGGCCACCAGGATGCGCTGCAGCGCCACGGTCTCCAGCTCCTCGTCGGGAATGCGCGGCGAGCCGACCAGCAGGCCGGCCTCGAGGGTCTCGGCGTAGAGGCCGGGGAACTTGCGCTCCAGGGCCTTGGCGTCGCCGATGGCATGGACGCCGAGGCCCTTCAGCTTCTGCGCCAGTTCCTGGAAATCGTCGGCTCCCGACAGGCGCGACAGCGGCTCGACGATCACCGCCAGATCGGCGCTGCCGCCGGGGCCGAGCAGCCGGTCCAGCGGCGTGCTGGGCGGCACGGTGCGGATGTCGATCAGCTTGGGGTCGTGCTTGTACTGCTCCAGCAGGCGGCGGACGAAGGCCTCGTTGCGGCCGTCGCGCCCCACCACCACGGTGCGGCGGCGCTCCATGTCGGCCAGCGACTTGAGCTTGCTCTTGGGAGAGGTGATCAGCAGCACCACCTCCTCCTCCAGGATGGCGATGGCCCGCGCGCTGGGCGGGATGCGGCGCTCGTCGGTGCGCACCACCACCAGATCGGCCTCGTGCTGGGCGAAGCGCGCCAGATTCTGGATGCCGGCCTCGCTGACCAGCAATTGCAGGCGGATGGAGGCGCGATTGTGGGCCAGCACCTCGGCCAGCTTGCGGGCGAAGCGATGCTCGGGCGCGGCCTCGGGGCCGACGGCGATGGTGACGACGGTCGGCTGATAGTACCAATAGCCGGCCGTGCCGACCGCCAGGGCGGTCAGCGCCAGGGTCAGCAGGGCGAGAAGCAGGATCTTGGTGCGGTTGCGCATTGGCATCCCTTTTGCCTCTCAATCGCCGGGCGTCGACCTCGGGATCGCTACGGCAGTTCGCGATAGAACATCAGCAGCACGCCCACCATGGAAAAGCAGACCGGCCACAGCAGGCCGGCGACCTGCCGGGCCCGGCCGTCGCCCCTGATCTCCAGCCAGCGCAGCCAGCCCGACATGACGCCGAACAGGCCCATGGGGATGTGGCTGAACTCGATCAGGAAGCGCTCCTTGACGTCGGTCAGGGTGTGGTTGTGGACCAGCAGCAACCCGGCCCCCACCGCGCACAGGATGGGGAAGATCAGCGCCGAGCGCTCGCTTTTCAGCCGGTCGGTGCGCACCGCCCACTCGAACAGGCCGAAGGGGAACAGCAGCAGCCCCACCACCCGGTGCTGGAAGACTTCCGGGTCGGCCAGGGTCTCGAAGAAGCCGTGCGGGCCGATGGGCCAGCTTTCCGGGTCGGAACGGACGATGATGGCTCCGCCGATCACCAGGAACAGCAGCGGCCAGTGCCGGGCCGCGCTTACCCCCATGCGCTGCGCCATGGCGCCCAGGCCCATGGCCAGCACGAAGATGCCGGCCCAGTTGTGGTTGAATTCGGACCACATCTTGTCGGCGGTTTCCGAGGCGGCGGTCTTCTCCATGCCGATGGACAGGGTCTCGGACGGCGGGCTGACCAGGCGCGGCGGGCGGATGGGGGCCATGCGCTCGACGATCTCCATGATCGTCGCCTGGTGCTGGGTCTGGTCGGCGGCGGGCGGCTGCGAGGCCATGGAGGCGGCGATCATCAGCACGGTGATGCCGATGCCGATCTCCACCTCGGCGAAGCGGCGCAGGCGGAACTGCCCCTTGTCCGCGGCTTCCGAGCGGGTCGACCTGCGGTTCATGGCGGCGAGCAGCAGCAGCACCGACAACAGGGCGGCCTTGGCCCCGGTCATGATGCCGTAGGCGGTACCGATCAGGGCGCCTGGCGTGGCGATGTAGCCCCAGGCCAGCATGGCGGCGCCCAGCAGCAGCAGGCCCACCGCCCCGGTGAACAGGTGCGAGAAACGCATGCCCACCATCAGACGGTCCTTGGAGGCGCTCACATGGGAGAGCGCCAGCAGCATGAAGGGAATGCCGCCGATCCATAGGGAGGCGCCGGCCTGATGCAGGGCGTCGGCCAGGATGTAGTACTCGCGCTCCTCCACCCGGGCGAAGGCGTGGCTGGACATCACCGAAGCTCCCAGCACCACCACGGCCAGCAACGCCAGGGACGGCAACTGCGCCGGGTTGGCCTGCATGCGCGCCGTCACCGCCAGGGCCAGGGCCGCCAGGGCCATGATCAGGTTCCACTGGACGAAATCGGCGCCCATGGCGTCCGAGGGCTGTATCTCCAGCCCGGCCACCAGTTGGGACAGGGTGGCGAAGATGGACAGCCCGGCCACCACGGCCAGGGCCAGGCCGCCCTTGGCGGTCCAGTGCATGCCGGTGCGCTCCAGCGCGGCGGCGCGGCCGCCGCCCAGCTTGGGCGCCAGCGGCCGGGTGAAGCCGAACAGGAACAGCACGCCGCCCAGGACGACGGACTGGGCGGTCAGTTGCAGTCCGCGCAGGATGACGGCGAAGAAGGCGAGGATGTCGGGAGGCAGGGTGGTCAGCATGGCGGCGCGTCTTAAGGCGAGATGGTCATGAAGGGAACCTGGCCGCGGCTGACGTGGCCGTCCACCGACAAAACGTCCCAGAACAGGATATAGCGGCCCGGCACCAGCCCTTCGGCGCGGGCGACCAGTTCCGCCTCGTTGTCGCCCTGCAGGGGGGGCAGGGTTTTGGCGCCGCCCGGCCCCTTCAGCGACAGGCGCGAACGCTTGGCGTCGATGCGGCTGTTGTAGCGCAGGTGGAACTCCACCTTGTTGCCCACCACCTCGGCTTCGGCGGGGGGCGTGGACTCCACCAGCACGGCATGGGCGCGGGCCTCGGCGGCGGCGAGCATTCCCACGGCCACCAACAGCGGAAACAGCACGGACTTGATCATCGGGCGAAGGTTCCGGAACGGTCGAAAGTGTCGGCCTGACCGTGCCATGGACCAGCGTTGCGGGCAAGTCCGCAGCGTAAGGGGAACCCGCAAGGCAGCGTTGCCCGAACGTGTCCATGGTGACATGCTTGGAGGAGTCGATCTTGTCGGACGGGCTTTCCATGACCGCGCATTCGGAGCAGATTCCGCCCCCCACCCTGTCGGTGGTCATCCCCTGCTACAACGAGGGGGAAAACGTCGCCCTGCTGTTCGCCCGGCTGCGCCCGGCGCTGGAGGGGCTTGGCGTTTCCTTCGAGGTGATCTGCATCAACGACGGCTCGAAGGATGACACCCTGGACCGCCTGCTGGAGGCGCAGAAGGGGGAGCCCCGCCTCAGGATCATCGACCTGTCACGCAATTTCGGGAAGGAAAAGGCGCTGTCGGCCGGGCTGTTCCACTGCCGGGGCCAGGCGGTGGTGCCCATGGACGCCGACCTGCAGCACCCGCCCGAGGCCATCGCCGACATGCTGGCCAAGTGGCGCGAGGGCTTCGAGGTGGTGTTCGCCCGGCGCGACGCCCGCACCGGCCAGAGCCTGTCGGAAAAGCTGTTCGCCAAGGGCTTCTACTGGGTGTTCGACCACCTGTCCGATGTGCGCCTGCCGCGCGAGGTGGGCGATTTCCGCCTGATGGACCGCAAGGTGGTGGATACCATCAACCAGATGCCCGAGCGCTCGCGCTTCATGAAGGGCATCTTCGCCTGGGTGGGCTACCGCCATGCCGAGATCGTCTATCGCCAAGGCGAGCGGGCGGCGGGCACCACCAAGTTCAACTCGCTGAAGCTGCTGCGCTTCGCCTTCGACGGCCTGACCTCGTTCTCCAACTTCCCGCTGCGGGTCTGGGGTGGGATCGGCGCCATGATCTCGTCCCTGGCCTTCCTCTACATCGTCTTTCGCCTGATCCGTACCATGATCTGGGGCATCGACCTGCCCGGCTATGAATCCATCCTGATGTCGGTGCTGTTCCTGGGCGGCATCCAGTTGCTGACGCTGGGCATCATCGGCGATTACCTCGGCCGGGTGTTCGACGAGGTCAAGGGCCGTCCGCTGTTCATCGTCCGCCATCTGTACGAGCCGGGCGAGGCGCCCTGAGGGTTCTCACACCGCCGGGTGGTTCTCGGCATAGGGGCGGTAGCGCAGGTCCTTGCCGATGATGTGGCGCATCAGCCACTTGGACAGGAAGTCCAAGGTCTCCGACGCGGTCACCGAGGCCGGGTCGTTCTGGTGGCGCTGGCGCATCTCCAGGACCTCCTTGACCATGGAGCGGTGCACCGCCTGGTGCTCCTCCAGGTCGGGGTAGGAACAGGCCGCCAGCAGCTTCTCCTCCTCGGCGAAGTGATAGCGGGTGTAGTCCAGCAGGTCGGCCAGCACGCCGTCGACGGCGGCGGAGGCGTCGCCGCTCATGGCGTCGAACACCCGGTTGATCAGGTCGATCAGCTTCCTGTGGTGCTCGTCCATGCGCGGAATGCCGACGCTCAGGTTTTCCGTCCACTGCAGATAGGCCATACCGCCCTCCCCGTCCGACTTTGAGGAAGTCTAACATGGGCCGGGTCTTTACCGGAACCCGTAGGCGTCCATGGCCAGCACGCCGGAATCCACACCGCGGTGCAGCCGGGCCGCTTCGCCATGGGCGGCGGCTCCCAGGGCGACGAAGAACGGCAGCAGGTGCTCCTCGGTCGGGTGGTTGTGCCCGGCATGGGGGGCGCGGGCGCGGTAGTCCAGGAGCGCCGCCACGTCGCCCCGCCCGGCCGTCTCGGCCAGCCAGTCGGTGAACTCGGCCACCTCGGGCTCGATGCCGGCCGCGACCTTGCGGCGGAAGTAATCCTCGAGATTATGGGTGGCGGCGCCCGAGCCGATCACCAGCACGCCGTCGGCCACCAGCGGCGCCAGCCGGCGTCCCAGGAAGTAGTGATGCGCCGCCCCGGCCCGGGGCTGCACCGACATGGGGACCACCGGCACGTCGGCCTCGGGCCACATCAGGCTCATCACCGACCAGATGGAATGGTCGATGCCGGCGCCGGGGTCGCGGCGGCAGGCGGCGCCCAGCCGGTCGGCCGCCTGGGCCGCCACGCCCGGCGCGCCGGGCGGCGCGTAGGCCAACTGGTACAGCTCGGCGGGGAAGCCGTAGATGTCGTTGATCTTGTCCGGCCAGGCCGCGAAGCCCAGCACCGGCTCGGGCGTCTGCCAATGGGCCGACGCGACGATCACGGCGGGCGGCTTTCGCATGGTCCGGCCCAGATCCATCAGGAATTGCCGGGTGGGCGTATCTTCCAGCACCATCATGGGCGAGCCGTGCGACAGGAACAGGGTGGTGAAATCCATGATCTTTCCTCCGATGGGGAAAGAATACGCTTTCCGGTGCCGTCGCAACAATGCAGGATGATTTAAACATATTGTTGTCTGGGAGGCATCGATGACGCCCCGCTTCGACACCATCCTCGCCTTTGTCCGGGTGGCGGAAACCGGCAGCTTTTCCGAGGCCGCCCGGCGCCTCAACCTGTCCAAGTCCATGATCAGCCGTCAGGTCTCGGCGCTCGAGGCCGATCTGGGGGTGCGGCTTTTGCACCGTACCACCCGCTCGCTGTCGCCCACCGAGGCCGGGCGCGCCTACCTGGAGCGCTGCCAGCGCATCCTGGCCGATCTGGACGAGGCCAACCTGCTGGTCAGCCACCTGCAGGCGGTGCCGCGCGGCCGGCTGCGGGTCAGCGCGCCCTTGTCCTTCGGCGTCGGTCATCTGTCCAGTTGTCTGCCCGGCTTCCTGGAGCGCTATCCCGAGATCGAGCTGGAGATGGGCTTCACCGACCGCCACGTGGACCTGGTGGAGGAGGGCTGGGACGTGGCGGTGCGCATCGGCCGGCTGGCGGATTCGTCGCTGATCGTCCGCCGTCTCGCCCCGGTGCGCCGGCTGGCGGCGGCCTCGCCCGCCTATCTCGAGCGGCGCGGCACGCCGACCCGCCCCGACGAGCTGGCCGGTCACGATTGCCTGACCCATGGCGGCCGGATTCATTCGGAATGGCGCTTCACCGGCGACGACGGCAAGCCCCTGCAGGTGGAGGTGCGGGGCCGCTTCGATGCCGACAACGGCGACGTGCTGCGCGACATGGCGCTGGCCGGGCTGGGAATCGTGCTGCTGCCCAGCTTCTTCCTGGGCGACGATATCCGGGCGGGAAAGCTGGTGCCGCTGCTGGAGAAATACGTGCCGCTGGATTCGTCGCTCAACGCGGTCTATCCCCACGGCCGCCACCTGTCGCCCAAGGTCCGGGCCTTCGTGGATCACCTGGCGGCGACCTTCTGCCCCGAGCCCTACTGGGATCGCGGTCTTAC
>JAVBXM010000009.1 GCA_030824585.1 Phaeospirillum sp. | reverse complement strand
GCTTGGTTTTGGTTGGCTTTAAACATGCATCAAGAATGCATCGTTTGATCAGCCCCCGATGGAGGACGCCATGTCAAAGCTCTCAACTTGGTTTTTGCCGGCTATCGCCATCATCGCCATCGCCGCGCCCGCCACGGCCGCGCAGCAGACCTCCCCGCCCCTCTCGGCGACGCTGGAGGTCATGACGATCGGCAACCCGCACTCGCCGTCCCGGCACTCCGCCACCAGCGAGGCCCGCCAGGAGGAACGGCGCCGGGCAGAGGTCGCCGAATGGCAGAACCTGCTCGGAACCCACCAGCCGCATCCGGCCATGGGGGTGGGTGGGCACCTTCGCTGAGACTAAGGGGACCATTGTCCCGAGGCTGATCGGGGGGACGCTTCCGAAGCCCCCCCCCGATCAGGTGGTCCGGACCCGGCGCTCCGCCGAGCCCGACAAATGCCTTAGAGCCAATCAGCATTCAAGCTGATAGGGCAAGAAATCAGGACACAGATTAACACAGATTCCCGCTGCGCGGGACACAGATAATAGATTCTCTCAATTCATCTGTGTTTATCTGTGTTCATCTGTGTCTGAATTCTCTTCCCGGAAGCTACTCTACCCCGGAATCAGCCGAATTCCCTGAATGTTGATTGGTCCTAATGGCTGCCCAGCTTGGCGAGGAAGCCGTCGATCGCTCCCTGGAACTCGCCGGTGATGCGGGCCAGTTCCGAGGTCGCCTGGGCGATCTCCTCGGCGCCCCCCGCCGCCGAATCCACCGTCGACATCACATCCTTCAGCCGGCCGGCCACGTCGGCGGTTCCCTCGGCGGCCTGACGGACCCGGCTGGCGATATCGCCGGTCGCGGCATCTTGAAGGGTCATCACCTCGGAGACCCGCAGCGAAATGGCGTTCATCTGGGAGATGATCTCGCCGATCGACCCGATCTCGTTCACCACTTCGCCGGCGGAGCTCTGGATCGAGCCGACCACCTGACCGATTTCCTCGGTGGCCCGGGCGGTCTGGCTGGCCAGATGCTTGACCTCGTTGGCGACCACGGCGAAGCCCTTCCCCGCCTCGCCCGCCCTGGCCGCCTCGATGGTGGCGTTCAAGGCCAGCAGATTGGTCTGGGCGGCGATGTCGGTGATCAAGGTGACGATCTCGCCGATCCGCCGGGTGGACTCGTCAAGGCCCGCGATGGTTCCCGATGCCCGCTTGGCGGCGGTCAGCGCCTTGCCGGCGATGGCGCTCGCCTCATCGACGCGGCCGCGCACCTCGGCGATGGACTGGGACAGGTCCTGGGCCGCCACGGCGACGATATCGACGCTGGCCGCCACCGTGTCCGAGGCCTGCACCGCCTCGTTGCAGCGGCCCCTCGACGTGCTGACATCGGCCAGGACGACCTTGGACTTGGCGCGGGCCACCTTGACGTTGGCGGCGACGCTGGGCACCAGGTCGTGCAGCGAGTCCTGGAAATCGCCCCGGACGCCGTCAATGGCCTGGCGCCGGGCGATGGCGGTGCGGCGCTGCTGGGTCTCGTTCTCCTGATGGCTGCGCCAGACTTCCCAGATATTGAGCTTGACCAGTTCGACCGCCGCCGCCATGCGGCCGAGCTGATCGCCACGGCGACCGCCCGGCACCTTGGTGTCGAGCTTGTTCTCCGCCAGCCGCGTCAGACTCTCGGTCATGGCCGCGACCACGCCAACGGCCTTGCCACCCAGGGCAAAGGCCAGGGCCAGCGCGACCAGCGCCGCCGCCGCCTGAATCCACAAGGCCGCCCCCGAGGCCCCCATGGCCGCCGACCCGGCCAGCCCGGCCACGGCCACGACCGCCGGCAAAGCCAGGGCCGCCAGCAGGGAATGGGGACTGAACAGCGGCAGCGCGCGGAAACGTTCCCCAAGGAAGTCCTTGTAGGCCATGTCCTCCTTCATGACATGCTCGACCAGCCAGGCCTCGATGGAATCGGCGAATTTGACGGTGACGCCGTCCCGCCGGCCGGCGCGCCAATCGTTGAGCACCGCCATGGCCTCGTTGGCGAAGCGGTCGTGGCTGGCCTTGTGACCGGAGAATCCGGGATAGCCGTTGCCCTCGAGCAAGGCTTCCTCGCGGCGGAAATGGTAGGCGGCGAAATCGATCATCCGCTCGAGCAGAAACTCGATATCGTCGGGATGGGCCTGACGCACCGCCATGGCGCGCAACTCGTCAATCATCGTGAAGAGTTTCCGGTGATCCTCGTCAATGGCGACGATCCCCACGGAAAACTGAGAGTCCCATTGTACCGCCATGATGCAAACCCCTGCTCAGCCAGCGCATGCCACAGGGAAAACCCTCGCACCCGGCCCGATAGACAATAAATCAGGCCGACATATTCCACTAAATCCAAACGATATTGAATTGACGCCAGTCAATGGTGGTTTTAATACGAAAGTTGTTCGATATCAGCCAGATGGCGCGGCATTATTGATACCAGTCAAGCTTTGCCGAGTATTTATTCAAGAACCTTCGTCAAACCCTCGATGTCATGGTGGCCAGCAGGCTTTCGGCCAGGGCGTAGGGGTCGCTTTCACGGGCCACCACGGAATCGATCACGGTCTCGACCAATTGACCGTCCTCGGACCTGAGACGCCGGTCGAGCATGTCCCGGATGATTTCAGCGGTCCGATGGCGCACCCTTTCCCTGGCCCGGCGGCTGGCGACCTCGGGGTTTGTCCGCAGGTTCTCGAACCGGCACTCGATCTGGTCCGCCAACTCCTCCACTCCCTCGCCAAGCAGGGACTGGGTCTTGATGACCGGCGGAGTCCAGGAGCTGTCCGGATTCAAATGCTGGCCCAGGGTGATCATGTCCCGGAGCTGGCGGCAGGTCCGGTTGGCCTCGGGGTGGTCGCCCTTGTTCACCACGTAGATATCGCCGATCTCATTGATTCCGGCCTTGGCCGCCTGAATGTCATCGCCCCCCATGGGGGTCTGCACCAGGACGACCACCTCGGCATGGCGGATGATGTCGGTTTCGTTCTGGCCCACCCCGACCGTCTCGACCACCACCATGTCCCACGGCATGGCGTCGAGAACGGTAAGGGCGTCCCCGGCCGCCTTGGTCAGGCCGCCGAGCTGGCCGCGCGACGCCATGCTGCGGATGAAAACCCGGTCATCGCAACTATGCTCCGCCATCCTCAGGCGGTCACCGAGGACGGCACCGCCCGAGAACGGGCTGGAAGGGTCCACGGCGAGAACCGCCACGTTCAAGCCACGCTTGCGCCAAACCCGGATGAGCTGACTGACCAGCGAACTCTTGCCCGCCCCGGGCGGTCCGGTGACGCCGACCACGCGGCTGCACCCGCCGGCCCGGTACAGGGCCCGCAGCAGGGAGACGATCCCGGGATCGCCACGTTCCACCCGGCTGATGATCCGGGCACACGTCCTGATATCGCCGGAACCGAGGGCGCCGACCACCGCCCCGTCCTCGCCGTTCACGTCCATGACAACCTCCCGGAAGATCTCAGGCGGAGCGCCGACGGGCTCCCCTGGCGTTCTCGACGATGTAGCCGACGATGTCCGAGCTGGGGCTTCCGGGGGGAAACACCTCGGCCACTCCCCGGCCCTTGAGCTGATTGGCGACGTGCTTGGGAATGTTTCCGCCGCAGATCACCGGAACATCGGCCATCCCATTCTTGCGCAGCAACTCCACCAGATATTCGATCTGAAGGTAATTGGAGGCGTGCGAACTGATGCCGATGACGTCGACGTCTTCCTGAATGGCGGCCTGCAGGATCATTTCCGGCGTCTGGGTCGCCCCGAGATAGATCACCTCGAAGCCGGCATCGCGCAGCACCCGGGCGACGATCTCGCCGCCGGTGGTGTGCCCGTCCAGGCCGATCATCGACACGATGACCTTGATTCCCTTTCCTTTCAGCATGGTCAATCCTCCTACTCGAACGTGAACGGGCATTCGATCATCTCGAACGGGTCGTAGCTGAGGCCGCGCCCCTTGCGGATGAC
Source organism: Phaeospirillum sp. (assembly GCA_030824585.1). Taxonomy (GTDB): domain Bacteria; phylum Pseudomonadota; class Alphaproteobacteria; order Rhodospirillales; family Magnetospirillaceae; genus Phaeospirillum. The sequence continues at coordinate 18,127 of JAVBXM010000009.1, read as the reverse complement.
GCCCATGACCTCGCCGACCGTGGCATAGGCCTTCACCGCCTCGATGATCGACGGCATCAGGTTGAAGCGGTCGTCCTTCCTGGCATCCGCGTAAAGCTGGGCGATGGTGGCGTTCAAAAGCGCCTGATCGCGCGTCGGCTTCCACTGGGCCATGCGGTCGGCGATCTTCTCCGAATCCTGGGAGTGGACTTCCTGGATGGGAATCTCGAAATCGTCCTCCGGCGGGATCACCAGATGGTTGACGCCGACCACCAGGCGCTCCTTGTTGTCGATCTCGCGGAACTTCTTCGCCGCCTCGGCGGAGAGCATTTCCTGGATGAAGCCCCGCTTGAGCGCGGCGACCATCCCGCCCATGGACTGGATTTCGTTGTAGATCTTGTAGCCTTCCTCCTCGACCTGGTTGGTCAGGGCCTCGACGAAATAGGAGCCCGCCAGGGGATCGACCACGTCGGCGGCGCCGGATTCGTAGGCGACGATGTGCTGGGTGTTCAGCGACATCCGCGCCGCCAGGGCCGACGGCTCGGAATGGGCGTTGTCCAGCGTGGCGTTGTCCAGGGCGGAGCAGCCGCCGATGACGCCGGCCAGGGTCTGGATGGCGCACCGGGCGATGTTGTTCAGGGGCTGCTGGTAGGTCATGGTCCGGCCCGAGGTGTGGACCGCCATCAGCAATTGACAGGCCTTTTCGGTTTTCGCGCCGAACTCCTCCCTGGCCATCCTGGCGTACATGCGCCGCAAGGCCCGCATCTTGGCGATTTCCTCGAAGAATCGGGTGCCGATGCTGACCAGTTCGTAAGGCAGCAGGGACGTGGTATCGAAATCGAGGCCGCGCTCGTTGACCAGGCGCCCGCAGATCTCCTTGACCATGGACAGGTTGACCGCCAGCGCCTGGGCGCTGTTGCCGCCGGATTCCTGGAAGTGCTGGGAAATGATGCTGGCCCGCATGCGGATCTTGTTGCGCAGCACGTATTCCGAGGCATCGAGGAACAGCTTGAGATTCAGGTCGAAGGGGCTGACGTCGGTCTGGCCGAAATAGTTCTCGAACGGCGATTCCATGACGCTGCCATGGATCTTGCTGGGGTCGATCCCGCGCTTTTGGGCCAGGGCCACCACATAGGCCAGCCTCAGCGTGCTGGGGGCGCTGGAGCCCAGCAGGGTGATCGACTGGCCGGTGAGGGGAATGTCCTCCATCATCTCCTCGAACTCGAGGAGCGAGCAGCCCGGCCATCCCAGCACGCCGGCCTCGCGGCGGCCCAGCGGATGATCCGGGTCGATGCAATCCGAGAAGACGCGGTCGCTGATGACGCAGATCCCGCCGACCTGGCCCATGTCGCGGTATTTCTTCAGGACCTTGTTGGCATCGACCGAGGTGCCGAGACCCGCCGTCATCCGCTGGGTCCACATCCGGCTGCGATAGCCCTCGGGGTAGTAGCCCCGGGTGTAAGGATACCCACCCGGATCGTTGAGATCCCTGGAATAGTCGAATCCAGCGACGTCCTCGGGACCATACACGGACTTCAGCGCATAGCCGTAATCGGTTTCTCTTTTCATCGGTCCATCTCCGACTTCACAGCGAACGCGGCACAGAGACATTCAAAGACCCCGCGCCGCCGGCTTCAACCACATTTAAAAGACCGACCGATCGGTCTGTTAAATGACTATATGGGACGCACCGTGCCACGTCAACACTCAGTGAACACCCGGCTTATGCCGTTTCCGTCGCCGGCCGGGCCGATGGCATATATTGACCATCCATTCGGTCTTTAATAGGCTGACGGCGAAGCAATGGAGGAAACCATGTCCCCCCAGCCGACACACTGCAGCGTTTTCGAGGCCCTGCGGACGCGCGGCAGCGTCCGCGCCTTCCTGCCGACGCCGGTTCCCCGGGAAACCGTCGAAGCGATTCTGCAGGCCGCCTCCCGGGCGCCGAGCGGAGCCAATATCCAGCCCTGGAAGGTGCGGGTGGTCGCCGGACAGGCCCGCGCGAGGCTGTGTGAGCGGCTGATGCGCGCCCACGACCAGGAGGAGCCGGGTCACCAGGACGGCTACCAGTATTACCCGGCCGAATGGTTCGAGCCCTATCTGTCGCGGCGCCGGGCAACGGGGTTCAGCCTCTACGCCCTGCTGGGCATCGAGCGCGGCGACCACCAGCGCATGAAGGCCCAGTTGGGGCGGAACTATCAATTCTTCGACGCGCCGGTCGGGCTGATCTTCACCCTCGACCGCCGCCACGGCATGAGTGCCTGGATCGACCTGGGAGCCTTCTTGCAATCCATCATGCTGGCGGCTCGCGGCTTCGGCCTCGACACCTGCCCGCAGCAGGCCTTTGCCCGGTTCCATCGGCTGATCCGCGAGGAGATGGACCTGCCCGGGGACGATATCGTCGTCTGCGGCATGGCGCTGGGCCATGCCGACCCCGATGCGCCGGAAAATCACCTGAGGACGGAACGCGCGCCGGTGGAGGCCTTCGCCCGCTTCCACTGGGAATGAGGCCGGGCGGCACCCGGACGGCGAATGCCGCCCGGGGCTTTCCGGCCATGCCTATTGCGCGGCCAGACGCCAGACGCCGCCGCGAACCTCGGCGATGCGGAAGGCCGAGGCGTCCAATCCCAGGTGGTCCTGGGCGCTCATGGTGAACACGCCGCCGGTGCCGGCGAAGCCTTTGGTCGCCTCGATGGCGTCGCGAACCTTTGCGCGATCGATGGAATTGGCTCGCTTGACGGCATCGACCAGCATGTTGAAGGCATCGTAGGCGTAGCCGCCGAACGGCGACGGCGGCTTGCCGTAACGCTCCTGGTAGGAGCGGATGTAGCCAAGCGCCACCTCCCGCTGGGGATCGGAGGGCGACAGGTCGCCGGCCACCAGCAATGCCGGAGCCGGCAGGCGCACTCCCTCCGCCGCGTCTCCCGCCATGTCGATGAACGACTGGGACGCCACGCCATGGGAGTGATACAGCGGAAGGGTCATGCCAAGCTGCCGGTAATTCTTGGTCAGGATCGCCGGGGCGACCCCCGCCCCGATGACCAGGACGCCCTCGACCCCCGCCGTGGTCCGGACCTTGGCGAGTTGCGCCCCCATATCGACGTCCTTGGGGAAGAACACCTCGTCCAACAGGATCGTCATGCCACTCGCCGCCGCGATTTCCACCGCGACATCGTGCCCGGACTTGCCGAACCCGTCCGCCCCGGTCAGCAGGGCGATCTTGGTGACCCCCCGGGCCTTCATGTCGTCGAAGGTCCGGACCACCGCCATCCGGTCGGTCTGGGGGGTCTTGAACACCCACTTCCTGGCGGGAACCACGATGACCTCCGCCCCGGCCAAGGAGATCATCGGCATCTCGCCCCGTTCGGCAAGCGGCAGGATCGCCAGGCTGGCCCCGCTGGTGCTGCTTCCGATGATGGCGTCCACCTTGTCGCCCTCGATCAGCCGGTTGGTGTAGGTGCGGGCGGCGGCGGCATCGCCGCCGTCATCGTAGACGACCAGCTTGACCGGCCGCCCCAGCAATCCGCCCTTGACGTTGATCTGATCGACCAGCATTTCCAGCGTCTTGAGTTCCGGATCGCCGATATACGACACCGCCCCGGTCACCCCCAGGACGGCCCCGATCCGGATCGGCTCGGCGGCAATGGCGGGAATGGCCGCCATCCACGACGCCATGACGCCCCACAGCACCCCTACGGCTCGCGCTCTGTTCTTGAACATTTTCGCCTCCTCCGTCAGTTCTTCCTCACATGAACGCGCACGGCTTTTGCCTCGTATCGAGGAAGCGTGCCTTCTTCATGGCAAATGACATTGGCCCTGATGCCGATCCTGGAATGGACGGCATGCTGGACCCTGTGGGCCACGTCCTCGCGGGGGACGTTGGAACCTCTGGTCTTTTCGATCTCGATATTGATCTCCTCCAAGATCTTGTCCTCGCGGTCGATGACGATGTGCCAGGCCTCTTTGACCGCCCCTTCCGTATTGGCGATGATGTCTTCGATCTGGGTGGGAAACACGATGACGCCGCGGACCTTGAGCATGTCGTCGCTGCGGCCGATGATCCGGCCGACCAGCGGCATGCCCTTGCGGCCGCAGGGGCAGTCGTAGGGGTGATCGGACAACCGGACGAGATCGCGGGTACGCCAGCGAACCACCGGGCTGGCCTCGCGGTCCAAGGTGGTGATCACCAGTTCGCCGACCTCGCCGGGCCCGACCGGCGACATGGTCGCGGGGTCGAGAATCTCGGTGATGATGGTGTCCTCGTTGATCAGGTGCATTTCATCGCGGTCATGCGAGTAGGGGCAGGAGATGCCGAGCACCGGCCCCCCCGCCTCCGTGGTTCCGTAAATATTGTGGGCGACGAAGCCGGACGGCAGCGCGGCTTCCAACTGATCGCGGAACGCCGCCGAAACGGATTGCCCGCCGAACAGGCCGACCCGAAGCTTCCAGTCCCGCCTGGGGTCCATCCCCATTTCGTGGGCGGCGGTCACCAGGGTCATCAGCCAGAGCGGCGACATGGAACAGGCGGTGTAGCCATGGTCGCGCAGGTAGGCCAGGGCCAGTTCGGCCCGTCCGGGCCCCAGGGGGAAATTGGTGGCGCCATAGGCCTTGAGCCCGACATCCAGCGCCAGCCCTCCGACCCAAAGGCCGTAGCCATAGCCCTGATAGAACCGGTCGCTCGGCTCGACCCCGGCCGCCCGGAGGATACGGCACATCTGATAGGCCAGCAGATGATCCAGATCACGGTCGGTCATGCCGAACATGACGGGCAACCCGGTGGTGCCCGACGTCGCGATGAAGCGGCGGACCGTCGACATGTCGTTGGTCAGCATCGGAAAGGGATAGAGGTCGCGGAGATTGACTTTCTCCAGGGTCGGAGCCGCCGCAAGCGCGTCGTGAGTGACCATATCGGCCGGAGACATGCCCGCCGATCGAAAATGCGCGACCCAGTCGGGCGACGTCGACAGACGCCCCCCCAGGACGGCCAGCTTCCTTTTCTGGATGGCCAAAATCGCGTCTCTATCGAGACACTCCACCTCCGGATGCTGATACGCAGTCTTAGACATTGAAACCTCCCATTGCCCAAAAGCACGTTGGCTTATTATATGTCCGACCGTTCGGTCTTTTTTTAGATCAGAAAAATCCCTCACGCCCTCGATGGCCCGGCAAGGCTACGGATGCTTGCCGCTATCGGTGAAATCCACGGCCAGAAGGCCGTTCATGAAGATACCCGAGGCCATTCGGGCAAGTCGCTCCGGGCTCACGCTCCGATCAGCGTCGTACCATGTGTACGTCCAGTTAATCATTCCAAAGAAAAGCATGGCGACCGGACGGCTTACACCCATTGTTGTCATCAGGTTCGGATTTATCTTCTCGATAATGCTCTCGGTAAATCTGACGACGCGACGCTCCAACGCCACGATCCTCTCTCGCTCACGTTCGTGCAAGCATCCCAGCTCATTCATCAGGACCGTATGCCGGCTCTTGGACCGGCTATAGGTCTTCATAAGCAACAAGGTAAGCGTCTCGAACTGCTTGACCGGGTCTGGCGATGCCTGCATGGCCGATCCGACAACATCGAACACCGTTTCCACATGCTCCGAGATTATCGTATCAAGAACCTCATGCTTCGACTTGAAGTAATGATATATGCCAGACTTTGAAAGACCGCTGACTTCCGATATTTCCGTAATCGACGTATTGGCAAATCCCTGTTTCGCAAACAGATCGGCCGCCTTGTCGAGAATGGCGACCTTGATTGCGTCATAATCCTGGGACCGGGTCCTCGCCATCAATACACCCCTTGTTTCGAGCCGCCATGCGACGCCGTATGGCCTTCCACGCAGGGTGCATAACACCGCCCGGCCGGTCAAATATTTCCATGCCCGTTGGCCTCCCCAAGACGCGGGGCCGTCACGACACGCCGTTCCGACCGGAAGGCGGAAACCACCGCCACGGGCAGGGCGGGGATCGGTTGCCCGTCACCCAGTTGGACCTCATAGCCGAACAGGTCGCGACTCTTCGCGTGGGGGGCATTCAGTGCCGCCTCCAGCTCCTCGACCACGCTGCAGCACGCATCCTTGTCCGCGAAGACCGCCCGCCAGTGATCCGACGGGTACCGCCGGATCAGGTCCGCCACCCCTTCGGCGGTGGCGGCGGGGTCGCGCCGGTCATCGCGCAAGGAAACCGGCAGATCGATGACGGCGCAGAATTCGGCCCAGAACCGATCCTCCACGGCCCCGACCGCCAGCATCCGGTTGTCGGCGGTTTCGTACAGGCGATAGCGCGGCGCGCCGCCGGTGAAGAAGCCCCGCCCGGCCGACGGCCACTCCCCCGCCACGAGCCCCTGAGCCAGGTCCCAGAACATGAGCGGATACAGGTTGTCCGTCATGGCCACGTCCATATGGCGGCCGGCTCCGTCGCGGCCCCGCGCCGCCAGGGCCAGGAGGATGTTGATCACCGCCGGATACGCCCCGCCCACGATGTCGGCGATCAGGACCGGCGGCATGGAGCGGGACTGGGCCAGCACGCCCGCCTCGGCCAGATAATTCAGGTCGTGCCCGGCCCGCGAAGCCTTGGGACCGGACTGGCCATATCCGGTTATGGAACAATAGATCAGCCGCGGATTGATCTTGCGGACGGCATCCCACCCCAATCCGGAGCGGGCCATCACCCCGGGGCGGAACTGTTCGATGAGGATATCGGCGCGGGCGATGACATCCAGCAACTCCGCGCGCTGCCGCTCGTCCTTCAGGTCGACGCACAAGCTGCGCTTGCCCCGGTTCAGCATGGCGAAAACGCTGGAGGACATCAGGCGGCTCTCGTCCCCATGACCGGGACGCTCGACCTTGACGACCTCCGCCCCCGCCTCCGCCAGCATCAGCGACGCCAGCGGCCCCGGCAACAGAGTGCTGAAATCCACCACCTTAAGACCCGCCAGCGGCTGCATCACCCCTCCACACCAGATATTGGTAATTATTAGTCCGTACGGTCGGTCTTTGTCAAGGGCCTCCTCCCCCAACCCTCCCGATGGGAAGCAGAGACAGACGCGGCAATCCGCCTCCATAGGAGAGGAATCCCTATTCCGAACCATGAGGACCAAATAATTAATTGACCGTCCAGTCGGATTTATTTATATGTTTGATCGTGAGCAGCCTCCCATCCTGGTGGCCGCGATTCCCGTCGGGGGAGTCGAAAAGCCAGACGTCCCTCCCCCGAAAACTAAAGGGGGTGCCAGAATCCTAGCACCCCCGGCTTTTTTCGCCGGGCGGCACGGACCGCCGAAGCCCCTGGCCCTGACGGGACAAGGCCAGCCCGGCCGTCGCGAACGCCACCGCGCTCCTCGGGACGCAAGGCTGCTTGCCTCCATGGCCGTCGATATTCATGGGCCTTCCATGATAAGGTCGCGACCGCGATCAATTACGTCGCCGAACGCTCCCTTCAGGGGAGCAGCGGGGATTCGTCCCATGGCCGTGACTCGCCTGCTGCTGATCAATCCCAAATTCCCCGAAAGCTTCTGGAGCTTCCGGTGGGCCATCGACCAGGTGCTGCCCGGCAAGCGGGCGGTCAACCCGCCCCTTGGCCTGGCGACGCTGGCGGCCCTGTGCCCCGCCCATTGGCAGGTCGAGATCGTCGACGAAAACATCGAGGACATCCCCCTTACCACCACCGCCGACATCGTCGGGGTATGCGGCATGGGCGTCCAGTTCCCCCGCCAGCATGAGCTGCTGGCCCATTACCGCGACCAGGGGCATTACGTGGTGGCGGGCGGCAGCTACGCCTCCCTGTGCCACAACGACTACGCCTCGGCGGCCCATACGGTGGTGGCCGGCGAAGCGGAATATGTCTGGAAGGAATTCTGCCGCGACTTCGAGGCGGGAAATCCGCACCCCCTCTACCACGAGACCGGGACGGTGGCATTGGCCGATTCGCCGGTTCCCCGCTACGACCTGCTGCGGCTCGACGCCTATTCCAACGTCACCATCCAGTTCTCGCGCGGCTGCCCGTTCCGCTGCGAATTCTGCGACATCATCGTGATGTTCGGCCGCCGCCCCCGGGTCAAGGGACTGGACCAGATCGAGCGGGAACTGGACCAGTTGCGCCGCTTCGGCGCCCGCAGCGTGTTCTTCGTCGACGACAACCTGATCGGCAACCCCAAGGAGGCCAAGGAATTGCTGCGCTTCCTGGCGGAGTACCAGGCGCGGCACGGCTACTGGTTCAGCTTCGGCACCGAGGCGTCGCTCAACATGGCCCAGGACGATGAGTTGCTGGGGCTGTTCCGCAGCGCCAATTTCGGCTGGGTGTTCATCGGCATCGAGACCACCGATCCCGTCGGCCTCAAGGAAACCGGCAAGACCCAGAACCTGCGCGAAGACACCCTGACGGCGGTCCGGCGCATCTACACCCACGGCATCGACGTGCTGGGCGGTTTCATCATCGGCTTCGACCACGATACCTTGGATACCTTCGAGCACCAGTACCGCTTCATCACCGAGGCGGGAATCCAGTCGGCCATGATCGGCCTGCTCATGGCGCTGCCGCGCACCCCGCTGCACGAACGGATGCGGCGGGAAGGCCGCCTGCGGCCCGTGGCAAGACACGCGGACAACACCTGCCTGACCACCAATATCGTTCCGAAGGGCATGAGCGCCGAGGACATGGCCGCCGCCTATCAGGCGCTTTACGGCCGCTTGCTCACCGGCCGGGAAATCGGGCGGCGCATCCGCAACAAGGCGGTGCATCTGCGCGCCCCGGTCTATGGCAGCGGCTATTCCATGCGCCAGCGCTGCGGCATCGTCGTCCGCCTGCTGGTCAGGGGCATCCTGTCGGGCGGAGTGTCCACCCTGGTGCCGTTCGTGCGCAGCCTCCCGTTTCTGGCGCCGTCACGCATTCCCATGGTGATTTCCGACTGGATCATCGGCCTGTCCATGAAGGCGTTCGCCGAGCGGCACCTGACCGGCACCGCCCGGCGGCGGGAGGCCGACTGAACGCCGGCTTATTCCGGCTTTGACGCCGGCGGCGCGGCTGTCCGCGGCGGCTTCTTGCCCATCCGGCTGTCGTCGGTGAACAGCGATACCGCCTGCGGGGCCTTCTTCACCGCCGATTTGGGCTTTTTCGGCTCGCGGCCGCTGCGCTTTTGTCCCTTGGCCATCTTCTATTCTCCTGTTCGCATCAGGCGGTCACGGGACCGCACCGGCGTGTTCCGGACACGGGATACCGCATCCTTGAATCCCTGGCCCCAACGGTCCCGCTCGGCCGGCAGCAGGTGCGGATTGAGACGATCAGCCTCTCCGTCCATGTCGGCCGGATCAATGTTGGCGTATTGCCGCCCGACGCCCCATCCCCCGGCGTAGATACGGCTGAGCTGGAACAATGTGCTGTCGGACATGGGCCTCCCTTTCCATTTTCCCGGGCTATGGCGTCCGGGAACTGCAATAGCTCCGCCAGGCGGGTGCCAGATCGGCGGGCTCGTCGAAGTCGATGTTGACCATGCTCTGGTCAAAGCGGGTGCCCCGACCGAAATGCCAGTCCCCCGACGGATGCAAGGTGTTGAGGAACACGGCCAAGCTGTTCATCCCCTCGATTCCGGGGGAGACGGGAAAGGTCATCATGTCGGCGGTCATGTCCGGCACTCCTGTTGCTGCTCAACCGATATGGGGGCGCAACGCGCTCCAGAGCGCGATCATGACAATCAGGGCAAGCGGAACGAGAACCGGCGGAACCATCCACTCCTTCATCGAACAGCAGGTTTTCTCTAATGGGTTGGTCATTTCCAGATCCTCCGCCGACGCATTCGCGTGCCGGCGCTGTATATATAATATCAAATATTAATACCGCAATTTGCAGAATGAATATTAATTTCTAAAAATAAAATCCATGTTCGATCGAGTGGAATCATATGGATAGCCCAGGCAATACCCGATATAAATATCACACTTTATTCATACGATTCAATTTTATGAATAAGCAACCCGATGGAGGAATGGACCTTTAATTCGGGGAAATTTTCCAAGGACCTGTCATCCCAAAGCCCGCCCGGCCCGCCGGAGGGCGCCGTTCTCACCCGCGATCGGCCCCGGCGGCATGGGTCTTGCCGTCCGCATGAAGATCGTCGAACATCACGGCAGCCGCATTCGGGCGGAGTCCAACTCCGCGGCAGGCGGCACGTCAAGGGCGCCCAATTCCCCGCCGCCACAGGACCCGCGCCAAGCCCTTGATCCTGCCGACGTCCGAGGAAGACCGCCGGACAGCCCCCCAGGGAAGGACTCGCCATGCGCATCCAGGACCTGCCCGCCGAAGCCGTGTACGACGCCCTCGGCACGGCGCCTGAAGGCCTTTCCGCCGCGGAGGCCAAGCGGCGCCTGGCGGAATACGGGACCAATCAGGTCGAGCGGATCGCCCCCGAATCCCTGCCGTTGCGTTTCGCCCGCCAGTTCACCCATCTGTTCGCGGTGGTGCTGTGGCTGGCGGCGGGCATGGCCTTTTTCGCCGAGACCTTTCAGCCCGGACAGGGGATGGACACGCTGGGCATCGCCATCATCTTGGTGATCGCCATCAACGGCAGCTTCTCGTTCTTTCAGGAATACCGCAGCGAGCGCGCCCTGGAATCCCTGATCCTGCTGCTGCCCCTCAAGGTCAAGGCCCGGCGCGGCGGCGAACTGGTCGAGGTCCCGGCCACCGAACTGGTACCGGGCGACGTGGTGGTGCTGGAGGAAGGCAATTCGGTTCCCGCCGATTGCCGCGTGGTCCGCTCCATGGGCGTGCAGGTCAACCTGGCCTCCATCACCGGAGAATCGGTGCCCGTGGTCCGCGATTCCGAGCCCGCCCCTTCCGCTGAACCGGGCGAGGCCCGCAACGTCCTGCCGGCCGGAGCCGACATCGCCTCCGGCGAGGCCGAGGCCGTGGTCTTCGCCACCGGCATGCGCACCATGCTCGGCGCCATCGCCCACCTGACCCAGACCGCCGGCCAGCAGGCCTCGCCGCTGCAAAGGGAGGTCTTGCGCCTGTCGCGCATCATCACGGTGCTGGCGGTAGGCAGCGGGGTGGCGTTCTTCGCCATCGGCATGAGCGGCGGCATGGAGATCTGGCACGCCTCCATCTTCGCCATCGGGCTGATGGTCGCCAACGTGCCCGAGGGGCTGCTGCCCACCGTCACCCTGGCGCTCGCCATGGCCAGCCGGCGGCTGGCCCGCAAGAACGTGCTGGTGCGCAAGCTGACCGGAGTGGAGACCCTGGGCTCGACCACCGTCATCTGCACCGACAAGACCGGCACCCTGACCGAGAACCGCATGCGGGCCAGGCAGGCCTTCATGGCCGGCCGCCTGCTGGAGGCGGATTCCATCGCCGGGGCCGGCCTGGCCGGCAGGCTGGCCCTGGAAACCGCCGGGCTGTGCCAGACCCTGGACGTGGTCGACCGGCAATTGGTGGGCGATCCCACCGAGATCGCCCTGGTGGAACTGGCCGGCGGCATGCCCGCCGGCGAGCCGGTCGACGGTATTTCCTTCGACTCCACCCGCCGCCGCATGGCGCTGCTGTATCCCGGCGAAAGCGGCCCGGTGCTGCATGTGAAGGGGGCGCTGGAATCGCTGCTGCCGCTCTGCGACCGGGTCGCCGACAGCGATGGCGTCCGCAAGATCGCCGAGGCCGACCGCAAGGCCCTGCTGCAGGCCGAGATCGGCATGGCCGAGGCTGGCATGCGGGTGCTGGCCCTGGCACGCCGCGATATGGCGCCGGGCACTCCCAGGGAGGACTGGGAGAACGAGCTGGTACTGCTCGGCCTGATCGGGTTGCAGGACCCGCCGCGCCCCGAGGTTCCCGACGCGGTGGCGCGTTGCCGCGTCGCGGGCATCAAGGTGGTCATGGTCACCGGCGACCATCCCCGCACCGCCGAGGCGGTGGCCCGGCAGGTCGGGCTGGTCACCCGGCACCATCCGCGCGTCATCGTCGGCGATCATCTGCAACGCATGTCCAAGACCCAGTTGCAACTGGCGCTGGACGCCCCCGAGATCATCTTCGCCCGCACCCGCGCCGACCAGAAATGGCGCATCGTCGAGGCGCTGCAGGCCAAGGGCGAGGTGGTGGCGGTCACCGGCGACGGCGTCAACGACGCCCCCGCCCTCAAGCAGGCCGATATCGGCATCGCCATGGGAGCCTCGGGCACCGACGTGGCGCGCCAGGCCGCCGACATGGTGCTGCTGGACGACAACTTCGCCAGCATCGTCGCCGCCATCGAGGAGGGCCGCGCCGTCTTCGACAACATCCGCAAGTTCCTGACCTACATCCTGACCTCCAACATCCCGGAGATGGTGCCCTACCTGCTGTTCGCGGTGTTCAACGTGCCGCTGGGCCTGACGGTGGCGCAGATCCTGGCCATCGATCTCGGTACCGACATGGTTCCCGCCCTGGCCCTGGCGGTGGAGCACCCCCGGGCCGACGTGATGAACCGCCCGCCGCGCGCCCGCAGCCAACGCCTGATCGACACCGCCCTGCTGGCCCGCGCCTACGGCTTCCTCGGCCCGTTGCAGGCGGCGGGCGCCATGGCGGCGTTCTTCCTCGTCCTCACCGGAGGGGGGTGGTCCTGGGGCAAGGAGCTTCCAACGGATTCGGCGCTGTACCTGCGCGCCACCACCGCCTGCCTCGCCACCGTGGTGGTCATGCAGATGGCCAATCTGTTCGTCTGCCGCAGCCATGACCGCTCGGCATTCCGGCTCGGCCCCCGGACCAACCGCCTGATCCCCGCCGGACTGGCCTTCGAGGGCGCCCTGATCGCCGCCCTGGTCTATTCGCCGGTCGGCAACACCCTGTTCGCCACCACCCCGCTGGCCGCCGCCGACTGGCTGCGGGCCGGCCTGTTCGCGGCGCTGCTGTTGCTGGCCGAAGAGGCGAGGAAGCTGTTCACCCGTTACCCGCCTGCCCGCCCGGCTCACTCCGCCGCCAGCAACTCGCGCAAGACATAGGGCAGGATGCCGCCGTGGCCGAGGTAGTCCAACTCGATGGCGGTGTCGACCCGCAATTGCAGGGTGACCGTGCGGCGGCGGCCCTGGCGCCCGACCACCTCCAAGACCACCTTCTGCCTGGGCCGCAATTTCCCGGTCAGGCCGTGGATATGGAATTCCTCGTCCCCAATGATCCCCAACGAGGCCGGGGTATCGCCGTCTTGGAACTGCAGCGGCAGCACTCCCATGCCCACCAGATTGGAGCGGTGAATGCGCTCGAAGCTTTGCGCCACCACCGCCCGCACGCCCAGCAGCTTCGGCCCCTTGGCCGCCCAGTCGCGGCTGGAGCCGGTACCGTATTCGGTGCCGGCGAACACGATGGTGGGAATGCCCGCCGCCTGGTAGCGGAGCGCCGCGTCGTGGATGGGCATGAGCGTATCGTCGGGCTGGTGCCGCGTCAGGCCGCCTTCCATGGGTGAGCCGTCGGGTTCGGCCGGCAGCATCAGGTTGCGGATGCGCACATTGGCGAAGGTTCCCCGCACCATCACCTCGTGGTTACCCCGCCGCGCGCCATAGCTGTTGAAATCGGCGGCGGCGACCCCGTGGGCCAGCAGGTATTGGCCGGCGGGTGACGAGACGGCGATGGAGCCGGCCGGGCTGATATGGTCGGTGGTCACCGAATCGCCGAAGATCGCCAGGGCGCGGGCACCGACGATATCGCCGACTCCGCCGGGCGTCAGGGTGAAATGGCCGAAGAACGGCGGTTCGGCGATATAGGTGGACGGCCCCCAGGCATAGACCTGGCCGGCATCGGTGGGGATGTCGTTCCACAGCGGATTGCCGTGAACGAAATCGCTGTACAGACGGCGATAAATCTCCGGGTCGGTGGCGCCGAGCAGGGCTTCGGCCACCTCGCGGCTGCTCGGCCAGATGTCTCGCAGCATCACCGGCTGGCCGTCCGTGCCGGTCCCCAGCGGTTCGCGCGTCATGTCGATGGTGACGCGGCCGGCGATGGCGAAGGCCACCACCAGCGGCGGGCTCATGAGGAAATTGGCTTTCAGCGCCGGATGGATGCGGGCCTCGAAATTGCGGTTGCCCGACAGCACGGCGGCGCAGACCAGATCGTCGGCGGCGATGGCCTGCTCCAGCGCGGGCGGCAGCGGTCCCGAATTGCCGATGCAGGTGGTGCAGCCATAGGCGACGACGCGAAAGCCCAAGGCCTCCAAATCCCCCAGCAGCCCGGCCTTGGCCAGGTATTCGGTGACCACCCGCGATCCCGGCGCCAGGGAGGTCTTGACCCGTGGCCCCACGCCCAACCCCAGCGCCACCGCCTTGCGGGCCAGCAGCCCGGCGGCCAGCATGACACCGGGATTGGAGGTGTTGGTGCACGACGTGATGGCGGCGATCAGCACATCGCCGTGGCCGATGTCGGCGGCGGCGGCGGAGTCCAGGGCATGCCGCCGCTCCAGGTCCTCGGGCCGGCGGCCATAGCCGTTTTCCGCCGTTGGCGCCGAGAACAGCGTGGCGAAGGCCCGCCCCATGTCCGGCAGGTTCAGCCGGTCCTGCGGCCGTTTGGGGCCGGCGATGGAGGGCTGCACCGAGCCCAGGTCGAACTCGATCACCGCGCTGTAGTCGATGTCGCCGGGCATGGGAATGCCGAACAGGCCCTGGGCCTGGAAGTAGGCGCGGAAGGCCGAGATCTCGGCCTCGGTGCGGCCGGTGGCGGCCAGATACCGGACGGTTTCCTCGTCCACCGGGAAGAACCCCATGGTGGCGCCGTATTCCGGCGCCATGTTGGCGATGGTGGCGCGGTCGGGCACCGCCAGCGAGCGGGTGCCGTCGCCGAAGAATTCCACGAACTTGCCCACCACCTGGGCGCGGCGCAGGCGCTCGGTGAGGAACAGCACCAGGTCGGTGGCGGTGGCGCCCTCGGGCAGGCGGCCATGCAGATGCACGCCGACCACGTCGGGGGTGAGGAAGACCAGGGGCTGGCCCAGCATGCCGGCCTCCGCCTCGATGCCGCCGACGCCCCAGCCCACCACCCCCAGGGCATTGATCATGGTGGTGTGGGAATCGGTGCCGACCAGGGTGTCGGGATAGGTGACCCCGTCCTTCTCCAGAACGCCGCGCGCCAGGAATTCCAGGTTGACCTGATGGACGATGCCGATCCCCGGGGGCACCACGCGGAAGGTGTCGAAGGCCTGCATGCCCCATTTGATGAAGCGATAGCGTTCGGCGTTGCGCTGGAACTCCCGGCGCATGTTGAGGCCCAGGGCATCGTCCTCGTCGTAGTGATCCACCTGGACGGAATGGTCGACCACCAGGTCGACGGGGACCAGCGGCTCGATGATCTTCGGATTCTTGCCGAACGCCTGGGCCACCCCGCGCATGGCCGCCAGGTCGCACAGCAGCGGCACGCCGGTGAAATCCTGCAAGACGATGCGGGCGACCACGAAGGGAATTTCCGCCGTGCGGGGGGCGTTGGGCCGCCAGGCGGCCAGTTGGCGGACATGCTCCTCGGTGACCCGCTTGCCGTCGCAATTGCGCAGCAGGGATTCCAGCACGATGCGCAGCGAGACCGGCAGGCGCGACACCGTGCCGCCGCCCAAAGCCTCCAGGGCATGGTAGCGGGACGACTTTCCCGGGCCGGGCGAGAAATCGCGCAACGCACCGAATGGATCATGGGGCATGATAGCCTCCGTTGAGTGTTGCGGCGGTCGCCCAGGAAAGGATCAGCCCATGAACGCCACCCGGCCGGAAAAGGATTCCTTCGGCATCATCCAGGTACCTCAGAACCATATATGGGGCGCGCAGACCCAACGCTCGCTGGATTATTTCGCCATATCCGACGAGCGTATGCCGACCGAGCTGATTCTCGCCCTGGCCCAGGTCAAAAGCGCCTGCGCCCGGGTGAATGCCGAACTCGGGCTGCTGGCCGCCGACAAGGCCGACGCCATCGTCGCCGCCGCGCGGGAGGTGCTGGCCGGCCGGCATGGCCAGGAATTCCCCCTGTCGGTCTGGCAGACCGGCTCGGGGACCCAGACCAATATGAACATGAACGAGGTGCTGGCCAACCGCGCCTCGGAGATCCTGGGCGGCGAACGCGGCCTGAACCGTTGCGTGCACGCCAATGACGAGGTCAATCTGGGGCAGTCCTCCAACGACGTCTTCCCCACCGCCATGCACGTGGCCGCCGCCGCCGCCATGACCGGCACCCTGCTGCCCGCGCTCGCCCGCCTGCGCGCCACGCTGGCCGGGCTGGCACAGGAATTCGCCGCCATCGTCAAGATCGGCCGCACCCATCTGCAGGACGCCACGCCGCTGACCCTGGGGCAGGAGTTTTCCGGCTATGTGGCGCAACTGGACCATGCCGAGGCGGTGCTGACCGGGGCGTTGCCATCGCTGTACCCGCTGGCCATCGGCGGTACCGCCGTGGGGACCGGGCTGAACACCCACCCGCAATTCGGCGCCCGCGTGGCGGCGGACCTGGCGCGGACCTATGGTCTGGCGTTGGTTTCCGCCGACAACAAGTTCGCCGCCCTCGCCGCCCATGACGGCCTGGTGGCCGCCCATGGCGCGGTAAAGACCCTGGCCGTGGCCTTGATGAAGATCGCCAACGACATCCGCTGGCTGGCCTCGGGCCCCCGCTCTGGCCTGGGCGAGATCGCCCTGCCGGAAAACGAGCCCGGCAGCTCGATCATGCCGGGCAAGGTCAACCCCACCCAATGCGAGGCCCTGACCATGGCCTGCTGCCAGGTCATGGGCAACGATGTCGCCGTCACCATGGGCGGCGCCTCGGGCAATTTCGAGCTGAACGTCTTCAAGCCGCTGATCGCCCATAACGTCCTGCAAAGCCTTCGCCTGATGGCTGGCGGCATGGCGAGCTTCGACCGTCACTGCGCGCGCGGCATCACCGCCAACCGGCAACGCATCGGCCAGTTGCTGGAACAGTCGCTGATGCTGGTGACGGCCCTGGCGCCGCATATCGGCTACGACCGCGCCGCCGAGATCGCCAAGCGCGCCCACGGCGACGGCCTGACCCTGCGCCAGGCGGCGCTGGCAACGGGATACGTGACGGCGGAGCAGTTCGAGGCCTGGGTCGACCCCATGAGCATGGTCTGACGGACCGGTCTCGGCGTATGGCGAACGGCGTCTGTGTGGCGTCATCCCCCGCGGATCACCGCCCCTTGAACGCTTGTATCAGCACCTCGGAGCGTCGCGCAGCAACTCCCGCCAACGGTCCCGCCACCCGGTTTCATGGGTGGTTCCCGGCACGGTCCGCACGGTGACACAGGACGACCCGGCGGCTTGGCGGAAGCGTTCGGCGATGACCGGCGGGACGGTGGTATCGGTTGCGCCGCTGAAGTGGATTTGCGGGATTTTCGCCACCTGGGGAGCGACATCAATGGCATTGAGGGAACCGGACAAGGGCGAGACCTTGTTGAGTCGGTTCACCTCGGCATGGTCGAGATTGCCCGCCGCGGTGCGGATGCTGCCCACGTCCTTGCGGCTCGCGGCGATCAACACCGCGACGGCCCCGCCGCCGGAATAGCCGACGAGGTTGATTTTCTGCCCCGGCACCTGGGCGGCGACTTGATCCACCGCCTGATTCATCGAGGCGACCACCTCGGGGGCAAAGCGCTTGCCTGTCCAATAGGGGACGCCGCAAGTGGGGTTCTTGGCCCGGGCAGTGAACTGGCAGGGCCGGGCAAGATAGACGACGTTGGGGGATGGATCGGCTGCCGCCAGCGCCAACCCCATGGCTTCGCGTGGCGTCGGGTCAAGCGACACCTCGGAGCGCGACAGCCAGGCCAGCCCGTCGCCCTCGATGTAGACGGTGACGGGCTGGCCCGGATCGCGGATGCGGGCAAAGGTGGTGAGCACGAACGGATCGGCCTTCATGACCATCCGCTTGAGGCCCGCCGGCCCGGCCAGCGCATCCGCATTGGCGTCCCGGTCCAGGGAGGCGCACCCGGTCAGGGCCGGAAGCGCGAGCGCGACGAGAAGAGAGGCCGTCCGTCGCTTCATCCTCAGAACTCCATCCTGGCCTGGAGCGAGCCGGTGTGGCTGACATAGCGGTCGGAGAGGCCGGCATCGTACTTGGCCGACAGGGTGGTGTTGCGCACCGAGGCCAGGTCGAGGCCGATGCCCAGGGTGAAGGACTCGCTGGCCGCATCGGTGCCGGTGTTGGTGAAGGACGAGCCGCCGTCCAC
>JAVBXM010000063.1 GCA_030824585.1 Phaeospirillum sp. | reverse complement strand
CCGCAGCGGCGCCTCCAGCCGGTCCAGCGCTTCCCGCCACAGACGGCCGGCGGTCTCATCGCCGCCCATCGCCATGCCGCCGTCGCAGCCGAAGCGGACCAGCACCCGCAGATGGGCGCCGCGCAGGACGCGGTGGCGGTAGAGCCGCCGAACCTCGCGCACGATGTCGTCGGGGGCGCAGGGACGGGCCACGGCTCCGGCGCCGGCCACGTAGCGCGCCCCGTCGTCGCGGGCCCGCTGGCATTGGGAGTACCAGACCCACGCATCCTCGACGGTAACGAAGGGCTCCTCGTCCCGCCCCTCGCATGTTGGCCTTATGGACCGCCTTAGAACCATTTTTGTTCTCCTTGTGTAGGATATTATCCCGCCTTTTGATGCCCAAATCATAGAATAGAGTCAACGAAAAGGTTTATGTTCCTGTGGCACCGGACACCGAATTGCGGGACCATCTTCCCATGCTGAAGCACGCCGACATCTGGGCCGCCATTGACGCGCTTGCCCGTGACCACGGGCTGACAGCGTCGGCGCTTGCCCGCAAGGCCGGGCTCGACCCCACCACCTTCAACAAGAGCAAGCGCATCACCCGCGAGGGCAAACCCCGCTGGCCCTCGACGGAAAGCGTCGCCAAGGTGCTGGAGGCGACCGGGGCCAGCATGACCGCCTTCGTCGCCTATATCGAGGACATGGCCCAGCCCCAGCATCCGGCCAGCGCCATCCCCCTGGTCGGCTTTGCCCAGGCGGGCGATCGCGGCTATTTCGACGACGCCGGCTATCCGGTGGGCGGCGGCTGGGATGAAATTCCGTTCCCCGAGATCGGCGACCCCCACGCCTATGCGCTGGAGGTCAGCGGCGATTCCATGGAACCGCTCTACCGCGACGGCGACGTGGTGATCGTCTCGCCGGCCGCCGGGGTGCGGCGCGGCGACCGGGTGGTGGTGCGCACCACCGAGGGCGAGGTGATGGTCAAGCAACTGGTGCGCCAGACCGCCAAGCGGATCGAACTGGCCTCCATCAACCCGGCCCATGCCGGGCGCTCCCTGGCCGCCGAGGACGTGGCCTGGATCGCCCGCATCCTGTGGTCCAGCCAGTAGCCCTTGCGGTTTCGTTCTTTTTATGTTCTCATTCCGCTCTCGCCCAGGGAGACCGGAATGCCCGTCCGTTTCGCCTTTCGGCGGATGGACGCGGCGGAACGGCGCCACGATGGTCCCATCCCGCCCACCGATCCCGCCGCCCCGCCTTGGGGCGCGGCGCGGGCGCGGCTGTTCCAGCGTCTGGCCGCCGAGCAGCGCGAGGACATCTCGCACCGCCGCCGAACCTTGACGGCCGCCATCCTGGCCGGCGACGCATTGCTGCGCCGCGACCAGGAGAGGTTGCGCTTCTATCGCGACCAGGGCACCGCCTGGATGGCGCCGCCCCCGCCGGGATGAAATAGAGCTCCGATGCCGGCACCTTTCCTCGGCGCGCGGCCGCCCCGGCCGCGTTCCCCGGAAAAGCCGCGCCGGCCCTACCCGACGATGTGGGCGCCGCCGTCGATGTAGAGCGTGGTGCCGGTCACCGACTTGGCCAGGTCGCTGACCAGATAGGCGGCGAACGAACCGCAATCGTTGATGTCGGCCAACTGATGGGTCGGCGCCTTCTGGGCGGCGGCATCCATCAGTTCGTCGAAGCGGTCGATGCCCGAAGCCGCGCGGGTCTTCAGCGGACCGGGCGACAGGGCGACGACGCGGATGCCCTTGGGGCCCAGTTCATGGGCCAGGTACTTGGTGGTGCTTTCCAGCGCCGCCTTGACCGGTCCCATGACGTTGTAGTGCTCGACCACCTTGCGGCCGCCGTAGAACGACACGGTGATCAGGCTGCCGCCGTTCTTCATCAGCGGCTCGGCCAGCTTGGCGCAGCGCACGAACGAGAAGCACGACACGTCCATGGCCAGGGCGAAGCCCTCGCGCGAGCAATCGGTCACCCGGCCGTGCAGATCGTCGCGATTGGCGTAGGCGATGGAGTGGATGACGAAGTCGAGACGGCCCCACTTTTCCTCGATGGCCTTGAACACCGCTTCCAGCTGCCCGTCCTCGCGCACGTCGCAGGGCATGTAGATGGGGGCGTAGAGCTGTTCGGCCAGCGGGCGGACGTACTTGTCACCCTTCTCGTTCAGGTAGGTGATGGCCAGCTCGGCGCCATAGGCATGGCAGTGGCGGGCGACGCCATAGGCGATGGACTGGTCGTTGGCGATGCCGATGATCAGTCCTTTCTTGCCGCGAAGGTCAAGAAGCGGCAGGGGCGCAGGCGCGCCGTTGGCGGTTCCGTTCATGATAGGCCCATCTCCAATTCATTGTGCTGCAGTGCAGCATAGCCGCCTCCGCCGCCGGCCTCAAGCGGTATGACCACCCGGGCCCTGCATTTCGCACAACGGTAATATTCGGAAAACATTGAATGTTCACCCGGGCGCCAACGGGCTTGACGCTCGCCGCCGCCCGGCGCTATGTCTTGGTCGTGGTGATTTGTCCGACCGGATTGCGGCCACGTAAAACATTCCGCTAAAGAGGTCCGAGTGCTCCTCCGTCGAGCCCCGGCCCGCTCCATGGTCGGGGCTTTTGTCTTCGGAGGTCACATGAGCAGCAGCGTTTCCAAGCCGTCCCGCACCTTGCGTCCCCGCACCCTGGCGGTGCGCGGCGGACTGTCCCGCACCAATTTCCGCGAGACGTCGGAAGCCATGTTCATGACCTCGGGCTATGTCTACGACAGTGCCGAGGAGGCCGAGGCGAGCTTCGACGGCACCCTGGACCGCATGGTCTATTCCCGCTTCAAGAACCCCACCGTCGCCATGTTCGAGCAGCGTCTGGCCGAGATCGAGGGCGCCCCCGCCTGCCGCGCCACCGCGTCGGGCATGGCCGCCGTGCATGCCGCCCTGCTCTGTCAGGTCAGGACCGGCGACCGGGTGGTGGCGTCCAAGGCGCTGTTCGGCTCGTGCCACTGGATCATCAACGAGCTGCTGCCGCGCTATGGCGTCGAGGTCGCGTTCGTGGACGGCACCGACCTGGACGCCTGGAAGGCGGCGCTGTCCCAGCCCACCGCCTGCGTCTTCCTCGAGACCCCCTCCAACCCGACGCTGGAGATCATCGATCTGACCGCCGTGTGCGACCTGGCCCACATGGCCGGCGCCAAGGTGGTGGTGGACAACGTCTTCGCCACGCCCATCTTGCAAAGCCCGCTGGAGCTGGGCGCCGACATCGTCGTCTATTCCGCCACCAAGCACATGGACGGCCAGGGTCGCTGCCTGGGCGGCGCGGTGCTGGGCTCGGCCGAATTCTGCACCGACGTGCTGGGCCCGTTCCTGCGCAACACCGGGCCGGCCATCTCGCCGTTCAACGCCTGGGTGCTGCTCAAGGGCCTCGAGACCCTCGACCTCCGCATGGAGCGCCACTGCGCCAACGCGCTGAAGGTCGCCCGCTTCCTGGAGACCCGCCCCGAGGTGACGCGCGTGCTTTACCCCGGCCTGGAGAGCCACCCCCAGCATGATCTCGCCAAGCGGCAGATGCGCGGCTGGGGTTCCATCGTCGCCATCGAGCTCGCGGGCGGCAAGCCGGCGGCCTACAAGCTGCTGAACGGCGTCGAGCTGATCGACATCTCCAACAACCTGGGCGACGCCAAGAGCCTGATCACCCATCCCTGGACCACCACCCATCAGCGCCTGTCGCCCGAGGACAAGCTGTCCATGGGCATTACCGAGGGCCTGCTGCGCCTGTCGGTGGGCCTGGAGGACGGCGACGATCTGGTCGAGGACCTCGCCAGGGCGCTGGAAAGCTAGAACACCTCGCGTCTGTTCCGGTGGACAAATGCCGATGCCCGCCTGATATGATGGGTGTCGGTATTGTTCCGGACGGGGATTCGCATGTACAGCCAGACCACCCGAGACATCGAGGTGACCGTCAAGCCGTTCTACCTGGACGATCAGTCGTCGCCCGGCGACAGCCACTTCGTCTGGGCCTATCGCGTGCGCATCGTCAACAAGGGGAAGAGCACCGTCCAGTTGATGCGCCGGCACTGGGTCATCACCGACGCCATCGGCCGGGTGCAGGAGGTCAAGGGTCCCGGCGTGGTGGGCGAACAGCCGGTGCTGCGTCCCGGCGACGCCTACGAATACACCTCGGGCACGCCGCTGCCCACGCCGTCCGGCATCATGGTCGGGACCTACGGGATGGAGGACGAGGATGGCGCGGCCTTCGACATCGCCATCCCCGCCTTCTCGCTGGACAGCCCGCACGAGAAGCCCCGGCTGAACTAAGCCGGGCTTGCAAATTCAAGGAGGCACCGCCACATGCCCGATCGTGATCAACGCGAAAGGAATGCCGCCGTGAGCAACGACGCGACCTCCCTCATCCTGCCCAAGGAACTGCTCTCCGCCGCCGGCCACCATCTGGAAAAGCCCACCCGGGAAGAGGCGGAGGAGGCGGTGCGCACCCTGCTGCGCTGGGCCGGCGACGACCCCGATCGCGAGGGGCTGGTCGGCACTCCCGACCGGGTGGTGCGCGCCTACGAGGAGTTCTTCTCGGGCTACGACCAGGACCCCACCGAGATTCTGCACCGCACCTTCGAGGAAACCGACGGCTACGACGAGATGGTGCTGCTGCGCGACATCCGCCTGGAATCCCATTGCGAGCACCACGTGGTGCCGATCATCGGCAAGGCGCACGTGGCCTATCTGCCGTCGCGGCGCGTGGTGGGCATCTCCAAGTTGGCCCGGGTGGTGGAGATCTATTCCCGCCGCCTGCAGATCCAGGAAAAGCTCACCGCCCAGATCGCCAACACCATCAACGACGTGCTGCAGCCCAAGGGCGTGGCGGTGGTCATCGAAGCCGCCCACCAGTGCATGACCACCCGCGGCATCCACAAACCCGGCGTCACCATGGTGACCAGCCGCATGCTAGGCGCCTTTCGCGACAACGCGGCGACACGGCGCGAGTTCATGGCGCTGATCCACAACCAGCACTCGGGCGGCCTCTCCAATGTTTAGCCCAATCCCTTCGGGTGGCGTTTAACCTAATCCTTTCGGGTGGATTGCCCAAACGGTCGAGCCGGAACACCCTCAGCCCAACCAATGGGGGAGGGTGTGATGCGGGTTCTGATTCTGGTGGCCGCCTCGGCGATATGGGCGGCTGGAGCCGCCGCGGCGGGGCAAGGCGTCGACTACAAGGGGCGGCATATCCAGGTCGCCCCCGGAGGACAGGGCGACGAATGCCTGGCCCTGGTGCGCAAGGCCATCGACATGACGGCCGACCTGCCGCCCAAGCAGCGGGCGCTGGCCACCGAGGTCAAGGACCTGCGTTGCGCCCCCATCCCCGAGGAAAGGCGAACCAACGAGGTGGTCGACAACACCATCGGCGTCTACACCATGGCCTCGCCCGACCGCCCCGGCGGCTATATCCGCTTTCCCCTGAAGCCCGGCAACCTGTCCGCCGCCGACGTGGCCATCTCGTTGGTGGGCAACGGCAGCTATGCCCGCTGGCACCAGGGCTATCTGGCCGCCAAGGGTGATCCGGCCGCCAAGGCCACCGCCCAGCGATACCACGCCATCCTGACCAAGTCGGACCAGAAGGCACTGATTTCCGCCGAATGCGAATTGCTGGAAAACCGGCGCGTCGCGACCAAGGCGCTGGACCTCGGGGAAAAGCGCCTGACCGCCATCGGCCGCCAGATGTCGTTGCGCGGCTGTCCCTGACACCCGGCCGCCGCCGGCCGGAACCGGTCGGCGGCGGTCCCGGAACGGCCTACTTCTTGGCCTTGCCTCTGGGCATGCGCGTTTCCATCAGGGCATGCAGCTTGGTGTCGAACAGCCAGAGCATCACGCCCTCGCCGTCCTCCTTCATCTGGCCCTCGTTGCTGCCGTTCAGCCAGCGGACGAAATAGGGCACCTTCTGCACCGGCTGGCCCCAGCGTTCGGTCAGGAAGGCGGCGGTGGAGGGAAAGGCGTTGGACGGCTGGCGTCCGACGATCTGGAAGATGCGCTGGCTGCCCGCCTCGTCCTCGATGGTCAGGAACCACAATTCGGTGGGAATGCCGCCCACCTGGGCCGGGCGCGGACTCCAGTTGTTCTTGCCGTCGTCCTGGAACAGGGCGCAGCGGTCCACCTTGGCGGTAACCATGGCGCCGACCATCATCAGCGGGGTCTTCTCCACCCCCGGCGGCTTTTCCGCATCCCAGCCGCACACCATCTTGGTGTTGGCCGGCAGCGCCGAGAAGCGCAGCTGGTTGGCCCGCATGCCGAGCTGGGCCGGACCCAAATCCAGCGGCCGCGTGGTGTCGGCGGCCCAGGCGGGCAGGCCGAACAAAAGGGCGCACAGAAGGGCGGCAAGACGCATGGGGCTACTCGCGAATGGCGGTTCCGGGAGACTTCATCAGCTTGCGCAGGCGGATGTCCCCCACCGCGATGGCGAATTCGTCGGGGTATTTCTCATCGATGAACACCAGGGTCTCGTGCTGCTCGTCCTGCCAGCCGAGGAAACGGGGGGCCTTGGTGGAGGGGGCGCCCAGCATGGCACCCAGCAGCCCGGCCGCCTTGTCCCAGTCGGTGGACTTGGCCCACAGGCTGAGCTGGGCCAGGCGATAGCGCCCCTGGGCGCCGTGCTCCACGAAGATCAGCCACAGCCGCGCCTCGCCGAACACCGTCGCCACGCCGGCCTGCACCCAGTTGTCCGTGCCGTCGTCGGCAAAGACCGAACAGCGCCGCACGTGGTCGGCCCCCCGCCCCCGCTGGGGCTTCATCAGGCCGGGATTGGCCAGCCGGGGCTTGTCGGCATCGGATTCACAGACGATCCGCCGGCCGGGCGCCAGCTTCATGGCGCGCACGTCCTCGAACAGCGCGCCGGGTTGCGGCAGGTCCTGGCTCAGGGCGCCGACCACCTTCTGGTCGGCCCGGGCGGCACCCGTACCGAGCAGAGCGGCGGCGACAATCGCGATAAACCAGGATCGAGCCTTCATGGGGATCGCTTGTTCATTGTGCATGCGCGAAGTATGGCACGACCCCGCCGCGCCGTCATCGTGTCTCCGACGCAAGGGTCGCAAGCTTTCCTGACGCGGCCCTGTCGGCCCCCGACGGCAGGGGGGCGGAACGGTCGGCCACCCAGGCGGCGATGTCGTCGATCACCACCTGGGCCTGCAGGTCGCGCAACAGCATGTGCCAGCCATTGGCATAGAGGGCGACGCGCTGGCTGCCGCCCAGATGGGGCAGGGCGGCCACCGCCGCCCAGGTGGGCTCGGGCGGGATGATCTCGTCTTTGGCGCCGTAAAGCAGCAAGGCCGGCAGGGGCAGGCGCGGCGCATCGGCCTGGGCGGCGTCCATCAGGTCCACCATGCCGCGGATGACGTCCACCCGGGTCGCCTTGATCACCAGGGGATCGCGGGACAGGGCGCGCAGCATCTCGATATTGTCCGAGGGCTGGATCTTCAGGCCCCGTCCCGTCAGTTGCCAGCCCGGCGCCACCTGATAGGCCAGCCACAGGACGGCCCGCTGGTACCACGGCATGGAGGCGCGGCCCCACACCGCCGGAGCCGACAGGATGACGCCCTTCACCTCCGGCGGCGGCGCATGAACGGTGGCCTCGATGGCCACCGCGCCGCCCATGCTCTCGCCCAGCAGATAAAGCGGCAGGCCGGGATGGCGGGCGGCCAGCAGCCGGGCGACCACGCGCAGGTCGGCGGCCATGGTCTCGGTGGATGACCACCGGCCGGGATGCGGCCCCCGGCCGAACCCCCGCTGGTCATAGGCATGGACGGCGATGCCCTTGGCCGCCAGCGCCTTGCCCGGCCCGTCGAAGGCGTTGGAATAGTCGTTCATGCCGTGGACGGCGACGATCACCGCCCTGGCCTCGCCCGGCGGCAGCCACGACCGCAACGGCAGCCGCGCCCCGTCGGCGGTGACGATGGAATCGTCTTCCAGGGCGGGCGAACGGGTCTCGGGGCCGGCGGGGTGGGTCGTGGCGGCGCAGGCGGAGAGCAACAACCCCATCAGGATGCCTCCCAGCCGGCGCATTATTTCGACGAGGTCAGTTGCAGGAAGATGTCCTCGAGGTCGGTTTCCTCGGTGGACAGATCGGCGATCCCCAGCCCGGCGGCGGCGAAGGCGTCAAGGATGCGGCCCATGGGCGTGGCGGAGGGACGGTAGCGCAACAGCAGCCGCCGGGAGTCAAGCCGTTCCGGCCCGAAGGGAACCAAAGCGGGCGGAATCTCCGCCAGATCGGCGTCCAGGGTGATGGTCAGCGCCTTGCCGTCGATGCGCTTGAGGAGATTGGGGGTGGAGTCGCAGGCCACCAGCTTGCCGTGGTTGATGATGGCGATGCGGTCGCACAACTGCTCCGCCTCCTCCAGGTAGTGGGTGGTCAGCAAGATGGTGGTGCCGCGCGCGTTCAGCTCGCGCACATAGGTCCACAATTGCTGGCGCAGTTCGATATCGACGCCGGCGGTGGGCTCGTCCAGCACCAGGACCGGCGGGGCGTGCACCATGGCCTTGGCCACCAGCAGCCGGCGACGCATGCCGCCCGACAGGGTGCGGGCATAGGCGCCGGCCTTGTCGGCCAGCCCCACCGCCTCGAGAATCTCCATGGTGCGGCGTTCGGCCTTGGGGACGCCGTACATGCCGGCCTGCACGTCCAGCAATTCGCGCGGCGTGAAGAAGGGGTCCAGGTTCAGTTCCTGCGGCACCACGCCGATGGCCGCCTTGGCGCCGCGCGCGTCCGCGTCGATGTCGCGGTCCCAGATGGTCACCCGGCCCTCGGTCTTGCGCACCAGACCGGCCAGGATGTTGATGAAGGTGCTCTTGCCCGCCCCGTTGGGGCCGAGAAGGCCGAAGAACGAGCCGCGCGGAACGGACAGGCTGACGCCGTCCAGGGCGCGCTTTTCGCCGCCCCGGCCGCGATAGACCTTGACCAGGGAGTGGGCCTCGACCGCCGATTCGGGCAGGGTGGCATGAGAGAGTGATTGAACCATGGCTGCCAATGGGTATCATCCGGCCAACACCTCGGTCAACGGAGCACCCATGTCTTCCGCTTCCACCCAGCCCGCCGCCGCCTTCGACACCGTCACCGTCTCCACCGCCAAGGTCGCCTGTGACGGCGATGTGGCCACGGGACTCGGCCATCCCCGCGTCTTTCTCGACCTGACCGCCGAGGGCAAGATCGTGTGCCCCTATTGCTCGCGGACCTACGTCCTGGCCGAAGGCGCCAAGATCGGTCACCACTGAGGTGGGTGAAGCCCCCCGCCACGTCACCCTGATCGACGGGTCTGGCTTCATCTTCCGGGCCTTCCACGGCCTGCCGCCCATGACGCGGCCGGACGGCACGCCGGTCAACGCCGTCTACGGCTTCACCACCATGCTGATGAAGCTGCTGGCCGACAGCCAGTCCGATCACGTGGCGGTAATCTTCGATTCCTCGCGCCGGACCTTCCGCAGCGAGATCTACCCCGAATACAAGGCCCACCGCCCGCCGGCCCCCGAGGAGCTGGTGCCCCAGTTCCCCCTGGTGCGCGAGGCGACGCGGGCCTTCGACCTGCCGGCCATCGAGCTCGAGGGCTTCGAGGCCGACGATCTGATCGCCACCTATGCCCGCCTGGCCGTCGAGGCCGGCGCCCGGGTCACCATCGTCTCGTCCGACAAGGACCTGATGCAGTTGGTGGGCGATCGCGTCGAGATGTACGACCCCATGAAGAACCGCGCCATCGGCGAGGCCGAGGTGCGGGAGAAGTTCGGCGTCCCGCCGAACAAGGTGGTCGACGTCCAGGCGCTGTGCGGCGATTCCTCGGACAACGTTCCCGGCGTGCCGGGCATCGGCGTCAAGACCGCCGCCCAGTTGATCGAGGAATACGGCGACCTGGACACCCTGCTGGCCCGGGCCGGCGAGATCAAGCAGCCCAAGCGCCGCGAAACCCTGCTGGTCAATGCCGAGATGGCCCGCATCTCGCGCGAGCTGGTGCGCCTGCGCACCGACGCGCCGGTGCCGGTGCCCCTGGCCGAGCTGGACGTCAAGCCGCCGGCCCCGGAAAAGCTGGCCGCCTTCTGCGCCGCCCAGGGCTTCAGGTCGCTGATGGGGCGCCTCAACGCCAAGATTCCCACGGCGCCCACCGCCACGCGGGCGATCGCGCCGGCCGCGCCGGCCGAGGCTCCCTCCCTGCCGCCCACGGTGGAGACCGCCTACGAGCTGGTCACCGAACTGGCCGCCCTGGACCGCTGGATCGCCCAGGCCACCGAGGCCGGGCTGGTGGGCTTCGATACCGAGACCACCGGCCTCGACCCCCTGCGCGCCAGGCTGGTGGGCGTGTCCCTGGCCGTGGCGCCGGGACGGGCCTGCTACATCCCCGTCCTGCATGCGCCGCCCCAGGCCCAGGGCGACCTGCTCGGCGGCCTGGACGGTCCGGCCGCCGACGCGCCCAAGCCGATCCCCGCCGCCGAGATTCTGGCGCGGCTGAAGCCCCTGCTGGCCGATCCGGCGGTGCTCAAGGTCGGGCACAACATCAAGTACGACATGCAGATGATGGCCGGTCTCGGCCTGACGGTGGTGTCCTTCGACGACACCATGCTGCTGTCCTACGTGGTGGATGGCGCCAGCCACGGCCACGGGCTGGACGAGCTGTGCCTGCTGCATCTCGGCCACACCAACATCAGCTTCTCCCAGGTGTGCGGCACCGGGCGCAACCAGGTGACCTTCGACCGGGTGCCCCTGGACAAGGCCCGCGACTACGCCGCCGAGGACGCGGACATGACGCTGCGCCTGCACGCCATCCTCAAGCCCCGCCTGCTGGCCGAGCGCATGGTCGCCGTCTACGAGACCCTGGAGCGCCCGCTGGTGCCGGTGATCGCCGCCATGGAGCGCGACGGCATCAAGGTGGACCGCGCCCAGTTGATGGCGCTGTCCGAGGATTTCGGCCGCCGCCTGACTGAGTTGGAGGCCGAGGTCATCGCGCTGAACAACGGCGAGGCCTTCAACCTGGGCTCGCCGCAGCAACTGGGCAAGGTGCTGTTCGAGACCCTTAATCTTCCCGGCGGCAAGAAGACCAAGACCGGCCAGTGGGCCACCGGCGCCGACGTGCTGGAGGAACTGGCTCCGCTGCATCCCCTGCCCGCCCGCCTGCTGGACTGGCGGATGCTCTCCAAGCTGAAGGGCACCTATACCGACGCCCTGGTGGCCCAGATCAACCCGGCCACGGGACGCGTCCACACCTCCTACGCCCTGGCCGCCACCACCACCGGGCGGCTGTCGTCGTCGGACCCCAACCTGCAGAACATCCCCATCCGCAGCGAGGAAGGGCGCAAGATCCGCCACGCCTTCGTGGCCGAGCCGGGGCGCAAGCTGATCTCCGCCGACTATTCCCAGATCGAGCTGCGCCTGGTCGCCCATGTGGCCGAGATCGCCGGCCTGCGCGACGCCTTCGCCCATGGCCAGGACATCCACGCCATCACCGCGAGCCAGATGTTCGGCGTGCCGCTGGAAGGCATCGATCCGTCGCTGCGCCGCCGGGCCAAGGCCATCAATTTCGGCATCATCTACGGCATCAGCCCCTTCGGGCTGGCCGCCCAACTGGGCATTCCCCAGGGCGAGGCCAAGGCCTATATCGAGGCCTATTTCGCCCGCTATCCCGAAATCCGCGCCTATATGGAGCGGACCAAGGAGGAGGCGCGGGACAACGGCTTCGTCACCACCTTGTTCGGCCGCAAGGTCTTCACGCCGGGCATCAAGGACAAGAACGGCGCCATGCGCGCCTTCGCCGAACGGGCCGCCATCAACGGCCCCATCCAGGGCGGTGCCGCCGACATCATCAAGCGCGCCATGATCCGCCTGCCCGCCGCCCTGGTGCAAGCGGGCCTGTCGGCCCGTCTGCTGCTCCAGGTCCACGATGAACTGGTGCTGGAAGCCCCCGAGGCCGAGGCCGAGGCCACCGTCGCGGTGGTGAAAGCGGTCATGGAGGCCGCCGCCACCCTCTCCGTCCCCCTGCTGGTCGAGGCCGGCATCGCCGACAGTTGGGACGCGGCGCACTAGAATCCGCTTGGGTTTGGCGGAACCGACTTTTCTCTTCGTCACCCTCGGGCTTGACCCGTCGGCGGATACGCCGACAAAGGGACGCGCCCCTTCGCGCATCCGCGCCCGCCTTTCGCAACACCCTATGCGGGCACAGACCTTCGCCATAATAACTTGCGCGTGAAATGGCGATTATGCAAATGCCTTGCTTACATTCTATTTACACGGCGTTTATCAAAAGAATGCAAATGAGGACTTAGGCATTACAATACACATATTTGTAATGCGGACATAATTCTGTTGCGGACACGACTCCGCAGGACATACCATTGCCCTACAAAAGCCCTCATCACCGGGATAGGGCGAAGCGGCCCGACGACGGCCTGGAGGGGGGTCTCATGGATGCAGCGACGTTGGAGATGGTGTTGACCGCCTACGACGAAACGGTTCAGGATGCCCTGGCGGCCGGACACGGCGATGGCGTCGCCCATACCGAGGGACTGACCGCGGCGGCCATGCTGCTGGCGGCGGTCACCGGAGTGGAGGACGCAGCCGCCCGCATCGAGGTCGAGGCGCTTGATCCCAGGAAGAGGCTCGCCGCCTGAACGGTGGCGACGACGGTTTCGTGGATGATGTGACAGCCATGATCGAGACACTCACCGAGGAAAAGAACCGGCTCGACTTCGAGCTGGATGCGGCGCTCCACACCTTCGCCGAATACGAGGAGGGCATGAACGTCCGCTGGCAGACCGCCGACCCCATCCAGCGCCAGGCGCTGATGGACGAGCGCAATCAGGTCGAGGAACGGTTGGGCATCGTCACCATCGTGACGCGCCTCGACGAAATCCGCGAGCAGTTGGACGCCCTGCGCCAGCAGGTGGCCTGACCCCGTTTGGAAGGTGGGCGTCCAAGCCCGCATTCCCCTACTTCATCCTGACGCGATAGCGCAGCACCGCCTCGCCCTTGGCCGGAACCGGAACCGTCCAGCGGACCTGGGCGGCGTTGTCCTTGACGTGCGGCAGGCTCTCCTCGAGCACCAGCCAGTCCGCGCGGAAGGCTTCGCGCACCGTGACGCCGGCCGGCTGGTCGCCGCCATTGGCCAGCCGCACCTCCCACGCCGTTTCCGTCACCTCGGCCGAGACCTTCTGGAAGTCGGTCTGCACCCGCCTGGCGGTGACGTCGAAGGCCTGCCCCAGGCTAAGGCGGGCCTCCGCCCCCTCGGGCAAGGCCGGCAACTGGTCCTCGCCCAGCAGCACCGGCTCGCCGCCGGGGCCGCGCATGGTCACCCGGATAGGGCCGCCGGGCAGCGGCTTGCCAAGGCCGGCCTTGGCGGTGTTGACGAAACTCAGGCGCAGCACCGGGTGCTGCGCGCGGACGTCGAGGGTCCGCGACAGGAAAAGGTGGGCTCCCTGCGGCTCGAGAACCAGTTCGCGGCTCACCGCCACCTGGGCGGGGGGCAACAGCGGGACCTGCCGGCTTTCGCCATCCCGCAGGGTGACCGGCCGGGGCAGGGTGTAGACGTGATAGGGGCCGGCCGCCTCGCGCGGCGGCAAGGATGCCGCATCGGCCATGGCGCGGGCCATCATCAGCTTGGGGGCCCCGCCGCCGGCCTGGGTCGAACCGGCCACCAGACGCAGGGAGGCATCGGTGAAATCGGCCCCGCTGGCATTGCTGAGATCGGCCCAGACGGTGAGCGCCAGATGGTCGCCCTTCAATTCGCCGCTGGCCAGGGATGTCCAGGCCAGGCCGTCGGCGGCGTAGGACAGTTCCAGTTCCCGCCGTCCCGCCGTTTCCGACTCCACCTGGGCGCGGAACGACGGACGCGGCGTCAGGCCGGGCGCCAGGGAATCGTAGACGATGCGGGCGGGCCGGCCCGCCACCACCTTGCCGTCGGCCTCGAACAGCGGCGTTCCCTCGGCGGCCAGCACCTTGGCCTGTTGCGGCGGGCCGCCGCCGTCCCAGATCACCGCGACCGTGCGGCCGAGATGGGCGGCAAGCTGCCGCTCCGCCGACAGGGCGCCGGCGTCGATCCAACGCTCGGCCACCGTCAGCCCCGGCCCCTCGACGGTGGCGCTGCCCGGACGGACGGTCCGGGGGATGCCGTCGAGAACCAGGGTGGAACCGCCCCTCTCGAGCACCGCCGGCCGCCGGTCGCGAACCAGGGCCGGGCCGTCCTGATGCAGGGTGAGCGACAGGGTGGAGCGCTCGGCCGAAGGCACCGAGATCTCGGCGGCGGACGCGGTCACCGGGATGGTCAGGGCAAGCAGCAGGGCGAAGCGATGGGACATGAACCGGACTCCAGGGCGCGCGCCGCGGCCCATGCCGCGAAAGCCAAGCGAAGCGCTTGGGCGGATTGAGGGATTCCGACGGACCGGTCTGTCGGTCCGTCGGGATCAGCCCCTCAACCCTGGCCCCGGAATACGGCTAAACTTTGGTCAGCGGACCGAGACCCGGTCCACCACCCACTTGATGCCGTCGAAGCCACGGACGAACTCGGCGGCCTTGTCCACATCGGCCTTGGACTGGGCCGAACCCTGCAGATAGGCGACGCCATTGACCACGCGCACCACATAGGCGCCGGTGACCGCGTCGTTGCCCAGCAGGCCGGCATAGATGCGCTGTTCCAGACCGGCGTCCGGGACGTACATGGGATGGGCGGGATTCTCGGCCAGGGCCAGCTCGTCATGGACCTTGGCGACCCCCTCGATCCCGGCGACCAGTTGGCCGGCGCGGCGACGCTGCTCGGGCTTGGCGACGGCGCCGGTCAGCAGCACCCCGCCGTCCCAGGCCCGCGCCGACACGCCCTTGAAGGCGTCCCGGTCGGCCTGGTTGAGGGTGGCCAGCGCCCGCTGCCCCACCGCATCGTCCCAGTTGCGCTCGGTGCGCAGGCGGACCACGCGGCCCTGGGAGTCGAAGCTCAGTTCCGAGGCGCGCGGCGCGGCACTCACCTTGGGAGCATCCTGGTTGGGGGTACAGGCCGCCACGGCCAGCAGGCCGAGGGAAACAAGAATCTTAACCGGTCGCTTCATGGTTTTCGTCGCCGTCTTCCTCGATGACCGCCTCGGTGGCGGCGTCCAGATGCCGGCCGTGGCGGAAGCGGCGGAACAGCCACACGCCCATCACCCCGGAGGCGACGAACAATACCACGCTGGCGCCGATGCGGAAGACCGGATCGACCTGGATGCCGCTGCCCAGCAGCGCGAAGACGACGGTCTGGGGCAGATAGCCCAGGATCGAGCCGGCGAAGAACGGAATTCCCCGCACGCCCGCCACCCCGGCGGCCAGATTGGTGATCAGGTTGCTGCCCACCGGCAGCAGGCGGATCAGCAGGGTCATGGCAAAGGCGTTGCCGGACAGGAACGCGTCGATCCGGGCGATGCGCTCGGGAAAACGGCTGGCGACAAAGCCGCGGCCCATGAACCGGGCATAGAAGAAGGTGACGATGCAGCCGAGCATGGAGGCCAGGCTGGACCACAGCAGCCCCTCGGCGAATCCGAAGGCGTAGCCGGCCAGGAAGCAGACTCCCTGGCGCGGCAGGCCGATGCAGACGGCCAGCGCCCCGATCACCACGAACAGCACGTCGCCGCTCAGGCCCTTGCCCTTGACCTCGGCGTCGATCCAATGGGTGTCCAGGGCATCGCGCAGCCCCAGCCCCTCCAGCAGGAACCCGATCACCACGAAGGTGGCGATCAGCATCAGCCCCTTGCCGATGGCGCGGGGATTGAGCAAGGGGTGACGGCGGCTCGTCACTCGTTACTCTCGACGACCGGATTTCTCGCCCGGCGCATCAGCCACATGACGCCGAACAGGTCGACGATCCCCACCCACAGGCGATTCCACACTCCGTATTTGGAGACGCCGCGCTCGCGCGGGCGGTGGTTGACCTTGACCACCTCGACGCGGCCCCCCGAGCGGATCACCAGGGCGGCCATGAAGCGGTGCATGTGGTCGAAGCGCGGCAGGTCGAGGAACAGCGCGCGCGGCAGCAGCTTGATGCCGCTGCCGGAATCGGGGGTCCGGTCCTTCAGCAGCTTGGAACGGATGCCGTTGGCCAGTTTGGAGGACAGCCGGCGGATACCGTCGTCGCGGCGGTTGGCCCGCCAGCCGGTGACCATCAGCTTCGGCCGGACATCGTCCGGGCATGACCGCCAGTGGGCCAACATGGACGGAAAATCGGCGGGATCGTTCTGGCCGTCGCCGTCCAGGGTGCCGATCAGCGTACCCGTGGCGTACCGGACGCCGGTGGCGACCGCCTGGCTCTGGCCGCAACTGGCCTGGTGGCGCACCACGCGCAGGCGGGGATGGATGACCTTGGCCTGCTCCAGCACCACGGGCGTATGGTCGTCCGAACCGTCGTCCACGTAGACGACCTCGAACTCCACCTTGCCCTGCAGCGCCATGTGGATCTCGTCCAGCAGCGGCAGAATGTTCTCGGCCTCGTTCTTGACCGGGACGACCACCGACAGTTCCGGAACGACGAGGCTGGTCACGACAGGCCTGCCCGCCCCATCTCCAGGAATTTCTCGCGCCGCTTGGCGCGCAACACGCCGCCTTCCAGGCCCGACAGGTCGCGCAGCGCCGAATCCAGCGCCATGGACAGGGTCTGCATCACCAGATCGGGATTGCGATGGGCGCCGCCCATGGGCTCGGGCACCACCGAATCGATGATGCTCAGCTTGTGCAGGTCCTGGGCGGTGAGGCGCAGTTGCTCGGCGGCATCCTTGGCGTTCTCGGCCGAACGCCACAGGATCGAGGCGCAGCCCTCGGGGCTGATCACCGAATAGATGGCATGCTCGAGCATCAGCACGGTGTTGCCGGTGGCCAGCGCGATGGCGCCGCCCGAACCGCCCTCGCCGATGATCACCGAGACCAGCGGCACGCGCACGTCCAGGCAGGTCTCGATGGAGCGCGCGATGGCCTCGGCCTGGCCGCGCGCCTCGGCATCGACGCCGGGATAGGCGCCGGCGGTATCCACCAGGGTGACGATGGGCACCTGGAAATGGTCGGCCAGCTCCATCAGGCGCTTGGCCTTGCGGTAACCCTCGGGCTTGGCCATGCCGAAATTGTGCTTCAGCCGGCTTTCGGTGTCGTGGCCCTTCTCGTGGCCGATGACCATCACCGAGCGGCCACGGAAACGGCCCAGGCCGCCGACGATCGCCTGATCCTCGGCAAAGGCGCGGTCTCCGGCCAAGGGCGTGAAATCCTCGATCAGCGTCGAGATGTAGGCCAGCGCGTGCGGACGCTCGGGGTGGCGGGCCACCTGCGTCTTCTGCCACGGGGTGAGCTTGGCATAGGTCGAGCGCAGCAGCTTGTCGACCTTGGCCTGGAGCTTGGACACCTCGTCGGCGATGTTGACGTCGCCGCCATCGGACAGGTGCCGCAGCTCCTCAATCTTGCCCTCGAGCTCGGCGATGGGCTTTTCGAATTCAAGGATATGCATGGGGGAAACTCATACAGGCAGAGGGAGTTTGGAGCAAGGGGCTCAAACCGTCACAGGGCGTGTCGCGAGATGAAGTCGATGATCCGCTTGCCGGCGCCATGCTCCCACAGGTCGTTGTGGCCGGCCCCGGGCAGGAAGAGGCCCTCCTTGGCGGTGCCGGCGGCGTTCAGCACCGCGTGACCCATGGCGGCCGGCACCACGTCGTCCTTGTCGCCGTGCACCACCAGCAGCGGCATCCGCAGGCTGGCGGCCTTGATCAGGTTGTCGTAGCGGTCCCAGGTCAGCAGATGAGCCAGCGGCGGCAGCACGTAGGCGGGGGCCAGGTCGGCCAGCGCGGTGAACGGGGATTCCAGCACCAGCGCCATCGTCTGGCGGCGGATCGCCATCTCCATGGCGACGCCCGACCCCAGGGATTCGCCATACAGCACCAGCCGCCGGGCCGGCACCCCTTGGGCGGTCAGCCAGCCGACCGCCGCCTCGCCGTCGGCATAAAGGCCCTGTTCACTGGGCCGCCCGGCATTGCCGCCATAGCCCCGGTACTCGACCAGCAGCACGCCGAACCCGGCATCGAGGAAGGCGCGGGCCTTGTGGGCGCGGTCGGCCAGGGTGCCGGAATTGCCGTGAAAGAAGACGATGGTCGGCCGGCCGAGCGTCTTCGGCGGCGCATACCAACTGGTGGAAATCCAGCCGTCGGCGGTCTTGAGCGGGACCGGCACCATCTCGGGCAACCCCGCCTCGTCGGGCCGGGTCCGGGTGGTGTCGGGGTGGTAGATCATGCCGCGCTGCATCAGGGCGACGAAACCGACCATCAGCAGGTACGCCCCGCCCAGGCCCAGCACCGTCTTCACCATGATCATCAGCACCGGGACGATCCTTCCCCGAGAAAGTGGCTCAAATGGGTGGGGCCCGCGAATCGCTCCGCGGGCCCCGGTCTTCCCACTTGCGTGGAGTCTTAGCCGCGATTCATGCGGCTGTCGATGAGGTCGTCGACCACGCTCGGATCGGCGAGCGTCGAAGTGTCGCCCAGCGAGCCGAAATCGTTCTCGGCGATCTTGCGCAGGATGCGGCGCATGATCTTGCCCGAACGGGTCTTGGGCAGGCCCGGCGACCACTGGATCAGGTCGGGGCTGGCGATGGGGCCGATTTCCTTGCGGACCCAGTTGACCAGCTCCTTGCGCAGGTCCTCGGAAGGCTCCTCGCCCGACACCAGGGTGACGTAGGCATAGATGCCCTGGCCCTTGATGTCGTGGGGATAGCCGACCACGGCCGCCTCGGCCACCTTGGGATGGGCGACCAGGGCGGATTCCACCTCGGCGGTGCCCATGCGGTGACCGGACACGTTGATCACGTCGTCGACGCGGCCGGTGATCCAGTAATAGCCGTCCTCGTCGCGGCGCGCGCCGTCACCGGTGAAGTACATGCCCTTGTAGGTGGCGAAGTACGTCTGGATGAAGCGCTCGTGATCGCCGTAGACGGTCCGCATCTGGCCGGGCCAGCCGGGTTCGGCCAGGCACAGGTTGCCCTCGACCTTGCCTTCAAGCACCTTGCCCTCGGCATCGACCATCACCGGCTTGACGCCGAAGAACGGACGGGTGGCCGAGCCGGGCTTCAGCGCGGTGGCGCCCGGCAGCGGAGTGATCAGGATGCCGCCGGTCTCGGTCTGCCACCAGGTGTCGACGATGGGGCAGCGATTGTCGCCCACCACGCGGTGGTACCAGGTCCAGGCCTCCGGATTGATGGGCTCGCCCACCGAACCCAGCAGGCGCAGCGACTTGCGGCTGGTCTTCTTCACCGGCTCCTCGCCTTCGCGCATCAGCGAGCGAATGGCGGTGGGCGCGGTGTAGAAGATGTTGACCTTGTGCTTGTCGACCACGTCCCAGAAGCGCGACACGGTCGGGTAGTTGGGAATGCCCTCGAACATCAGGGTGATGGCGCCGTTGGCCAGCGGGCCATAGACGATGTACGAATGGCCGGTCACCCAACCCACGTCGGCGGTGCACCAGTAGATCTCGCCCTCGTGGTAGTCGAAGACGTACTGGTGGGTCATGGAGGCGTACACCAGGTAGCCGCCCGAGGTGTGCAGCACGCCCTTCGGCTTGCCGGTCGAGCCCGAGGTGTAGAGGATGAACAGCGGGTCCTCGGCGCTCATCTCCACGGGCGTGTGGGTCGGCGCCGCCTTCTCGACGATCTCGTGGTACCAGTGGTCACGGCCGGTGACCATGTGGATGTTGCCGCCGGTACGCTTGACGACGATGACGCTCTTGCACGACCAGCAGGTCTCCAGCGCCTTGTCCACATTGGCCTTCAGCGGCACCTTGCGGCCGCCGCGCAGGCCTTCGTCTGCGGTGATCACCAGGTTGGAATCGCAATCCTGGATGCGGCCGGCCAGCGCGTCGGGCGAGAAGCCGCCGAACACGATGGAATGGACCGCGCCGATGCGGGCGCAGGCCAGCATGGCCACCGCCGCCTCGGGGATCATGGGCAGGTAGATGGTGACGCGGTCGCCCTTCTTGATCCCCATGTCGGTCATGGCGTTGGACAGGCGGCACACCCGTTCATGCAGGTCGCCATAGGTGATGTGGGCGGACTCGTTGGGGTCGTCGCCTTCCCAGATGATGGCCGTCTGGTCCCGGCGCTTGGCCAGGTGGCGGTCCAGGCAATTGGCAGCCACGTTGAGCGTGCCGTCCTCGAACCACTTGATGGTGACATCGCCGGAATAGCTGACGTTCTTCACCTTGGTGAAAGGCTT
Organism: Phaeospirillum sp.; assembly: GCA_030824585.1. Classification (GTDB taxonomy): domain Bacteria; phylum Pseudomonadota; class Alphaproteobacteria; order Rhodospirillales; family Magnetospirillaceae; genus Phaeospirillum. The sequence continues at coordinate 1,989 of JAVBXM010000063.1, read as the reverse complement.
GATCCAGTCGATGCGCTTGCCGTGCTCGCTCCAGAACCCGTCGGGGTCCTTCACCGAGCGCTCATACCATTCATTGTACTTCTTGTCGTCGATGAGAGCGTTCTTTGCGGTCTCAGCGGGAACAGGATAGACCTCGGACATCTTGGGGGTGTCTCCCTTTTCTGATTGACCCGCGTCCATTTTGGTTGGCGCGGGATGTTTCCCCGGTAAAGCAGGCAACGATTATGTTCGACTCGCCATGGCGACACAAGCCCGCTCAAAGGGGTAGGTGTCATGCCATCATCGAATCGCCATTAGGCCTTTTGAACCACCTCGCCATCCCGGATCTCGACGGGAAAGGGCTGCAGCGAACGTCCCTGGCAGGGGCCGCGCGTGCAGCGTCCGCTCTCGATCTCGAACAGGGCGAAGTGATTGGCACACAGGATGGCAGTCTGGAACAAGTCCAGGAACTTGTCATCCTCCAGGTTGAGCGGCGCCCCCACGTGTGGGCAGGAATTGACATAGCCGAACACCTGCCCGCCCTGGCGCACCACGAAGACGCGGGCGCCGTCGATCCTGAACTCCCTGGCACCGGGGTCGGGGATCGAGTCAAGCGGGCAGAGGATGTTCAAGCCTTCACGCCTCCCAGGTCGCAAAGCAGCCGCCACGACGCCTCGTCCACCGGGCAAACCGACAGCCGGCTCTGGCGCAGCAGCGGCATCTCGGCCAGACGGGGATCGCCCTTGATCTCGGCCAGGGTCACCGGCCGGGCCAGGGGCGCCACCGCCTTCAGGTCGGGGCACATCCAGCGGGGGTCCTCGGCGGTGGGATCGGGGTAGGCCTCGCGCACCACCTCGACGACCCCGACGATGCGCTTTTCCTCCACCGAGTGATAGAAGAACGCCCTGTCGCCCAGCCGCATGGCCTTCAGGTTGTTGCAGGCCTGATAGTTGCGCACGCCGGTCCAGGCGGTCACGCCGTCGCGCACCTGATCGTCCCACGACCAGGCGCCGGGCTCGGACTTGACCAGCCAATAGGCCATCAGGGCAGGACCTTCCTGTAGCGGATGACGCTGACGCTCTCGAACAGGCCGGCCTTGGCGTAGGGGTCATTGGCCAGGAAAGCGTCCACCTCGGCCCGGTCGTCGGTGTCGAACACGAAGGCGCTGCCGATCATGCCTTGCCCGTCGTCGGTCAGCAGGGGACCGCCGATGACGATCTTGGCCAGGAAGCCCTTGGCGTATTCCAGATGGGCGGCGCGGTTGTCGAGACGGGTCTGAAGATGACCGGGCTTGTCCTTGCACTGGACCATGAACATACTCTGGCACTCCGAGTTCGGATTTGAAGATTGCCAGGGTAACGGAAAAAAGGCCGGTCATGGAAGCCCACGAGACGCACGAGACCATCCACGAGGTCGCCCATCACGACCACCACGAGGAACACGCCCACAAGGAGGGCAAGGCCAGCCGCAACAAGAGGATCGCGGTGCTGATCAGCGTTCTCGCCGCCCTGCTGGCCATCACCGAGGCGGGCGGCAAGGGGGCGCAGAACACCTCGCTGGCGGCCAATATCCACGCCAACGACCTGTGGGCCTTCTATCAGGCCAAGCACATCCGCTCGACCATGCTGCGCACCTCGGCCGACATGCTGGAACTGGCGGCTCCAGCCTCGGACGCCATCGGCAAGAAGGCCACCGACTGGCGCGCCACCGCCCAGCGCTACGATTCCGAACCGGAAACCGGCGAGGGCCGCAAGGAACTGGCCGCCAAGGCCAAGGCCGAGGAAGCCCGCCGCGACAAGGCCCTGTCGGCCTACCACATGTTCGAATACGGTGCCGCCGCGCTGCAGATCGCCATCGTGCTGGCCTCGGCCTCGGTGGTGACCGGAATGCTGATGCTGTCCTTCGTGGCCGGCGGGCTGGGAGCCGTCGGCGTCGCCTTCGGCCTGCTGGGCTGGCTGGCCCCGACCTTAATCCACCTGTAGCCGGGGCCACCCCCCCGGGCCGCCCCCC
>JAVBXM010000031.1 GCA_030824585.1 Phaeospirillum sp. | reverse complement strand
ATCCCGCCTGCTTGACCCGCATGTACCATTCCACCAGCCGGCGGACCTGGCGTTCGGTGTAGCCGCGGCTCATCATGCGCTCGACGAATTCCGAGTGCTTCTTCTCGGAATCCGAGTCCTTCTTGGAACCGAAGCTGATCACCGGCAGCAATTCCTCCACCTGGCTGAACATGCGGCGCTCGATCACTTCCCTGATCTTTTCGTAGGAGGTCCAGGACGGTGACTTGCCGCCGTTGGCGGCGCGCGAGCGCAGCGCGAACTTGACCACTTCGTTGCGGAAGTCCTTGGGGTTGGCGATGCCGGCCGGCTTCTCGATCTTGGACAGTTCCTGGTTCAAGAGATCGCGGTTCAGCAATTGGCCGGTATCGGGGTCCTTGAAGTCCTGATCCTCGATCCAGGCGTCGGCGTAGTCCACGTAGCGGTCGAACAGGTTCTGGCCGTAATCGTGATAGCTTTCCAGATAGGCCTTCTGGATTTCGTTGCCGATGAACTCGGCGTAGCGCGGCGCCAGTTCGCCCTTGATGAACTCCAGGTACTTCTTCTCGGTCTCCTCGGGGAACTGCTCGCGCCGGATGGACTGTTCCAGCACGTACATCAGATGCACCGGATCGGCCGAGACCTCGTGGGTGTCGTAATTGTAGGTGGACGACAGCACCTTGAAGGCGAAGCGGGTCGAGATGCCGTCCATGCCCTCGTCGACCCCGGCGGCGTCCTTGTACTCCTGCATGGGCTTGGCCTTGGGGTCGGTCTCCTTGACGTTCTCGCCGTCATAGACCCGCATCTTGGAATAGAGGTTGGAGTTCTCGTGCTCCTTGAGGCGCGACAGCACCGAAAAGCGCGACAGCATCTCCAGCGTGCCCGGCGCGCAGGGCGCGTCCACCAGTTCCGAGGTGTCGATCAGCTTGTCGTAGATCTTCAGTTCCTCGGTGACCCGCAGGCAATAGGGCACCTTGATGACGCAGATGCGGTCGATGAAGGCCTCGTTGTTGCGGTTGTTCTTGAAGGTCTGCCACTCCGCCTCGTTGGAGTGCGCCAGTACCGTGCCGAGGAACGGCATGGCGCCGATGTTCTCCGAGCCGATGTAGTTGCTCTCCTGCGTCGCGGTGAGCAGCGGATGCAGCATCTTGATGGGGGCCTTGAACATCTCGACGAACTCGAGGAGGCCCTGAGTGCAGCGGTTCAGCCCGCCCGAGAAGGAATAGGCGTCGGGGTCGTTCTGGCTGAACATCTCCAGCTTGCGGATATCCACCTTGCCCACCAGGGTCGAGATGTCCTGGTTGTTCTCGTCGCCCGGCTCGGCCTTGGACACGGCGATCTGCTTGAGCCTGGACGGATACATCTTGGCGACCTTGAACTTGGAGATGTCGCCGCCAAATTCCTCGAGCCGCTTCACCGCCCACGGGCTCATCAGCCCGGGCAGGCGGCGGCGCGGGATGCCGTACTTGTCCAGCAGGACCGGCCCCATGCCTTCCGGATCGAACAGGTCCAGCGGGCTTTCGAACAGCGGGCTGATCTCCTTGCCGGCCTTCAGCACGTAGATGGGGTAGACCTCCATCAGCGCCTTCAGCTTCTCGGCCAGGGACGACTTGCCGCCGCCCACCGGGCCCAGCAGGTAGAGGATTTGCTTCCTCTCCTCCAATCCCTGGGCGGCATGGCGGAAGTAGCCGACGATGCGCTCGATGGTCTCCTCCATCCCGTAGAATTCCGAGAAGGCGGGATAGACCTTGATGGTGCGGTTCATGAACACCCGGGACAGCCGCGCGTCCTTGGCGGTGTCGATCACCTCGGGCTCGCCGATGGCGGCGATCATCCGCTCGGCGGCGGAGGCGTACATCATGGGGTCGTCGCGGCAGCCCTCAAGGTATTCCAAAAGGCTGAATTCCACGTCCTTGCGACCCTCGTAGGCTCGCGAGTAACGGGTGAAGATATCGTCATTGCTGGGCATATCGTCACTCCATCGGAGAGGGTCAAAGCCGAACCGTAAGCGGGATCCTTTCCCTCATGTTTGGATTGGTTTGGCGGAATTCATCAGGGGAGGACGAGAATTTCCGCAAACCAGTCATGCGGGCCGGAGAAATCGGCACGCGCTTTGGGGCTTTTAAGCCCGACAAGGTTGTATCGGAGACGGAAGACCACATGGCGTCGTCCTTTCGCCTGCTTCCCATTATCACCACTCTAGCGAACGGTTCTTAACAAAATCCTTTGCTTCCCCTTATTCCAGGCAACAAAAGGGAAATCGGGGCAAGATCAGGGTGGTCCGGCATTATGGCGAATCCATGGTTGCCGGACGGACGGAATCGGGCATGATCCTTTCATGCAAATCGCCTTTGAAATCGCAGTGATCATCGCCCTGGTCGTCCTGAACGGCTGCTTCGCCATGTCGGAACTGGCCATCGTCTCGGCCCGCCGCGCCCGGCTGGCCGCCCGGGCCGCCGAGGGAGCCAAGGGGGCCGAGGCCGCCCTGGCCCTGGCCGACAACCCCACCCGCTTCCTGTCCTCGGTGCAGATCGGCATCACCTTGGTGGGCGTCCTGGCCGGCGCCTATTCCGGCGCCACCCTGGCCGAGCAGTTGAGCGCCTGGATCGCGGCGGAATTCCCCTTCGCCACGCCGGCCGCGCCGGGCATCGCCATCGCCCTGGTGGTCGGCGCCATCACCTACGCCTCGCTGATCGTCGGCGAACTGGTGCCCAAGCACATCGCCCTGGCCAATCCCGAAGCCATCGCGGAAAGGGTGGCCCGCCCCATGGCCATGGTGGCCCGCCTGACCTCGCCGCTGATCTGGCTGCTGGAAGGGTCCAGCCACGCCCTGATCCGCCTGCTGGGCGTCCGCCGCTCCGACGACCAGACGGTCACCGAGGAGGAGGTGCGGGCCATGATCGCCGAAGGCACCGAAAGCGGCGTCTTCGAGCCCGAGGAAGAAGAGATGATCTCGGGCGTCATGCGCTTTGGCGACCGCCGCATCCGGGGCATCATGACGCCGCGCGCCGACCTGGTCTGGATCGATCTCGACTGGGACGCCGCCGATATCCTGAAGACGCTCCGCGACTGCCCCCATTCGCGCCTGCCGGTCTGCCGCGGCGGGGTCGACGAGACGCAAGGCGTGGTCCAGGCCAAGGACCTGCTCGACGCCGCCCTGGACGGCCAGCCGCTGGACGTGGCGGCGGCGGTCAAGCCGCTGGCGGTGGTGCACGACAACGCCCCGGCGCTCCACGTCCTCGGCGTCCTGAAGCAGTCGGACATCCACATGGCGCTGGTGGTGGACGAGTACGGCAGCGTCGAGGGCATCGTCACCGCCGCCGATATCCTCGGTTCGATTCTCGGTAACCTGTCGGAACACGGCGAGGAGTATCAGGGCTCCATCACCGAGCGCGAGGACGGCTCGTGGCTGCTGGACGGCGACGTGGCGGTGGACCTGGCCGCCGAGCGGCTGGGCTGCCGGGTGATGAAGGAAGGGGGCGGCGACTACGACACCGCCGCCGGCTTCATCTTGTCCGAATTCCGCGCCATCCCGTCGGCCGGCGACCACTTCGTCAAGGACGGCTGGCGCTTCGAGGTGGTGGACATGGACGGACGGCGCATCGACAAGATTCTGGTATCGCGCGATACCGGGATTCTGGGGATGTGAAGGAATGCGGCCGGGACGGCCGCGCTCCAGAACTGGAGCGCGGGCATCTTGTGCCCGCCTCCCCTAGATATCTAGATATACTGCCCCGAATCCACCTTGATCACCTCGCCGGTGATGCAGCGGGCGGCGTCGGACAGCAGGAACAGCACCGCGTTGGCGATGTCGTCGGTGTCGGGCAGGATGGCGAGAGCCGCCTCGGCCAGGGCACGGTCGCGGAACTGCTGGTCCAGCTTCAGCGTCATCTCGGTCAGCACCATGCCGGGCGCCACGGCGTTGCAGGTCACGCCCTTGCCGCCCAGTTCCTTGGCCGCCGTCTTGGTCAGGCCGACCATGCCGGCCTTGGAGGCGGCATAGTTGCCCTGCCCCATCTTGCCGCGCAGGCCGTTGATGGAGATCATGTTGACGATGCGGCCGACCCCCGCCTGCACCATGCCCGGACCGGCGGCGCGGATGGTGTTGAAGGCGCTGGTCAGGTTCACGGTGATCACCGAGGCCCATTCCTCATCGCTCATCTTCAACAGCGTGCGGTCGCGGGTGATGCCGGCATTGTTGACCAGCAGGTGCACCGGCTTGCCGATGGCGGCAAAGGCGGCGTTGACGGATTCGGAGTTCGAGACGTCCACCGCGTGGGCGGTCATGCCCTTGGGCAGCTCCCCGGTCTCGCGGTCGAAGACGTGCACCTCGGCCCCTCCGGCCAGCAGACCGTCGGCGATGGTGCGTCCGATTCCGCGCATTCCGCCAGTGACCACCGCCACCCGTCCAGGAAACTCCCACTTCATGACAACGCTCCTATTGACCACCGATTTGATTTCGGTATTATAGTACCGAATTATTCATTTAACAGGGTACCGCCCGCCAAGGGACGCCGTCAAGTGCCGGCTCCCGCTCAAACCAGACCGGTGGACCCAAGAGACGGGGGAGGTTCGCGAGTTCATGACCACCACTATCCGCGATATCATTGCCACCGACCTGGAGCGCGTGATCGAGCTTGATCGCCGCCTGACCGGCAAGCCGCGCCGCAACTATCACGAAAAGCGCATGGCGGCCGCCACGTCCGAACCGGCCAGCTTCGTCACCATCACCGCCGCCGACGGCCCGGTGCTGAAGGGCTATGCCTATGCCCACATCCTGGACGGCGAATTCGGCGGCTCGGGCCCGGTGGGCGTGGTCGACACCATCGGCGTCGATCCCGACCAGCGCGGCCAGGGCCTCGGCCGCAAGCTGATGGCCGCCCTCGAGGACGCGCTGAAGAAGCGCGGCATCAAGGAAGTGGTCAGCCAGGCCGACTGGACCGAGCACGGCATCACCCGCTTCTTCCAGTCCGCCGGCTTCGAGCTGGCCCCCCGCCTGGTCCTCGAACGCTCCACCGACAACGTCTCCGACTTCGAGGCCCCCCTGGCCCAGCAGGTCCGCGACAGCGACGAGGTCGACCTGTCCGATCCGTCGGGCGACGATTATGCCGCCCTGTCGCGCGACCGCATCCCGGTGCGCTCGCTGACCGAGGCCGACTATCCCTTCATCGTCTCGGTGGACCGCAAGGTCACGCGGCGCGACCGCTCGACCTACTACAAGCGCAAGATCGCCGAGGTGACCAAGGAATCCGGCGTGCGCGTCTCGCAGGTTGCCGAGATCGACGGCCTGTTCGCCGGCTTCGTCATGGCGCGGACCGAATACGGCGAGTTCGGCCGTGCCCAGTCCACCGCCGTGCTCGACACCATCGGCGTCGACCCGGCCTATGCCCGCCACAGCGTCGGCCGTGCCCTGATGAGCCAGTTGCTCACCAACCTGGCCTCGCTCGGCGTCGAGAAGGTGCAGACCCAGCTCGCCTGGGACAGCTTCAGCCTGCTGGGCTTCCTGGCCCGCTGCGGCTTCAAGCCGTCGCAGCGCCTGATCTTCCAGCGTCGGCTCGGGTAGACCCTCCCCTGCCGCACTCGGCGGGTCGCCCTTCCCGTTCCCGACCCGCCCGAAGGGGCCGGCAGTTGCCCGACTGCCGGCCCCGCTTCGTTTTGGCATTCCGGTCCTTTTAGCAATCCGCCCAACGCGCTATGGTCAAGGCGGAACCGCCGGAAGGATGCCATGAGGGACATTTCCGAAACCGAGATCGTCGAGGCCGCACGGGCGATCCTGCCCGAAGCCCAGGCCCTGTTCCTGTTCGGCAGCCGCGCCGATAACAGCCACGACGGCCACAGCGACCTCGACCTCGCCGTGCTGCTGCCGTCCCGCGCCGACCCGGTGCGCCTGTGGGAAGCGGGCGAAGCCATTGCCCACCGCCTGAACGTGGACGTGGACCTGATCGACCTGCGCGCCGCCAGCACGGTGATGCAGTTCCAGATCGTCACCAGGGGCCACCGCCTGTTCGCCCAGAGCGACGAGCCAGAGCGCTACGAGCTGTTCATCCTGGCGGAAATGATGGACCTCAACGAGGCCCGCGCCCCGCTGATCGCCGACATCCAAAGGGAAGGGCGCGTCCATGGCCGATGACGTGCTGCTCAACAAGGCGGCGACCATCGAGCGCTGCGTCGCCCGCGCCGCCGAGGAATACCACAAGGACCCGGCCACCTTCGCCGCCGACTTCACCCGCCGGGACGCCGCCATCCTCAACATCCAGCGCGCCTGCGAAGCCTGCCTCGACATGGGCCACGCCATCATCCGCCGCGAACGCCTGGGCCTCCCCCAAAGCGCGCGGGACGTCTTCACCCTGCTGGCCAAGGCCGGCCGGATCGATACCGAACTGGCGGAAAAGCTCCAGCGCATGGTCGGCTTCCGCAACATCGCCGTCCACGACTATCAGGCCCTGTCGCTGCCCATCACCATCGCGGTGATCGAACGCCACCTGGGCGATTTCCTGGCGTTCAGTTCGGCGGTGCTGGGGCGGATGGGCGGGGCTGGGGAAGAAGGATAAGGGGCGAAGGGACTCGTCCCTTCGCGCATCCCTGGTCGATTTTATCCCGGCCCAACACGCCATGGCTTGGGCGCATGCCGTATAAATGGACCCGACCCCAATTTTCCACCTGAACGGCGAAATTTCTACCGAATATTTGGCCATACAGAAGCGGTGTCAATAATGACTGACATGAGTTCCATGGGGATCATTTTCCTTAATACATCGGTCTATGGCGGCATTTCAGACAGTTACTGGACAGTAATGATGGAGGATATCGCCGCAGCGCTTCGTCGGCGAAATGATGAGTGTATTTGCATTAATCCCAATAATCCCGAGCACATAAATATGATTCAAATGATGGCATTGGGCGGATTCCGGCCACGCTATCTCCTACTCTTCAATTTCGCGCCGGCCTTTGCTCGCGCAAATGATCCCAGCACGCTGGGCGCGCTGGGCGGAATAAACGCGCCCTACATCTCCCTGTTCCTGGATCACCCAGCCCTGCTGGGAAAGCGAATCTCCGAAATGGAAGCCGGCATCGCCGCGGACCCAAGCCTTCGCCCGCTTCGACATTACGGGCTCATGGAGCGGGAGCACCTTGCAATCATGGAGAGGCTTGGAGCCCCCGCCTCCTCATGCTTTCTCTTTCCACAGGCTGGGGGCGTACCGGTGGCGGAGCCGCGCCCCATGGAGCAGCGTTCGATAACGGCGATCTTCGCGGGTACAATCGAGGCCGAGATATCCAATCAAGCGTTCTGCGAACAGATGGGGATGAAAGACCCGCTTTATTGTCGGCTTACCGAACAGGCTGTTTCAGAGGCAATGGACAGCAAGGATGATGTTTATGAAATTGTTGTAAAGATATTTACAGACACCGGAATTATCTCGACAACAAGCAACCTAATCGAGCTAACCAAGCGAATAGATTACCGCGCCAGGACCTTACGTCGCCACCGTATGTTCAGGTGCCTACGTCAGATGCCAATCCAACATTATGGAAATGCTGCCGATGATTTTAGGAAAAACAATCCAAATATCCAATTCAAAGGAGCAATCGGCTTCCGGGGATTGCTTGATATAATGAACGATACCAAGATAATGCTGAACGATACAATCAACCTGAGATCAAGCACATTGATCCGGGTTTTTTACGGGATGTCCAGGAACTGCCTCGTCGCATCTGAAAGAAACTCTTTCATTGATACTGAATTCATCACCCCCGGAGCCGTGGCACCAATTGACAGCAATGATTTCTCTGCCGGCGAACGGATCACGCACTTGGTGAATCAGCCGACCGAGGCCCAGGCCATGGTGGATAAGGCTCTGCAAATTTATTCTCGAAATCACACATGGGACTGCCGGGTAGCAGCCCTATTGGATGTTATTAACGCCACCTAATACCTGGCGGTATTGATCGGCGGGACGCCCACGCTCCGGGGGATGAGGGAGAGAAAGGCGGGAATGCCTGCTCCGTCCTCTTGGTGTCCTTGGTGTCTTGGTGGTGAATCGGCGGCACCGCTCATGCCCCCCTCCCAACCTCCCCCCGCCTATGGCGGAGGGAGGAGTACCGAACGAAAAACGCCCCACTCATTCCGAGCGGGGCGCTGTCGTGTCGGGGATCAGTCCCCGGCTTCCCAGTTGGGATCGTCGTCGTCGTCGTCCCAATCGTCGGGGGGGACCGGCAGTTCGTCGCGCCGGGTCTGCATGGTGACGATGTGGCCCTTTTCGCGCTCCACCAGACGGACGGCCTCGGCCCGGACCTCCGGGTAGGGAGATTTCTCCGCCAGGGCGGAGAACAGGGCCAGGGTTTCGTGTTCGTGGCGCAGCGCCAGGTCGAAGGCGTGCCAGGGATACATCAGGTAGTGGACGGCGTCGGGATCGGCGATCTCGGGATCATCCTCTCCCCACGGCACGGTTTCCGGACGAGGACCGACCGAGACCGGGAAGTCGGCGGCGTGCCGCTCCTCGATATCGGCCAGTTCCGCGAAGGCTTCGGCGGTGTCGGGGTTGTTGCATGACGCCTCGAACGCTTCGGCCAGTTCGCGGTAGCGCTCCGCCGAGCGCTCCTCCATCGCACGCGCGACGGAAAGCAACTCGGCGGAGGTCTTGACCGCCCCAAAATCAGGGGCACGGCTCAAAGGGTGAATTCCCGATCGAGATCGGACACCGCATTGGTCGCCTTCTTTTCCTTGCCGTAGGACGAACGGTTGCCGCGGTACAGGACGCCGCAGTTGAAGCCGTCGTCGGTCATCAGGCGGCGGGCCGCCTGAGCCGGGTCGGTGGTCGGCTCGATATTGACGCTGCGCATGGTGTTCTTCCACTCCCGCTGTTCTTCACGGAAGGTGATGCAGGGGCTCATGATCGCAACGAACGAGAAGCCGGGGTGCCGAATGGCTTCGGCGATGATCTGGGCGGTGCCGTTCGGATCGCCCGAGAAGCCCCGCGCGATGAAGTTGGCGCCCGAGGCCAGCGCGATGGCCAGCGGGTGGAATGGCGTCATGCCGGTGCCGCCGGGCGGCGCCATGGCCGAGGCGTCCCAATCCGACTCGGTGGTCGGCGAGGGCTGGCCCTTGGTCATGCCGTAGACCCGGTTGTCCATGACGATGTAGGTGAGGTCGACGTTGCGGCGGCAGGCGTGCAGGAAGTGGTTGCCGCCGATGGAGAAGCCGTCGCCGTCGCCGCCGGCCACCAGCACGGTCAGGTCGGGACGGGCCAGCTTGAGGCCCTGGCCGACCGCGAGAGCGCGACCGTGGATGGAGTGGATGCCGTAGGTGTTGGTATAGGCCGGAATGCGCGACGAGCAGCCGATGCCCGAGACCACCGAGGTCTCGTGCGGCTTCAGTCCCAGGTCGGCGAACGCCTTGGTGATGGAGGACAGCACGGCATAGTCGCCGCAGCCCGGGCACCAGACCGGCTTGACCTCGGACTTGAAGTCCTTGGCGGAGTAGGTAGCGGTAGAATCGCAGCTGGACATGACTTACTTCCCCATCGACAGGAGGCGGGCGTGGATTTCACCGGGACGCATGGGCAGCGGGCCGGGGCGGCTCAGCGCCTCGGGCTTGACCGGCAGGTCGTATTCGCCACGCAGGTAACGGGTGAACTGGCCGAGATGGCTCTGCTCGACCACCAGGATCTTCTTCACGCCCTTCAGCGCGTCGCCCATGTGCTGCGGGCGGATCGGCGAGATCAGGCGCAGCGAGATCAGCTTGGCGTTGACGCCGTCGGCGCGGGCCCGCTCCACCGCCTCGCGGGCGGCGCCGGTGCACGAGCCCCAGGTGATGACGGCGATGTCGCCCTCACCCTCGATGGTGGCCCAGTGGTTGCCGTAGTCGAAGCCGGTCAGCTTGCGCTGGCGCTTGTCCAACTGCAGGGTGTGGTCCGACGACTGCGACGACGGCGTGCCGGTCTCGGTGTGCTCGAGGCCGTCCGAGGTGTACTGGCAACCGTCCTGGCCGGGCACCGGCATGGGCGAAATGCCCGACGCGGTGTTGGCATAGCGCTTGAACACCTCGCCCTCGGCCGGCGCCTCGGCCTGCAGGCGCTTGCCCACGAAGGCCACGTCGGCGGGGGTGTCGATGATGGCGCGGCTCTGGCCCAGGGCCTGATCGCTCATCACCAGACAGGCGGTCTGCAGCGATTCCGCCAGATAGACGCCCCACTGGGTGGTGAAGATGCAGTCGCCCACCGAATTGGGGGCCACCACCAGATGCGGCGCGTCGCCGTGCAGGCCGTAGACCGCGATGTTGAGGTCCGACTGCTCGCACTTGGTGGCGATACCGGTCGAGGGACCGACACGCTGCACGTCGACCACCACCACGGGGGTCTCGGACGCCACGGCCAGGCCCAGGCCTTCGGTCATCAGCGACAGGCCGGGGCCGGCGGTCGCGGTGATCGAGGCTTCGCCGCCGTAGGAGGCGCCCAGGCACATGTTGATGGAGGCCAGCTCGTCCTCGGCCTGCACGAACACGCCGCCGACCTTGGGCAGGGCGGAAGACAGGTATTCCAGCACCTCGGTGGCCGGGGTGATGGGATAGGCGGCGCAGAAGCGCACGCCACCGCGGATGGCGCCCAGGCCGGCGCCGTAATTGCCGGTGACGGTCCAGCGCTTGGCGTCCTTGGCCTTGGCCGGAGCCAGGCGCTTGGAGGCGCTCAGGGTGGCGGCGGCGGCGGCGCCGGCCTTGACGCCGGCCACCGAGGCCTCATAGGCGTCGGCGCGCTTCTTCTTCAGCGACTTGCCCAGCACCTCGGTCAGCGGGCCGACCGGAATGCCGATCAGCTCGGCGATGGCGCCGAGCGCGATCATGTTGGGACGGCCGCCGGGAATCTCCTTGGCCAGATCCTTCATGTGCAGGTGCACGATCTTGGCGCCGGTCTTGACATAGACCTCGGGCACGTCGCCAGCGGAGGGATCGCAGATCACCAGGCTGTTCGCCGAAAGCGGCAGCTCGGCGGCGAAGCGCTGGACGCCCTGCCAGTCGATGGCCAGCATGATATCGAAGGTGTCGTCGACCGAAGTGACGGGATCAACTCCCAGACGCACCAGGGCGGCAGCCTCGCCGCCGCGAATCTGCGGGCCGGAGGAACGACCGAAAAGCGCGTAATAACCAGCCTCGGCGGCGGCGTCGAGGAACATGTTGGCGGCCGTCATCACGCCGGCACCACCACTGCCGCACATCGCGATCGAGACAGACCCAGATCCGGAACTCGTCGTCATATTCTGTTTCCCCAGATGAGGCCCCCGAATTCCTTCGTATTGGGCCTGGCCACGGTTTAGGTTCGCCCGCGTGCCGCCCCCCACCCGCTGGACTCCCGACCAGCCATAAGGAGTTTCACGCACCGCTTCCGGGAATTGGGCATGCCGTTTCCCCGAAGCGGATGAGACTAGGTGCATACCACCCATTTGGGTCGGACCACAAGACCACAAGCTACACTTGACGGCTAATTCGGTATTGTGGTACGCATTTACGGAATAATACAAGGGCAGCTCACGACGCAAGCATGCGCGGGGCTGGTGATAACGGGAAAAGAGAGAGGGAAACGAATGAGCACTTCCGCGTATCGTTGGATGATGACCGGCGTCGGTCAGCCCATGGTGAAGGAGCCGATGGAGCTCGCCGCCCCCGGCGCCGGAGAGGTGCTGGTCGCCATCGCCGGCTGCGGCGTCTGCCACACCGATATGGACTACTATTACAACGGCGTGCGCACCAATCACGCCCTGCCGCTGGCCCTGGGCCACGAGATCAGCGGCCGTGTCGTTCAAGCCGGCGCCGGCGCCGAATCCTGGCTGAACAAGGCCGTGATCATCTCGGCGGTGATCCCCTGCGGCGAGTGCGACCTGTGCAAGCGTGGCAAGGGCACCATCTGCCGCTCGCAGAAGATGCCGGGCAACGACCTGCAGGGTGGTTTCGCCACCCACGTCACGGTTCCCGCCAACGGCCTGTGCGAGGTCGACGAGGCCAAGCTGAAGGCCGCCGGCCTGGAGCTGTCCGAGGTTTCCGTGGTCGCCGACGCCCTGACCACCCCCTATCAGGCCGCCGTGCAGGCCGGCATCGGCGCGGGTGACCTGGTGATCGTCATCGGCTGCGGCGGCGTGGGCGGCTATTCCGTCCAGGTGGCCTCGGCCATGGGCGCCAAGGTCGTCGCCCTGGACATCGACTCCGCCAAGCTGGAAGCGGTCAAGGCGGCGGGCGCCACGCTCACGCTCAACCCCAAGGACTTCCCCTCGACCCGCGAGATGAAGAAGGAGATCGGCGCCTTCGCCAAGGCCAACGGCCTGCGCGCCACCGAGTGGGTGATCATGGAATGCTCGGGCTCCGTGCCGGGCCAGCAGACCGCCTTCGACCTGATGGTCCACGGCTGCACCATCTGCGTGGTGGGCTACACCATGAACAAGGCGGAGTTCCGCCTGTCCAACCTGATGGCCTTCCATGCCCGCGCCCTGGGCAATTGGGGCTGCCCGCCGGACCTCTATCCCGGCGCCCTGGATCTGGTCCTGTCGGGCAAGATCAATGTGAAGAACTTCGTCGAGCGCCGCCCGCTGGACAGCATCAACGACACGTTCGCCGCCGTGCACGACCACAAGCTGTCGCGCCGCGCCGTTCTGTGCCCCAACGCCTAAGAAATTCAAGAGAGCCAAAAACTCTATAGAGAGGGAGTTCCCAGGTCATGAAGAAGGAAACCGCGGCCATCGTCGACCGGACGGCGCCCGCCCACCTCAACGATCACAATCTGGTGCCCACCACCGTCGTTCCCGGCGTGCTGTACGAGAAGCGCCCGGCCAAGCGTGCCGACGGCACCGTGGCCGAAGGCCTGTACAACGCCTGGATCACGCTGGACAACCAAAAGCAGTACAATTCCTACACCACCGACATGGTGAAGGGCGTGATCATGGCGTTCCGCGACGCCTCCAACGCCCGCGACGTGTCCTCGGTGGTGTTCACCGGCGCCGGCGACAAGGCGTTCTGCACCGGCGGCAACACCAAGGAATATGCCGAGTACTACGCCGGCAATCCCCAGGAATACCGCCAGTACATGCGTCTGTTCAACGACATGGTCTCGGCCATCCTGGGCTGCGACAAGCCGGTGATCTGCCGCGTCAACGGCATGCGCATCGGCGGCGGTCAGGAAATCGGCATGGCCGCCGACTTCTCGGTGGCCCAGGATCTGGCCAAGTTCGGTCAGGCCGGCCCCAAGCACGGCTCGGCCCCCATCGGCGGCGCCACCGACTTCCTGCCGGTGATGATCGGCTGCGAGCAGGCCATGGTGTCGGGCTCCCTGTGCGAGCCCTGGTCGGCCCACAAGGCCTACCGCACCGGCATCATCATGGACCTGGTCCCCGCGCTCAAAGTTGACGGCAAGTTCGTCGCCAACCCGCTGGTGATCACCGACCGCTATCTGGACGAGTTCGGCCGCATCATCCACGGCGAGTCCAAGACCGGTGCCGAACTGGCCGCCGGCAAGGAGCTGCTGAAGAAGGGCACCATCGATCTGTCGCTGCTCGACGCCAAGGTCGAGGAAATCTGCGCCAAGATCCTGCACACCTTCCCGGATTGCTTCACCAAGACCATCCAGGAACTCAGGAAGCCCAAGCTGAACGCCTGGAACGCCAACAAGGAAAACAGCCGCGACTGGCTGGGCCTCAACATGATGACCGAGGCCCGCACCGGCTTCCGCGCCTTCAACGAGGGCCCGAAGGAGGACCGCGAGATCGACTTCGTGGCGCTGCGTCAGGCCCTGGCCAAGGGTGCTCCGTGGACCGCCGAGATGATCGAGTCCCTGATCCCCAAGGCTGGTCACTAACATGGCCGAGGCGATCTCCAACTGTCTGAAGGTCTGGAAGGACCGCGAGGGGAAGCTGCTTCGGCTGCGCCTCTCGCGTCCCAAGGCCAACATCGTCGACGCCGAGATGATCGCGGCGCTTACGGCGGCGTTGGCCGAGGGCGCCTCGGACCAGCACCTGCGGGGTGTGCTCATCGACCACGAGGGGCCGCATTTCAGCTTCGGCGCCTCGGTGGCCGAGCACATGCCCGACCAGTGCGCCGCCATGCTGGCCAGCCTGCACAAGCTGGTCATCGCCATGGTCGACTTCCCCCTGCCCATCCTGGTCGCCGTGCGCGGCCAGTGCCTGGGCGGCGGCCTCGAAGTGGCCCTGGCCGGCCACATGATGTTCGTCTCGCCCGACGCCAAGCTGGGCCAGCCGGAGATCGTGCTGGGCGTGTTCGCCCCCGCCGCCTCGTGCCTGCTGCCGGAGCGCATGCCCCGCGTGGCGGCCGAGGACCTGCTCTATTCCGGCCGTTCCATCGACGGTGCCGAGGCTGCCCGGTTGGGCATCGCCAACGCGGTGGTGGACGATCCGGAGAACGCCGCCCTGGCCTGGTTCGACAACGGCCCGGTCAAGCACTCCGCGGCGAGCCTGCGTTACGCGGTCAAGGCCGCCCGTCTCGGCATGAACGAGCGGGTCAAGGCCAAGATCGCCGAAGTTGAAGCCCTTTACCTCAACGGCCTGATGGCCACCCGCGACGCAGTCGAGGGTTTGAACGCCTTTCTCGAAAAGAGGCCGGCACTTTGGGAGGACCGATAGGATGTCTGGAAAGAATAGGACCGTCGCCGACATCATGGCCGTTTGCCAGGAGATGTTCGAAGACCTGAACTTCACGTATGCCCGCAAGTGGAAGGACGCCAAGCCCGGCCGCAAGGTCGTCGGCTTCCTGCCGGTCTACTCGCCGATCGAAATGATCCATGCCGCCGGCTGCCTGCCGCTCGGCATCTTCGGCGGCGGCGACCAGATGGAAGTCATCCACGGCGACGCCTACTATCAGAGCTACATCTGCCGCATTCCGCGCTCGACCATCGAACTGGGCGTCACCAACCGTCTCGACTTCGTCGACGGCATGATCTTCCCGTTCGTCTGCGACGTGATCCGCAATCTGTCGGGCATCTGGAAGCTGATGTTCCCGAACGTGTGGTCCAAGTTCTTCGACACGCCCCAGAACTACGACAAGTCCATCGGCGGCACCTATTACATCCAGGAACTGCACGAGCTGAAGGAAGGCCTGGAGGCCATGACCGGCCGCAAGATCAGCGACGCCGACATCCAGCGCTCCATCGGTCTCTATAACGAGAACCGCCGCCTGATCCGCGAGGTCTATGCTTTCCGTGCCAAGCAGCCCTGGCTGGCTCCGACCTCCGAGGTCTACGTGCTGATGCGCGCCGGCCTGATGATGGACGTCGAGGAGCACAACCAGATGCTCAAGGACTACATGGCCGCCGCCGCCAAGGAAGACCGTCCGAAGCGCGACAACGTCCGCATCTCCATCTACGGCTCGTTCTGTGAGCAGCCGCCGCTGAACCTGATCAAGTCCATCGAGATGGCCGGTTGCTATGTGGTCGACGACGACTACTCGCTGAACAACCGCTTCCTGATGGTCGACGTCCCCACCAGCGGCGATCCGCTGGAGGCTCTGGCCACCACCTATATCGAGAACTCGGTGGAGACCTCGTGCAAGTACGTCCCCGACGGCAAGGTCAAGGGCCAGTTCCATGTGGACGCGGTCAAGGCCTGCGGTGCCGAGGGCGTGATCTACGCGACCCCCAGCTTCTGCGATCCGGCCCTGCTGGACCGTCCGATGGTCTGCAACAAGCTGTCGGAAGCCGGCATCCCCTATATCGCCTTCAAGTACGCCGAAAATTCGGGCCAGATGCAGCCGATCCGCGAGCAGGCTGGTACCTTCGCTGATTCCATCAAGCTGTGGAGCTGACATCATGAGCAAGCCTGAAGCCATCAAAGAAGCATCGATGGAGATGCAGAAGGCCATGATCGCGCGCAACTACGACGCGATCACGTCCAAGCACGAAACGGGCCGCAAGGTGTCCTCCACCTTCGTTCCGGGCAATCTGAACGAGTTGTTGATGTGTTTCGACATCGTCAACAACCTGCCCGAAATCAACGCCATCCAGGCCGGCATGCGCAAGGCCTCGGGCGGCTACATCATGGAAGCCGAGAAGTCCGGCCACTCCGAGGACGTCTGCACCTATGTGAAGGCGGATATCGGCCAGATGTCCAAGGGCAACATCGCCCCCAACGGCAAGCCCTATCCCAACCCCGACGTGCTGATGCTCAGCTACACCGGCTGCTACACCTTCATGAAGTGGTTCGAGCTGCTGCGTGAAGAGTACAAGTGCCCGACCCTGATGCTGCACGTCCCCTACGAGGGCGACGGCCACTCGACCAAGAACATGCGCGACTACATCGTCAAGCAGCTCAAGGAAGTGGTCATTCCGGGCCTGGAGCAGGTCTCGGGCGTCAAGTTCGACATCGACCGCCTGCGCCAGTACCTGCGCAACTCGGCCAAGGCCGAGGACAACCTGGTGTGGTGCCTGGAGCAGGGCAAGAACAAGCCCTCGCCCATCGACGCCTATTTCGGCGGCGTGTACTACATCGGCCCGATCTTCACCGCCTTCCGCGGTACCGAAGACGCGGTCACCTACTACGAGATGCTGCGCAAGGAAGTGCAGGGCCGCGTCGAGAACCACCAGGGCCCGCTGACCCCCGAGGGCACCTACTTCAACGACCAGAAGTATCGCCTGATCGTCGAAGGCCCGCCCAACTGGACCAACTTCCGCGAATTCTGGAAGATGTTCTATGACGAGGGCGCCATCGTCGTCGCCTCGTCCTACACCAAGGTGGGTGGTCTCTACGACCAGGGCTTCCGCCACGATCCGGACAACCCCCTGGAGAGCCTGGCCGACTACTGCCTGGGTTGCTACACCAACCTCAACCTGCCGACCCGCGTCGACTTGCTGGCCAAGTACGTCGAGGAATACGAGGCCGACGGCCTGCTGATCAACTCGATCAAGAGCTGCAACAGCTTCTCGGCTGGTCAGTTGATGATCATGAAGGAAGTCGAGCGCCGCACCGGTCGCCCGGGCGCCTTCATCGAAACCGACCTGGTCGATCCGCGCTACTTCTCGGCGGCCAACGTCAAGAACCGCCTGGAAAGCTACTTCCAGATGATCGAGCAGAAGCGCCGTGGCGGCGGCTCCAAGACCGTGGCCGCGTAAGGGAGGAACGAACAATGCGTTGTTTCATCGGTATCGATCTGGGCTCCACCACCACCAAAGCCGTGGTGATGGATGAGAACCTCCAGATCCTTGGGCGCGGCATCACCAATTCGCGCTCCAACTACGACACCGCCGCCGCCGTTTCCAAGCAGGAAGCGCTGATCGACACCCGCCTCACCCTGTTCCGCCGGGCGCTTGGCTCGGTGCCGGAAGTGTCGGGCAAGGTCGACGACATCCTGTCGGACCTCGAGCGTAACTTCCGGCACGTCCAGTTCCTCGAGCAGCTCGAGGACCTGGAGCAGACCTGCGTCGCCAACATCAAGGGGCCGCGTTTCGCCGGCCGCGAGAAGGTGGTGATCGAGGCGCTGGAAGGCACCTTCAAGCGTCTGCGGGAAAGCTCGGCCGCCCAGTACGCCCCCGGCGTCAAGCGCAAGTCGGACTTCTTCCGCGATCTGGCCGGCGCCGAGTTCATGAGCCACGGCGAGGCGGTGTGCAAGGAGGCCGGTCTCGGCTTCGACCTGATCCTCAACGTCTATGACAAGTCGATCATCGAAGTGGAAAACCGTCCGCCGGCCGGCGACATGGAGGGCAAGTTCGTCCGCGCCCTGGAAAAGGGCACCATGACCGGTTCCTCGATCCTGGCTCCGGTGCAGTCGGCCCTGGCCATCCCCCTGGAGGAGACCTACGTGGTCGGCACCGGCTACGGCCGCGTCCGCCTGCCCTTCCCCAAGGAGCACATCCGCTCGGAGATCCTGTGCCACGGCCTGGGCGCCCACATGATGTACCCCGACACCCGCACGGTGCTGGACATCGGCGGCCAGGACACCAAGGGCATCCAGGTGGACCCGGTGGGCATCGTCGAGAACTTCCAGATGAACGATCGTTGCGCCGCCGGTTGCGGCCGTTATCTGGGCTACATCGCCGACGAGATGAACATGGGCCTGCACGAACTCGGGCCGCTGGCCATGAAGTCGAACAAGCAGGTGCGCATCAACTCCACCTGCACTGTGTTCGCGGGTGCCGAGCTGCGTGACCGTCTGGCTCTGGGCGAAAAGCGCGAGGACATCCTGGCCGGTCTGCACCGCGCCATCATCCTGCGCGCCATGTCGATCCTGTCGCGCGCCGGCGGCGTCAAGGACCAGTTCACCTTCACCGGTGGCGTCGCCAAGAACGAGGCGGCGGTGCGCGAGCTGCGCAAGCTGATCAAGGAAAACTACGGCGACGTGACCATCAACATCGACCCGGACTCGATCTACACCGGCGCTCTCGGCGGAGCCACCTTCGCCGTCCGCGCGGTGGTCAACTAATCGGGAAGGGAGGAGACACCAATGTCTGAACTTATCACTACCGGTGTTGACATCGGTTCGGGCTGCATCAAGACCGTCGTCTTCAAGGTCAACGGCGATAAGGTCGAGTGGCTGGGCAAGGAAACCGCGCGTATCCGTAACCGCGACCCCTTCCAGCTGACCAACGAGGCCTATGACCACATGCTGAAGACGGCCGGCGTCAGCCGCTCGGACGTCTCCTATGTGGCCTCCACCGGCGATGCCGAGAATCTCACCTTCGCCACCGGCCACTTCTACTCCATGACCACCCACGGTCGCGGCGGCCTGTACCTCAACCCGGAAGCCCGCGCCGTGCTCGATATCGGCGCCCTGAACGGCCGAGCCATCCGCATGGACGGCGTGGGCAAGGTGCTGTCCTACAAGATGACCAGCCAGTGCGCGTCGGGCTCGGGCCAGTTCCTCGAGAACATCGCCCGCTACCTGGGCATCGCCCAGGACGAGATCGGCACGCTCTCCATGCAGGCCGATGACCCCGAGAAGGTGTCGTCCATCTGCGCCGTGCTGGCCGAAACCGACGTCATCAACATGGTATCGCGCGGCATCTCGGCCTCGAACATCCTCAAGGGCATTCACGTGTCCATGGCGGTGCGCCTGGCCAAGCTGCTGAAGTCCATCGGCGCCGTGGACGGTATCGTCCAGGTCACCGGCGGCCTGGCCCTGGATGCCGGCCTGGTGGCGGCCCTCAATGAAGCCGCCGAGCAGGAGAAGGTCAACCTGAAGGCCGTTTCCCACCCGGACTCCATCTATGCGGGTGCCATCGGCGCCGCGCTGTGGGGCGCCTTCCGTCACGAAAAGCTGGCCCGTCTGGGTCAAGCGGCGTAATATGCGCCCGTTCCCCGGCCACCCGCGAACAACGTGGGGGCCGGGGACGGCCATAGTGGGGTTGCGAGGAGAGAGGAAAAACCCATGTCCCTGAAGATTACCGACGACTGCACCAGCTGCGACGCCTGCGTTTCCGCTTGCCCGAATCAGGCCATTTCGGCCGGCGACGTGATCTACGTGATCGACGCGTCCCGCTGCTCCGAGTGCGTCGGCGCCGAAGACAGCCCGCAGTGCCAGATGGTCTGCCCGGCCGATTGCATCGTGCAGCACGAGACCGAGAGCAAGGACGCCCTGCTGGCCAAGTACAAGGCCATTCACGGCTGACCCCCGTGGTCCGATCCTATCGGACCACATGGTGTCGAAAGGCACGCCGGTTCGCCAGTGTGCCGGGCCTCTCGGCCAAAGGTTCGAAACCCCCGCCGGTTCGCCGGCGGGGGTTTTTCATTTGAACCGGGACAAGGCCTCGCCCACCTGCAGCACCACCGAAGCCCAGTCGCCGCCGTTGAACGCCTGGACCGCCCGCTGGAACATGGACTCGAGCAAGGCACCGCGGGTCTTCATCCCCCTACTCCTTGCGCAGCAAATTGACGCGCATCGGCTGCTCGAAAGCGAAGCCGCCGCCCTCGGCCGGTTGGGCCAGGCGGGCGAAGCGCTCACGCAGCTCCCCGTCCAGTTCGGCGAACCTGGCCTCGCGCTCGGCGTTGGCCGAGACGATCTTGTCGCGGAAGGCCTCGTAATCCCGGAGCACCAAGGGATGGATGTAGGTGAACTCGCTGGCCTCCTCCAGCCCGTGGACCCAGGCTCCCTTGATCGAGGCCAGGGCGGCGCCCCTCACCCAGGTCTCGTCGTCGATGGGCCGGACCGCCTCGAAGAAGGGCCCCCAGGGCAGCGGCTCGGAGACATAGACCTCGCCGCCCGGCTTGAGCACGCGGGCCGCCTCGGCCAGGGCCTTGGCCTGGAAGGCGATGGGGATGTGGTGCAGCGAGTTGAAGAACACCACCGCGTCGGCGCTCTGGTCGTCGGCGGGCAGGTCCTGTCCCACGCCCTCGACGATCTCCTCGTCGGCCACCTTGGCGCCGGCGCGGGCCTTGGCCAGTTGGCGCGGGCTGCACTCCACCCCCAGGACGTGGGCGCCGAAGCGGGCCAGCACCCGCACCAGCCCTCCGTCGCCGCAGCCCACGTCGATGACCCGCTTGCCTTCCAGCGCCAGGGTCTCCACGATGACGTCGGTGTTACGGCGCTTGTCCATGGCACTCTCCTTAGATTCGTCGCCCCCAGTTAAAAGATGTCCGCCGCTTCTGTCGATAGCCCAGTCGCGTTCCATGATGCCGCCATCGTGCTGGGGGCCATGGTTCGTCCCGACGGCAGCCCCAGCCCGGCGCTGGTCCGGCGGGTCCGGCACGGGGTGCGGCTGCTGCGCGAGGGCCGGGTCGGCCACCTGCTGATGAGCGGCGGCGCGGTGCGCCATGCGACCCCCGAGGCCCATGTGATGCGCGACCTGGCGCTGGACGCCGGCATCGCCCCCGACCGGGTGCACGTGGAGGATGCCTCGGTCAACACCATCGGCAATGCCCTGCTGTCACGCCGTCTGGTCGACGAGCGGGGCTGGCGCCGCCTGGCCGTGGTGACCGACGCCTGTCACATGGCGCGCTCGCTCTACATCTTCCACCGCCTCGGCCTGCCGGTCAGCCCCGCCCCCGCCTGGCCCGAAGCCGGCCCGGGAGCGGAATGGTACATGGCCTGGGTGCGCGAGGCCTTCGCCCTGCCCTGGACAATCATCCGGGTGGAACGGTTGAAACTGAGGCAACTTTTTTCCGGCCCTGGGCCGTTGATTGATAATTAAAACACATCCATCATATACATTACCTCTAGTTACCATCGCCATGGGTAGTGACCACCCAGGTAACCTGATCGTATGGGCGTGGCCACCACTGTTCCAGCCAAATGGAGAGGCGCATGAGCCAATTCTCGATCCGCGTCCGCATCGCCTCGTTGGCGGCGATGGGCATCATCATGATCGGCATGGTGGCCGGGCTGATGTTCTGGTCCATGAAGCGGCTGGACGAAATGGACGGCAAGACCAGAGCCTATGCCGCCGTCGTGCTGGCCGCCAAGGATATGTGGGGCGGCAGCCTGGAAGTGCGACGCCATGAGAAGGACTTCCTGATCCGCCGCGACACCAGATACGCCGACCAGTCCCTGAAGGCCGCGGAACAGGTGGTCGCCAGGGCCGGCCAATTGGAAAAGCTTCCCGAGGCCGCTCCCGTGGCCGAGCACATCAGGTCCATCAGGGCGGGAATGGCGGGCTATGCCGAAAAGATGCGAAGCGTTCAGGCCAGCATGGTCACCGCCGGGCTGGACGAGAAATCCGGCATGCAGGGAGAACTGCGCCAAGCCGTCCACGCCGCCGAGAAGGTGGTCTCGGACCTGGGCGAGCAGGACCTGCTGATCCACATGCTGATGCTGCGCCGCCACGAGAAGGACTACCTGCTGCGCGGGCAGATGGATTACCTGGCGAAGCTGGAGGCCGAGCACAAGGCCTTCGGGGACACCCTCGCCCGATCCTCCCTCGGCGCCCCCGGAAGGCCGAGCTGCAGGGTCTGATCGATACCTATCTGGCCAAGGCGCGCCGGATGATCGAGGCCGACCAGATCCTGCAAAAGGACACCACGGCCCTCAGCGCCACCTATGCCGCCTTCGCCCCCTCCTTCGACAAGATCGTCGAATTCGCCGACGCCCAGGAAAAGATCGTCCAGGCCGAAGACACCGATGTCCGCCGCAACGTCACCATGTTGGCCACCGCCCTCAGCGGCGCGGCGACCCTGATCTTCATCGTGCTGGCCACCGTCATCGGCCGATCCATCGTCCGTCCGGTCAAGGGCATCACCGACGTGATGACCGCCCTGTCCGGAGGCGACCGCCAGATCGCCGTCCCCTATGCCGACAACGGCGACGAGATCGGCGAGATGGCCCGCTCGGTCCAGGTGTTCAAGGACGGCCTTATCCGCGCCGAGCAGTTGGAGACCGAGACCCGCGCCGAACAGGAACGCGAGGTGGCGCGCGGCCGCAAGCGCGAGCTGCTGACCGCCGATTTCGACGTGATGATCCGCCGGGTGATCGCCAAGGTGGACAGCACGGTGCAAAGCGTGCACTCCACCTCCACCAGCCT
>JAVBXM010000097.1 GCA_030824585.1 Phaeospirillum sp. | reverse complement strand
GGCGCCCAAGCCGGCCCAGGAACGCACCGGACGCAAGAAATTCCCTCCCGGCCAGATCATCTTCAACGAAGGCGATCCGGGCGACATGGCCTATGTGGTGGAAAGCGGCAAGGTCGCCATCTTCAAGACGGTCAACGGCCAGAAGGTCACCCTGGGCCAGATCGGTCCCAACGGGGTGTTCGGCGAGATGGCGCTGATCGACAACGAGCCGCGCATGGCCTCGGCCATGGCCGCCGAGGAAACCGCCTGCCTGGTGATCCCCATGGCGGCGCTGAAATCCCAGATCGGCAAGACGCCCGACCTGGTCATCCTGGTGCTGGAAACCCTGCTCTACGATATCCGCAAGATGGGGCGCGAACTGGGCCAGGTGCGCGCCACCCTGGAAAAGAAGCGGGCCGGGAAGTAGGGTCTTCATCGCCCCCATGCGCATCCCTTGATGAGCCGAACCTCCCAGGGAGCTTGGCCTCAATCGTCCATGGCGAAGCGGTCGGTGGGAAGCGGCTGCGGCTGCACCGGATCGTCGGAGGCGGGCGACAATGAAATCTCGGCGATATGGGTCAGCGAGCGCAGCGTTCCCGCCGACTGGTACTTGAAGGTCAGGGTCACCGGCAGCATGGCGGCCTGCATCTCCTCCATGAAGATGCCGCAGCCGCGCGAATAACGGGCGCCGGTGGCGAATTCGATGCGGTAGGTGCCCTCGGGGATGCCGCCGATACCGATATGGTAGGTGGCCGGCACGTAGAAGGCGGTGACCGTGTTGCCGGCCATGGTCTTCAGCTTGACCACGCCGTCGCGGCGGCCCTCGTTATGGACCAGCAGCCGGTGATCGCCGCCGACCCGGCGGGTGAGAATCTCGCCGGCGCTGGGTTGGGCCCCCCGGTTCTCGTTGCACCACTGCTCCTTGAAGCGTCCGCCCGATCCGGCATAGAGCGAGCGGGTCTCCACATAGCCGTCGATGCCCGAGGGCGTGCGCACCTTGACCCATTCCGGGTCGGCGGGGTCGGCGGTGACCTCGACGGTGGCGAAGCGGTCCAGCAAGGTCAGCACCGGGGCGCCGCCCAGCGGCGCCATGCGCACCTTCAGGTTGTCCACCGCCACATGGCGGATTTCGCCGCTGCGGGCCGGCACCATGGCGATGGGGGCCGAGGTGGAGACCGGCTGGTCCCACGGCTTGGTGGCGATCAGGGCGAAGACCCCGACGGTGAGGGGCAGGGCCAGCAGCGGCAATCCCTGAGCCAGGAACACCCCGCCGCCGAGGCGCCAGCGGGTCTTGAGCCGGCGGTTGTCGGACACGTCGCGGGTGGCGTGCAGCAGGTCCTCGACCCGGGCGCGGTCGTCGGGCAGGCGGGCGAAGCGCCGGGCCTGCAGCGCCAGGGACCGGGCCAGTTCCAGTTCGCCGCGCCCCAGGAAGGCGCGGCCCTGGCGGATCAGCACCCTGGCGTTCTCGTGGCGCGGCTTGGAGCCGCCCAGCAGGTTGTGGACGAGGGCCAGCGGAGCGAGAAGGATACCCGGCAGGGACCACCAGCCCAGGGCCCAGGTGGCCGTCGAGGCGCGCACGGCGGCACGGTCGGCGCATGCCCGGCAAAAAATTCCCTCCACCGTGCCGGTTTTTGCCCACACCAGATACGAGCGGACCCAGTGATAGACCACATAGCGCGGCTGGGCGGTCAGCGCCCCGCAGCCGCAGCAGGCGATGGGGGCGCCGGCCACCACCTCGTCGTCGTCATGGGTGGCTTCCTGGCCGAAAGTGTCGTATTCGGCGCGCCGCACCACGTCCTTGAGCACGCCATAGGCTTCGATAACCCGTTGGAATTCCTCGCGCGCCCGCTTCGACGCATTGCGGTCGGGATGGACAACCTTCACGCGGGAGCGGTAGGCGCTCTTGATGGCGCCCGAATCCGCCCCCGGAGCGAGGCCGAGGATCGCGTAATAGCCTTTGGGGTCGCGCGCGATGGTGTTCATGCCGGACGATACTTGAGCCTGTGCCTGCGGGGCCTCTGAATTGCCGGAATCTTCAAGCAAAGCCTATGCCATCGGTCGGGGAAGCGAAAAACAAGCGCAGGGATCATACCACGATTTGCGTTGCCGGTGCCCCGGCTGCCGGCGGCAGATCCACGAAGGACCGTCCCGCCTGGAACGAGACCTGGCCCTTGATGCCGGTCAGTTGGCCGGCTTCGGCGAAGATGCCGGCGATGTCGCGGCACATGGCGGCGGGCAGCGGCTCGGCGGTGCGCACGATCAGGTCGAAGCGCTTGGTTTCCTTTTGCACCAGCCCGTCCAACTGGATGCGGCCCAGCATGCTCATGCGCACGTCGAGGATGAAGCGCTGTTCGGCTCCCTTCTTGCCGCCGCCCTCCTCGTCCTGGGCCGGACGGTGGATGTAGAGGTCGATGGGGTCGATGTTGGCGCCGTGGGCGAAGGGCAGGGTGATGGCCTGCCAGTCGCCGCGTCCCATGGGCCGGGTGGCGTCCTCGGCCAGATCGAGGAATTCCTTTTTCAGCCGCTCGGCCAGATCCTTGCGTCCGGCCTTTTCCAGTCCGCGGGTCACCGGCTCGCTCAGCAACTGGCGGGCATCGCCCGAGCGCACCGCCCCGGCGAACATGGACATGGCCGCCGCCAGGCGGGGACCCGCCTGGGGAATCATGCGCATCAACTGTTCGGCCGCCTGACGGTCCGATTGCAGCAGGGCATCCACCGCCTGGTCCAGGGTGGGCCAGCCGCTGGCGGTCAGTCCCTGCGGCGGGTTGGGGGCGGGCGCCATGGGCGGCGGCGGCAGCGGGCGGCCGATCACCTCGAGGCGCAGCACGCTGCCCGTGGGCAAGGGCAGGCCGACGTCCAGGGACAGCA
>JAVBXM010000187.1 GCA_030824585.1 Phaeospirillum sp. | reverse complement strand
TCGACAGACCGGTCGGGATTGCGCGACAGCCGGGCCAGGATGTCGTCGAGCTGCTCCAGCGAACCATAGGAAATGGTCAGCTCACCGCCCTTGCCCAGGGAACGGATCCCCACCCGGCAGCCCAGTTGCGAGGTCAGGTCGCGCTCCAGCGCCGCGATGTCCGGGTCCTTGCCGCCGCCGGCCGGGCGGCCGCCGTTGGTCGGCTTGGCCTTGCCCTCGTCGTTGACCAGCTTTTCGGTCTGGCGCACGTTGAGCGCCCGGCCCACCACGTCCTTGGCCAGGCGCAGGGGGTCGGCCGCCGTCAGCAGGGCGCGGGCATGACCGGCGGTCAGCTCGCCCTTTTCCAGCATGGACTTGACCGGATCGGGCAGGGCCAGCAGGCGGATCATGTTGGCCACGTGCGAGCGCGACTTGCCCACCGCCTTGGCCAGCTCCTCCTGGGTGTGGGAGAACTCATCCATCAGGCGGCGGTAGCCATCGGCCTCTTCCAGGGGCGACAGGTCCTGGCGCTGCAGGTTCTCGACCAGGGCCACTTCCAGGGCCTCGCGGTCGGAAAGGTCGCGGACGATGACCGGAACCTCGTGCAGCCTGGCGCCCTGGGCCGCCCGCCAGCGGCGTTCGCCGGCGATGATCTCGAAGCGCGCGGGGTTGCCCGGCAGCGGCCGCACTAGCAGCGGCTGCAAGATGCCCTTTTCCCGCACCGATTCCACCAGATCGGCGATGCGGTCCTCGTCGAAGGTCCGGCGCGGCTGGAACTTGCCCGGCTGGAGATGCTCCAGCGGCATGGTGCGCAGGCCCTTGATGGCCGCCTGGCCTTCGGGCCCGGCCGCCGCCGCGCTGGTCACCGCCGCGATGGCCGAGGCCGCGTGATCGCCCAGCAGGGCGGACAGGCCGCGCCCCAGGCCCTTTTTCTTCTCTTCAGCCAATTTGACCCTCTTGATCAGCCCTCAATCGCCGGGCGCTTCGCTTGGGCTTTCTAGGCCCTCAATTCCCGCTCGCGCTTCAACACTTCCGAGGCCAGATGGATATAGGCCTCGGACCCCGTGCACTTCATGTCGTAGAGCAACACCGGCTTGCCGTGGCTGGGCGCCTCGGAGACCCGGACGTTGCGCGGAATCACCGTCTTGTAGACCTTGTCGCCGAAATATTCGCGCACGTCGGCGGCCACCTGGTCGGACAGGTTGTTGCGCTTGTCGAACATGGTCAGGATGATGCCCTGCAGTTCCAGGCCGGGATTGAAGGCCTGGCGCACCCGCTCGATGGTCTTGATCAGATGGCTGACCCCTTCCAGGGCGAAGAACTCGCATTGCAGCGGCACCATCACCGCGTTGGCCGCCACCAGGGCATTCAGCGTCAGCAGGTTCAGGGACGGCGGGCAGTCGATCAGCACGTAGTCATAGGCGGCGAGCGACCCGGCCAGGGATTCCTTCAGCCGGTGCTCGCGACGCTCGAACTCCACCAGCTCGATCTCGGCACCCGACAGGTCGACGCCCGACGGCACCAGGGACAGGCCGGGAATGGAGGTGGCGATCACCGCGTCGGCCAGCGACGCCTCGCCCAGCAGCACGTGATAGGAATTGACCTCGCGCGCCGAGCGGTCGATGCCCAGCCCGGTGCTGGCATTGCCTTGGGGGTCGAGATCGATGATCAGCACCGTCTTCTTGGTCGCCGCCATGGCGGTCGCCAGATTGATGGCGGTGGTGGTCTTGCCCACACCGCCCTTCTGGTTGGCGACGGCGATGACGCGGGCGCTGCTACGGCTGGGCTCGGCCACGGGATACCTCACGCAGATGAAGGACAAGACCGCCGGGATCGGTGAGCGAAGGCACCCGGCTCGCCGTGATATTCCATTCTTTCGCACTTGCGGTCAATTCGTCTTCCGCCCCCCTACCCTTCAGGAAGACACATTCGCCCCCCGGGGCAAGGTGGGGAAAGGCCCATCCCAGCAGGCGATCCAAGGGTGCCAGGGCGCGGGCCGTCACCACGTCGGCTCCCAGCGGCGGCACCTGCTCGATGCGCTTGTTGACCACGGTGACCGGGGTTCCGGTGACGCGGGCCACCTCGCGCAGGAAGGCGCATTTGCGGGTATCGCTCTCCACCAGATGGACGTCGGGCGCCCCCATCACCGCCAGCACCAGGCCGGGAAAGCCGGCGCCGCTGCCCAGGTCCACCAGCCGGCGGGCTCCCGGCCTGATCAGCGGGAACAACTGGGCGGAATCCAGCACATGCCGCGACCACAGATCGGACAGCGTATCGGGTCCGACCAGATTGATGCGGGCCTGCCACTTGACCAGCAGCTCGGCATAAAGACGCAGGCGCTCCAGTGTTTCACGTGAAACACCAGATTTCGTCAGGAACTCTTCCGGACCCACAATCCGATTCCCCATGCTGTGGTTTGTTTCACGTGAAACACAAAATCTAGATGGCTAGGGCACCGATTCCTCGGACCATTCCAGCACCCGCCTCTTCACATGCCCCAACAGCGCCGTCACCGCCGCCGGCGTGATGCCGGGAATGCGGGCCGCCGCCGCCAGGGTCTCGGGCCGCGCCGCCTTGAATTTCTGCCGCACCTCGTTGGACAGCGAGCCGATGGCGTCGTAATCCAGATCGGCCGGCAGGGCCAACCCCTCCTCGCGGCGATAGGCGCGGATGTCGGCCTCCTGCCGGTCGAGATAGCCGGCATACTTGCCCTCGATCTCCAGCTGCTCGGCCACCGTCCCAGACAGCTCGCCCAGTTCGGGCCACACGGTGGCGAGGCGCCCGAGGTCCAGATCGGGATAGGCCAGCAGGTCCCAGGCGGAGCGCACCACCCCGTCGCGGTTGATCTCCAGCCCATGGCGCCGCAGCATGTCGGGCGAGCCCTTCAGCGCGTGCAGCGTCTGGCGGCCCCGCTCCAGCCCGGCGCACTTGACCATGAAGGAGGCCCAGCGCGTCGATTCGACACATCCCGCCTCGCGTCCCTTGGGGGTCAGGCGAAGGTCGGCATTGTCGGCGCGCAGCAGCAGCCGGTACTCGGCGCGCGAGGTGAACATGCGATAGGGCTCACTGGTTCCCAGGCTGACCAGATCGTCGATCATCACGCCGAGATAGGCGTCGGCCCGGTCGAGGACCAGGGGCGCCGCGCCGCCGCATTGACGCGCCGCGTTGAGCCCGGCCAGCAGGCCCTGCCCCCCCGCCTCCTCGTAACCGGTGGTGCCGTTGATCTGCCCGGCCAGGAACAGCCCGGCCACGGCGCGGGTTTCCAGCGAGCGGTGCAGGGCGCGAGGATCGACGAAATCGTATTCGATGGCATAGCCGGGACGGATCACCCGGCAGTGTTCCAGGCCGGGGATGGTGGCGATCATGGCCCGCTGCACGTCCTCGGGCAGCGAGGTGGAGATGCCGTTGGGATAGACGGTGTCGTCGTCCAGCCCCTCGGGCTCCAGGAAGATCTGGTGCCGCTCGCGGTCGGCGAAGCGCACCACCTTGTCCTCGATGCTGGGGCAATAACGCGGCCCGGTGCTCTGGATCTGGCCGGAATACATGGGCGCCCGCTCCAGGTTGGCGCGGATGACGGCGTGGGTCGCCGGCGTGGTGGCGGTGATGCCGCAGGCCACCTGCGGCGTGGTGATCCGGTCGGTGAGGTACGAGAACGGCACCGGCGGGTCATCGCCTTCCTGGCGGTCCAGGAATTCCCAGTCGATGGTGCGGCCGTCCAGCCGGGCCGGAGTTCCGGTCTTGAGACGGCCCAACGGCAGGCCCGCCCGCTCCAGCGCCAGGGAGAGACCCACCGACGGGGCGTCGCCCACCCGCCCCGCCGCCCAGGTCTTTTCGCCCAGATGGATCAGGCCGCGCAGGAAGGTGCCGGTGGTGATCACCACGGCACCGCAGACGAGTGTCGAGCCGTCGGCCAGCACCACGCCCCTCACCCGGCCGCCCTCGACGACCAGATCCTCGGCCGAGCCTTCCAGCAGCGACAGGTTCTCCGTCTCGTCCAGCAGGGCCCGCATGGCCAGGCGATAGAGCTTGCGGTCGGCCTGGGCGCGGGGCCCCTGCACCGCCGGTCCCTTGCTGCGGTTGAGGATGCGGAACTGGATGCCGGCACGGTCGATGACGCGGCCCATCAGCCCGTCCAGGGCGTCGATCTCGCGCACCAGCTGGCCCTTGGCCAGACCGCCGATGGCCGGGTTGCACGACATCTCGCCGATGGTCTCCAGGCGCTGGGTGAGCAGCACGGTCCGCGCGCCGAAGCGCGCCGCCGCCGCCGCCGCCTCGCACCCGGCATGGCCAGCCCCGATCACCACCACATCGCAAGAACTTGTTTGTTTCACGTGAAACAGACCCCATCCATAGCTACCCGTCCGGACTCACTTCCCGATGCAGAATTCGTGGAAGATGACGTCCAGAATCTCGTCCACATCCACCCGCCCGGTGATGCGCCCCAATGAGCGGGCGGCAAGGCGAAGGTCCTCGGCGGCCATCTCCACCCCCATGGCCGGGTCGAAACGCCTCAAGGCCCGCACCGCCCCGGCCACCGCCACCCGGTGGCGTTCGCGGGTCAGGACCGGCGCGGACCCCACGGCGAAGCGGCTCTCCACCGTCTCGGCCAGGGTCGCGACCAGCGCGTCCACCCCGTCTCCCGCCTTGGCCGACAGGGCCAGGACCGGGCGGCCGGCGATGGCGGCGGGAACCTCCGCCGTCATCAGGTCGCGCTTGTTGAGCACCACCAGGGTGGCGTCGTCTATCATTTCCAACGTGGCGGCGTCCAGACCGGGATAAAGCGCCCCGTCGAACACGCACAGCCGCAGGTCGGCCCCCGCCGCCCGGGCCTCGGCCCGGCGCACCCCCTCGCTCTCGATCTCGCACGCCGACTCCCGCAGCCCGGCGGTATCGGCGACGATCACCGGCCAGCCGCCCAGGTCGAGATGCACCTCGATGACATCCCGCGTGGTCCCGGCTTGGGCCGAGACGATGGCCGCCTCGCGACCGGCCAGGCGGTTGAGCAGGCTGGACTTGCCGGCATTGGGAGCGCCCAGGATGGCGATGTGGATGCCGTCGCGCAGACGTTCGCCACTGCGCCGCTCATCCAGATGACCGGCCATTTCGGCTTCGAGGGATCGCACCTCCCGCACCGATTGCCCGAGCAAGGTATCGGGAATGTCCTCGTCGGCGAAATCGATCACCGCCTCCAGATGGGCCATGGCGTGGATCAGGGCGGAACGCCAGCCCTCCACCAGACCGGCCAGACCGCCATCCAACTGCCGCAGCGCCTGGCGCCGCTGGGCCGCCGTCTCGGCATCCACCAGATCGGCGATGGCCTCGGCCCGGGTGAGATCGAGCTTGCCGTTGAGGAAGGCGCGGCGGGAAAACTCGCCCGGCTCGGCGGGGCGCAGGCCCAATTCCCCCAGCCGACGGGTCAGGGCGGCGACCACCGCCCGCCCGCCGTGCAGGTGCAGTTCGGCCACGTCCTCGCCGGTGAAGGAATGGGGGGCGGCAAACCACAGGACCAGCCCGTCGTCGATCGCCTCCCCCGCCCCATCGCGCAATCGGGTGCGTTGGACCTTGCGCGGTTCGGGCAAGGGCTTGCCGGTCAGGGCGGTCAGCGCCGGGCCCGCCTTGTCGCCGGACAGCCGCCACACCGCCACGCCGGCCCGGCCGGCGGCGCTGGCGAGGGCGTAGATGGTGTCGGACATGGGAGCGATATCAGGAATTGGGGGCGAGCATCAGGCGCTCGACCCGGCCACCCTTGACCACATGGGTGTCGAGAATCTCGTCGATGTCGGCGGTGGTGCCGAAGGTGTACCAGACGCCTTCGGGATAGATCACCATCACCGGGCCCTGGCCGCAGCGGTCGAGGCAACCGGCGGAATTGATGCGCACGTCCTTGAGGCCCAGCTTCTTCTGCGCCTCCTTCATGTGCTCGCGCAGGGCCTCGGACCCCTTCTGCGCGCAGGAGCCGCGCTTGTTGTCGTCGGGGCGCCGGTTGGTGCAGATGAACACGTGGACCCGGAAATAGCCGGGCGGATCGCTGGGCAGACGGCTCACTTCTACTTCTCCTTGGGACGCTGGCCGCCGGCGGCGAACTGGGACCAGAACATCTTCTGCAGCTGCTCCATGCCCTGGACACCGGCGGGCAGCCAGACCTTCAGCATGGTCTCGGGCTCCATGGCGTGCAGGTTGGCGGCCATCTGGTCCTGGATCTGCTTCATCAGGGCTTCCTGCATGGGCTTGACGTCGGGCAGGCCGAGAAAGGTCCTCGCCTCCTCCGGAGTACAGTCCACGTCCACGGTGATCTTCATGTCATCCTCGTCTTGCGCTCGGCCCACCTCCACCCAAACTAAGCATTAGCCTCCTCGGGCGCAACGCCCCGCCGTTCAAGGATTACCGAATGTCCCACAATCGACTGGCCGCCGAGACCAGCCCCTATCTGCTGCAGCATGCCCAAAATCCCGTCCATTGGTGGGCCTGGGGACCCGAGGCCCTGGCCGAGGCCAAGGCCAGCAACAAGCCGATCCTGCTGTCGGTGGGCTATTCCGCCTGTCACTGGTGCCACGTCATGGCCCATGAGAGCTTCGAGGATGCCGGCATCGCCGGGCTGATGAACCATCTGTTCGTCAACATCAAGGTGGATCGCGAGGAGCGCCCCGACCTGGACGCACTGTACCAGAACGCCCTGGCCCTGATGGGCCAGCACGGCGGCTGGCCGCTGACCATGTTCCTGACCCCCGATGCCCAGCCGTTCTGGGGCGGCACCTACTTCCCCGCCACGCCCCGCTACGGCCGCGCCGCCTTCCCCGATGTGCTGGAGGGCATCGCCAACACCTTCCACAAGGACCCGGAAAAGATCGGCCACAACGTGGGACGCATCCGGGACGCGCTGGAGCAGATGGCCCGCTCGCCCGGACCCATGGAACTGGACATGGAGGTGGTGGAATTGGGCGCCACCCAGTGCCTGCGGCTGATCGACTTCGAGGACGGCGGCACGGTGGGCGCGCCCAAGTTCCCCCAGCCCGGCCTGTTCCGCTTCCTGTGGCATTCCTACCTGCGGACCGGCAATTCCAGCCTGAAAGACGCGGTGACGGTGACGCTCGACCACATCTGCCAGGGCGGCATCTACGACCACCTGGGCGGCGGCTTCATGCGCTATTCCACCGACGAGACCTGGCTGGTGCCCCATTTCGAGAAGATGCTCTACGACAATGCCCAATTGCTGTCGCTGCTGACCAAGGCGTGGAAGCACACGGGCTCCGCGCTGTACCGCACCCGCATCTTCGAGACGGTGGGCTGGCTGCTGCGCGACATGACCGCCGAGGGCGGCGCCTTCGCCGCGGCGCTGGATGCCGACAGCGACGGCGAGGAAGGGCTGTTCTACACCTGGACCGCCGAGGAACTCTCCGCCCTGCTGGACATGGAGACCGCCACCCGCTTCGGGCACCTCTACGGGGTGCAGGCCCACGGCAATTGGGAGGGTCGCAACATCTTGCACCGCAACCATCCCCGGGGCGGCGGTGACGACCACGATCTGGCCGAGGCCAAGGCGGCGCTGCTGGCCGAGCGCGACAAGCGGGTGTGGCCGGGCCGCGACGGCAAGGTGCTGGCCGACTGGAACGCCATGATGATCGCCGCCCTGGCCGAGGCGGCCCTGGCCTTCGACCGGCCCGACTGGCTGGCCGCCGCCGAGCATGCCTTCGAGATCATCACGGCCGGGATGACCCGCCCCGACGGGCGGCCCGCCCATTCCCTGTGCCAGGGCCGCGCCGAAACCGCCGCCGTGCTCGACGATTACGCCTGGCTGATTCTGGCCGCCCTGGCGCTGTACGAGGCCACCACCGGGCCGGAATACCTGGAACGCGCCCTTGGCTGGGCCGGACAGGTCCACGCCCATCATTGGGACGCGTCCGGCGGCGGCTATTTCCATTCGGCCGAGGACGCCACCGACGTGGTGGTCCGTACCAAGCCAAGCTTCGATTCGGCGGTGCCCAGCGGCAACGGCATGATGGCCGAAGCGCTGGCCCGGCTGTGGCTGGCCACCGGCGACGACATTTGGCGCGACCGGTCTGGTGCGGTAATCGACGCCTTCGCCGCCGCCATCCCCGAGCAGATTCCCCACATGACCTCGCTGCTCGAGGCCTTCACCATCCTGGCCGAGCCGCTGCAGGTGGTGATCGTCGGGCCGCTGGACGACCGGGGCGGCCTTGCCCTGCTGCGCGCTTTCGCCGCCACGCCCCTGCCCCCCGTCTCGCTGCTGCGGGTCGAGGACGGCGCCGCCTTGCCGCCGGATCACCCGGCCCATGGCAAGTCTCTGGTCGACGGAGGGGCGGCGGCTTATATTTGCCGAGGCTCCACCTGCCGGGCGCCGGTCACCGATCCCGAAAGATTGGCCGCCCTGCTCAGCGAAAAGTAACCACCGCCATGCCGCAGCTCGCCTTCAATTCCCCCATCGGGCCGCTGGCCCTGTTCGAGGCCGACGGCGCCATCGTCGCGGTGGATTGGGGCTTTTTGCCCGAAAACGACGAGACACCCCTGCTGCTCAAGGCCCGCGACC
The DNA here is from genome assembly GCA_030824585.1 of Phaeospirillum sp. Classification (GTDB taxonomy): domain Bacteria; phylum Pseudomonadota; class Alphaproteobacteria; order Rhodospirillales; family Magnetospirillaceae; genus Phaeospirillum. The sequence continues at coordinate 14,143 of JAVBXM010000187.1, read as the reverse complement.
AGCTCGAGGAATATTTCGACGGCAAGCGGACCGGCTTCGATCTGCCGCTGGCGCCCCACGGCACGGCGTTCCAGCAAAAGGTCTGGGCGGCGCTGTCGCGGATTCCCTTCGGCCAGACCAAAAGCTACGGCGAACTGGCCCGGGAACTGGGCACCGCGGCGCGTGCCCTGGGCGGCGCCTGCGGCCGCAATCCCATTCCGGTGATCATTCCCTGCCACCGGGTGCTGGGCGCCAACGGCGCCATGGGCGGCTATTCCGGCATCGATGGAATCGAGACCAAGGAATTCCTGCTGCGCCACGAGGGCGTTGCCGTCCGATGATTTCCATCCCCGAAAGGAGATGGCCAGGCCCAAGGGGCCGCGCGGCTTATGCCGCGGAAGGCAAGGGCGCGGAGGCGCCCGCCCGCCGCCTGAGGGACAAGATTTCAAAGGAGTGCCGCTGAAGTGAAGACCCACGCCATCCGCATCCACCAGCCCGGCGGCCCCGAGGTCATGGTCTGGGAAGAGATCGAAACCGGCGCTCCCGCCGCCGGTCAGGTGCTGCTGCGCCACACCGCCGTGGGCCTCAACTTCATCGACGTCTATCACCGCACCGGGCTCTATCCCGCCCCCCTGCCCTTCACTCCCGGCCTGGAAGGCGCCGGCGTGATCGAGGCGGTGGGCGACGGCGTCACCGAGTTCAAGCCGGGTGACCGGGTGGCCTACGCCAATCCACCGCTGGGCGCCTATGCCGAGGCGCGTCTGATGCCCGCCGACCGGCTGGTGAAGCTGCCTGACGGCATGGACGAGCACAAGGCCGCCGCCATGATGCTGCAGGGCATGACCGCCCAGTACCTGCTGCGCCGGACCTACAAGGTGCAGAAGGGCGATACCATCGTGATCCACGCCGCCGCCGGCGGTGTCGGCCTGCTGGTCTGCCAATGGGCCAAGCATCTGGGCGCCACGGTGATCGGCACGGTGGGATCGGAAGAGAAGGCGGACCTGGCCAAGGCCCATGGCTGCGACCATCCCATCCTCTACAAGTCCGAGGATTTCGTGGCGCGGGTGCGCGAGATCACCAATGGCGAGGGCGTGCCGGTGGTCTACGATTCCGTGGGCAAGGACACCTTCCTGAAGTCCCTGGACTGCCTGCGGCCGCTGGGCATGATGGTGTCGTTCGGCCAAAGCTCGGGCAAGGTCGAGCCGCTGGACACCGGATTGCTGGCCGCCAAGGGCTCGCTGTTCCTGACCCGGCCCAGCCTGATGGCCTATACCGCCAAGCGGGCCGACCTGGTGGCCTCGGCGGCGGAACTGTTCGAGATGGTGCAAAAGGGTGTGGTCAAGATCGAGGTCAACCAGACCTACGCCCTGATGGATGCCGCCCAGGCCCACCGCGATCTGGAGGGGCGCAAGACCACCGGCTCCACTCTCCTCTTGCCGTAGGGGGTCTTCCGAAAGGATAGTAGACTCCGGGTTCGGGTTTTACCCGATGTGGAGGGCCGCGTGTCGAAGATCGGCAACAGCATGGTGGCGATGGTCAGCCTGGCCTGGATGGCCTGGGCGGGTTGGGATCAGTTCGCCAACCTTCCCGAAGGAACGGTGGAAAACCATTCCTCGGCGGCGGTGCAGGAGCGGCTGCGCGATTGTTCGGGCACCTTCAAGCAGCGTTACGAGTGCAAGAACGCCATCGTCATCAACACCGACCGCAATTCCTTTTTCAACATGCTGGGCCGCATCGCCATCGTGGTGGTGCCGCCCATGCTGCTGGCCGGCGGCATCCATCTGTGGCGCCGCCGCTCCGAGGACGACAGCCCCTCGGACGACCTGCTGACCCAAAGCCACCGGCGCCATCACCGGCGGCGGACGTCCGGACATAACTGAAGAATGATCGGGAAGAGGGATGCGCGAAGGGACAAGTCCCTTCGCCTTGTTTCCCCCTAGAGCCGGATGCTTTGAGGTCGAATCGCTTCGCGATTCGCCCGATAAGCTGAATCCGTCTCTAATCAATAAATTAGAGGGCGATTCAGACAATAGGTCGGCGCGACGCCGCACCGACCTATTGTCATCGCGCTCTAGGAATTCATTGCCTCGAAGAAATCGCCGTTGTTCTTCGAGTGCTTGAGCTTGTCCACCAGGAATTCCATGGCGTCGACCACGCCCATGGGCATCAGGATGCGGCGCAGCACCCACATCTTGGACAGGATGCCCTTGTCGACCAGCAGCTCCTCCTTGCGGGTGCCCGACTTGGTGATGTCGATGGCCGGGAAGGTGCGCTTGTCGCTGAGCTTGCGGTCCAGGATGATTTCCGAGTTACCGGTGCCCTTGAACTCTTCGAAGATCACTTCGTCCATGCGCGAACCGGTATCGATCAGGGCGGTGGCGATGATGGACAGCGAGCCGCCTTCCTCGATGTTGCGCGCCGCGCCGAAGAAGCGCTTGGGGCGCTGGAGCGCGTTGGCGTCCACGCCGCCGGTCAGCACCTTGCCCGAGCTGGGCACCACGGTGTTGTAGGCCCGCGCCAGACGGGTGATGGAATCCAGCAAGATGACCACGTCGCGCTTGTGCTCGACCAGGCGCTTGGCCTTCTCCAGCACCATCTCGGTGACCTGGACGTGGCGCGACGCCGGCTCGTCGAAGGTGGAGCTGATGACTTCGCCCTTCACCGAGCGGGCCATGTCGGTCACTTCTTCCGGCCGCTCGTCGATCAGCAGGACGATCAGGTAGACTTCGGGGTGATTGAGCGAAATGGCGTGCGCCATGTTCTGCAGCATCACGGTCTTGCCGGTGCGGGGCGGGGCGACGATCAGGGCGCGCTGGCCCTTGCCGATGGGGGCCACCAGATCGATCACCCGGGTGGTGAGATCCTTGCGGGTGGGGTCCTCGATCTCCAGCTTCAGCTTCTCGTCAGGATAAAGCGGGGTGAGGTTGTCGAAATTGATGCGGTGGCGGACCTTTTCCGGGTCCTCGAAATTGATGTTGTTGACCTTGAGCAAGGCGAAATAGCGCTCGCCATCCTTGGGGGCCCGGATCTGGCCTTCCACCGTGTCGCCGGTGCGCAGGCCGAAGCGCCGCACCTGGCTGGGGCTGACGTAGATGTCGTCGGGACCGGGAAGATAATTGGCCTCGGGACTGCGCAGGAACCCGAAGCCGTCCTGCAGGATTTCCAGGACACCGTCACCGTAGATCGGCGTGTCGTTGTCGGCCAGCTGCTTCAGGATGGCGAACATCATGTCCTGCTTCCTGAGCGTGCTGGCGTTTTCCACCTCCAGCTCTTCGGCAAAGGCCAGGAGTTCGGCCGGGCTCTTCTTCTTCAGGTCCTGCAAATGCATGGGAGAAATCCGTTGGATGGATATCCCGCGCTGATAATCGGCCTAAGGTGGGACAGGTCCGACTCGGGCGGACCGGCTGCCGATCAGGAACGGATGCTTGTGATCCGGCGCGGAAGGGGGATGGTGGGAAACGGGCGTGTTGGCCGCCCTGGAAGATTCGCTAGAGCATTAGCCAAAGCCGGCGGCCCTGTCAAATCGGAATTCAGCCACCGAAGGCCGGTTTGACGATCACCACGATGACGATGACGATCATCAGCAGGGTCGGAACCTCGTTGATCACCCGGTAAAACTTCTCGGGCCGGGTATTGCGGTCCTCGGCGAAGTCGTCCTTGCAGCGCGCCAGGAAGAAATGGGCGGCGGTCATTCCCACCACGCAAAGCAGCTTGATGTGGAACCACCCCTGGGAGAACAGGCCGCCATCCACCGCCATGACCAGACCGAGCGTCCAGGCCAGCACCATGGCCGGGGTCATGATCGCCTTGATCAGCCGGCGCTCCATGATCTTGAAGGTTTCCGAGGATTCGGAGCGCGGCTTGACCGTGGTGTGGTAGACGAACAGCCGGGGCAGATAAAGCAATCCGGCCATCCACGAGATGATGGCGATGACATGCACCGCCTTGACCCACAGATAGGCCGATCCGCTCAGCATGACGCGCAACTCCCCGGTTCGCAGTTTCGGCCCAGAAGCTTGCAGGCCTGGCCGCTGAAGGCCTGGGGTCGGTGGACCACGTCGGCCAGTCCCCGGATGAAGGCGGGATGGCAGCCCAGGGCCGGTACCCGCACGTAAGAGGGGATGCCGAGCTGGTCCGCCTTGTGACGGTATTCGATATCCAGTTCCACCAGGGTCTCGGAATGCTCGGAGACGAAGGCCACCGGCACGATCACCACCGGCACGCCGTCCCGGCCGGCACGCTCCAGCTCGGCCTCGGTGCTGGGGCCGATCCATTCCATGGGGCCGACCCGGCTCTGGTAGCAGATGGCCCAGTCGAGATCATCGATGCCGGTGGCCCGCGCCACGGCGGTGGCGGTCAGTTCCACCTGGGCTTGGTAGGGATCGCCCTTGTCGATCACCGATTTGGGCAGGCCATGGGCGGAAAACAGGATGCGCGGCCGGCCGGTCCCGGCCGCTTCCTCGTATCCCGTCCTGGCCAGATCGGCCATGGCTTCCACCAGCCCCGGCTCGGCGGGATAGCAGCAAGCCATGCGGGTCGGCACGGCCAAGCCCTGCTTTTCCGCCTGCTTGCGCCATTCCTTGACCGACGAGCCGGTGGTGGTGGTGGAGAACTGGGGATAGAGCGGCAACAGCACCACCTCGTCGGCGCCCCATTCCTTGATGGCGGCCACCGCCTCATGGGTGAAGGGATGCCAGTAGCGCATGGCGATGAAGCAGCGGAAACCATGCCCGAGCACGTGCTCCAGGGCACGGCCCTGCGCCTCGGTCTCCGGCACCAGGGGCGAGCGGCCACCCAGGACCTGATAGATGCCCCGCGCGATGGGCGCCCGCTTGGCCGAAATGTACTTGGCCAGCAGCCAGCGGACCGGCGCCGGCGCCCCGATGATCGCCGGGTCGTTGAACAGGTTGAACAGGAAAGGCCGTACCGCCTCGAGCGAATCCGGCCCGCCCAGATTGAACAGCACGATGGCCGTCTTGGTGGTTCCGGTCTTGCCCATGGCGGGAATTAGCCCTTCCAGGCCTTCACCCGCTCGGCCAGCCGCGCCACGTTGTCCGGCGGGGTCGGCGGGGTGATGCCGTGGCCGAGATTGAAGATGAACGGTCCCTTGGACAGCACCTTCAGCACCCGGTCGATGCCGGCGTCCAGCGCCTCGCCGCCCGCCACCAGCAGCAGCGGGTCGAGATTGCCCTGCACCGTGCACTTGGTCTGCAATTCGGCCGCCGCCCAGTCCAGCGGCACCGAGGGATCGATGGAGACGCCGTCGACCTTGGTCTCGGCGACGTAGCGTTTGTAGAGATAGCCGGCCTGACGCGGGAAGCCGATCACCGGCACGCCGGGCCGCTCGGCGCGGATACGCTCCACCAGGGCGCGGGTCGGCCCGATCACCCAGCGCTCGAACATGTCCTCGGGCAGGGCCCCGGCCCAGGTGTCGAAAATCTGGATGGCCTCGGCGCCGTTGTCGATCTGGCGGATCAGGTAGTCGCCGGTGGCCTGGACCAGCAGGTCCATCAGGCGGGCGAACAGCTCCGGCTGGCCGAACATCATGCCCTTGGCCTTGGAGAAATCCTTGGAGCCGCTGCCCTCGATCATGTAGGTGGCCACCGTCCAGGGCGCGCCGGCGAAGCCGATCAGGGCGGTAGTCTTGGGAATGGCGGCCGACAGCTTCTTCACCGTGGCGTAGACCGGGGCGAGATGGTCGTGCAGGCCCGAGAGGTCGAGGGCGTTCAGATCCTCTGCCGAGCGAATCGGCGTCAATACCGGACCTTCGCCTTCCTTGAACGCGACATGCTGCCGCAACGCGTCGGGAACCACCAGGATGTCGGAGAACAGGATGGCCGCGTCGAAGTTGTAGCGCCGCAGCGGCTGCAAGGTGACTTCGCAGGCCAGGTCCGAATTGTAGCACAGGTCGAGGAAGCTGCCGGCCTCGGCGCGGGTGGCGCGGTATTCCGGCAGATAGCGTCCGGCCTGGCGCATCAGCCAGAAGGGCGGAGGGGTGAGGGTCTCACCGGCAAGGGCGCGGAGAAAGGGCTTGGACGAGCTGGACACGGGCGTTGCCTCGGAACTGGGGACCTCGCAGGCTGAGGATGGCTCTCTCTTACAGACTTTAAGGTTTAGAGAAAAGGTTGCTGTGGTTAGTGGGTGCCTGTGGATAACGGGGATTGGACTTTTTGCCCGGGCCATCCACAGGCTTGTCCGGATTTTCGGCCCCTGGCGGGCGCCCTGTGGATGAGTGCGGTGCAACCGGGGCAGTCCGTTGTTTTTCCACGGCTTCGCCCGATGGGGAAAACGGGGAAATCGGGTGTGGCGGACGGAGATTCACGCTATTGTCGGGGAGTGCGGAACGGTTTTGGACATGGGGGGATGTGCCTCCATGGAATCGGGGTCAGCGGGGAGCGATTTCCCGCCTCCCGCCGGGACCCCCTCCTTATCCACGGACTTGCGGGTTATCCACAGCCATGCGGAGCTTTCACCTTCACCTCGTTTCCGACGCCACCGGCGAGACCGTCACCTCGGTGGCGCGGGCCTGTCTTGTCCAGTTCGAAGGTGTCCAGCCCATTCAGCATAACTGGTGGCTGGTCCGCACCCAGGGTCAGGTGGAGCGGGTGATCGCCGGCATCGAGGACAATCCCGGGCTGGTGTTCTTCACCCTGGTGGACGGCGCGGTGCGCGGTCTGCTCGAGGAGGCCTGCCGCCACCGGGGCATTCCCTGCATCTCGCTGCTCGATCCGGTGATGGCCGGGCTGTCGGCTTTCCTCGACCTGGAGGTCACCGCCCTGCCCGGCCGCCAGTATCAGTTGGACGCCGAGTATTTCCGCCGCATCGACGCCATGCAGTTCACCCTGTCCCACGACGACGGCCAGTTGATCGAGCTGGTGGACCAGGCCGACATCGTGCTGGTGGGGGTGTCGCGCTCGTCCAAGACCCCCACCTGCATGTATCTGGCCAATCGCGGCCTCAAATGCGCCAATTATCCCCTGGTGCCCGGGGTGCCGCTGCCGCCCGAGCTGGAGCGGACCAAGAAGCCCCTGGTGGTCGGCCTGACCAAGGACCCCAAGAGCCTGTCGGATATCCGCCGCGCCCGGCTGCGCCTGCTGAACCAGGAAGAGGAAGCCGATTACGCCCAGTTCGAGAAGGTCAAGGAGGAGGTCCAGCAGGCGCGACGTATCTTCTCGCGTCTGGGCTGGCCGGTGGTGGACGTGACGCGCCGCTCCATCGAGGAGGCCTCGGCGGCCATCATCCAGCTCTACGAACGCCATCTGGCCAAGCGCGGGGTCAAGGTGGAGAACGTCCCGTCATGATCGTCCTCGCCTCGGGCAGTGCCGCCAGGGCCCGCATGCTGGAAGAGGCCGGCGTCGGTTTCACCGTCGAGGTGGCGGCGGTGGACGAGCGGGCGGTCAAGGATTCGCTGGCCGCCGAAACCCGCAATCCCGCCCGTGTCGCCGAGGTGCTGGCCGAGCTGAAGGCGGTGCGCGTCTCGGCCCGTTATCCCGGCGCCCTGGTGATCGGCGCCGACCAGATGCTCGATTGCGACGGCGCATGGTTCGACAAGCCCGCCGGCCGGGAGGAGGCGCGCGACCAGTTGCTGGCGCTCCGCCACAAGACCCATCGCCTGACCAGCGCCGTGGTGGCGGTCAGGGACGGCAGGCGGGTGTGGCACCACACCGAGGCCGCCAAGCTGACCATGCGCAATTTCAGCGAAGCCTTCCTCGACCGTTACCTCGAGCAGGCGGGCGAGGCGGTGCTGTCCTCGGTGGGCGCCTACCAGTTGGAGGGATTGGGCGCCCAGCTGTTCCTGGCGGTGGAGGGCGATTTCTTCACCATCCTCGGCCTGCCGCTGCTGGCCCTGATGGATTTCCTGCGCGAGAACGGGGAGCTGATTCCATGATCGTATCGGGCAAGGCCAGGCTGGCCGGGGTTCTCGGCTGGCCGGTCTCCCATTCCCGCTCGCCCCGCCTGCACGGTTTCTGGCTCGAGCGCCTGGGCATCGACGGCGCCTACCTGCCGCTGGCGGTGGCCCCCGAGAACCTGGAAAGCGTGATCCGCGCCCTGCCCCGCATGGGCTTTGCCGGGGCCAACGTCACCGTGCCCCATAAAGAGGCGGTGATGAAGCTGGTGGATCACCTCGATCCCCTGGCGGCGCGCATCGGCGCGGTCAACACCCTGGTTGTGCGGGACGATGGCTCCCTGGAGGGACGCAACACCGACGCCTATGGCTTTTTCGAGAATTTGCGCCAGGGCTGCCCGGCCTGGGTGCCGCAATCCGGCCCGGCGGCGGTGATCGGTGCCGGCGGCGCGGCCCGTGCGGTGGTGGCGGCGCTGGCCGATGCCGGCGTGCCGGAAATCCGTCTGGCCAACCGCTCGCGCCAGCGGGCCGAAGTGCTGGCCGCCGATCTCGGCGGTCCGATCCGGGTGGTGGAATGGACCGAACGGGCGGAAATGCTGGAAGGCTGCGCCCTGCTGGTCAACACCACCACGCTCGGTATGACCGGTCAGTCGAATTTGGACCTGGACCTGTCGGCCTTGCCGACCGCCTCCGTGGTCAACGACATCGTCTATGTGCCGCTGGAGACCGATCTGCTGGCCCGCGCCCGGGCGCGGGGCAATGCCGTCGTGGACGGGCTGGGCATGCTGCTGCACCAGGCGGTGCCCGGTTTCGAGGCGTGGTTCGGCCGGCGGCCGGTGGTCGGCGACGAGTTGAGGGCCTTCGTCCTGTCGTGAGGAATCTGGCATGAAGATCCTGGGTCTCACCGGCTCCATCGGCATGGGCAAGAGCACGGCGGCCGCCATGCTGCGCCGCCTGGGCGTGCCGGTGCACGACGCCGACGCCACGGTGCATGCCCTGTTCGCGCCGGGAGGCAAGGCGGTGGCGGCGGTGGACGCCGCCTTTCCCGGCGTGGTCAAGGGCGGGGCGGTGGACCGGGCCGCGCTGGGGGCCAAGGTCTTCGGCGACGACGCGGCGCTGAAGCGGCTGGAAGCCATCGTCCATCCCCTGGTCCGCGCCGCCGAGCACGACTTCCTCGCCCGCCATCGCCGCCGCCATACGCCGCTGGTGGTGCTCGACATCCCGCTGCTGTTCGAGACCCATGGCGAGGCACGCTGCGACGTGGTAGCGGTGGTCAGCGCGCCTTCCTTCCTGCAGGCCGCCCGGGTGCTGGCCCGGCCCGGCATGACGCGGGCCCGCCTGGATGCCGTGCTGGCCAAGCAGATGCCCGACGGGCAAAAACGCCGCAGGGCCGACGTGGTGATTCCCACCGGATTGGGGAAAGGCCCGGCGTTGAAGCGGCTGAAGGCCTTGGTTGGGAAAATGCGGGGCTCCCGCCCCGCAACCCCGGTTGGAGGCGATGCCTCCAAACCTCCCTTTTATTGATGAATCAAAAGGAGGGTCTGGGGCATAAGCCCCAGGTGGGTTTGGGCGATAGCCCAAGTTTTATTGGTGAAAGGCAGTGCCCATGCGCGAGATCGTGCTCGATACGGAAACCACCGGCTTCGATCCCCTGAGCGGCCACCGGCTGGTGGAAATCGGCTGCGTCGAGCTGTTCAACCACCTGCCCACCGGCTCGGTGTTCCACCGCTATTGCAATCCCGAGCGCGACATGCCGGAAGAGGCATTCAAGGTGCACGGCCTGTCGGCCGACTTCCTGGCGGACAAGCCGCTGTTCGCCGAGATCGTCGCCGACTTCCTGGAATTCATCGGCGATGCGCCGCTGATTATCCACAACGCCGAATTCGACATGCGCTTCATCAATGCCGAACTGGCGCGGCTGGGCTTTCCCGCCTTGCCCATGAGCCGCTCCATCGACACGGTGATGATGGCGCGCAAGCGCTTTCCCGGCGCCCAGGCCAATCTGGACGCGCTGTGCCGCCGTTTCGAGATCGACAACACCCACCGCACCAAGCACGGCGCGCTGCTGGATTCGGAATTGCTGGCCGAGGTCTATCTGCAGCTCATCGGCGGACGCCAGCCGGGCCTGGAACTGGGCGGCGGCAAGGGCAATAGCGGCGGCGGCAACGCCAGCGCCTCGGCCCTGGAGGTCAAGCGCGAGTTCCGCGCCCCCCGGCCCCATGGGCCGACCGAGGAGGAAAACGCGGCGCACACGGCGTTCGTGGGCAAGCTCAAGAACGCCGTGTGGCTGCGGGAATGATCAGGCCTGATCCGGCTGGGCGTTCATCTCTTCGGCGCGGGCGCGGTAGAGCTGGACGAAATCCAGGGGCTGCAGCAGCAGCGGCGGCAGGCCGCCGTCGCGGGTCATGTCGGCCACGATGTTGCGGGCGAACGGGAACAGCAGGCGCGGGCACTCGATCAGCAGCACCGGGTGAATCTGCTCTTCCGGCAGGTTCAGGGTGAACACGCCGGCATAGGCCAGTTCCAGGATGAACAGCGCCTTGCCCTCCAGCAGGGCCTCGACCTTCAGGTGCAGCACCACTTCATAGGCGTTGGCGCCCACATTGGCGACGTTGACGTCCACGTGGATCGGAATCTCGGGATTCTTGCCCTGCATCTCGATGAAGGAATGAGGCGCGCCGGGAATCTCGAAGGACAGGTCCTTGATGTACTGCATGTTGACCTGCAGCTGGGGCAGATCCTCGGGCGGCGTCTGGGCGTCGGTCATGGCACTCTCCGGATGGAAAAATCGTTCAACAGGCTGGCAAGGGGCGTAGCACGGACACCATTACGGCTCAAGCCGCTTGTGGTCCGGGGGCGGAGTCGGGCCGGATTCCGGCGGAATGATCTCGTACTCGCCGTCGATGACCGTCGGGCCGGAATGGGCGGCCGGCCCCGCTCCGCCCATGCCCGGCTGCGCCACCACGACGCGCGACACCAGGAGGCGCAGCAGCACCAGGCGCACCGACTGGAACATCAGCAGCACCGCCATGCAATCGGAGATGAAGCCGGGCAGCAGCAGCAGGAAACCGGCCAAAGCGATGCAGAGTCCGTCGAACACCGCCGGGCCCGGCGGCTCGCCCCGCTCCATGCGGGCCCGTACCTCGAAGGCCATGCCCAGCCCGCCGTGACGCAGCAGAACCGAGCCCGCCAGGATGGCCAGGACGGTCAAACCCACGGTGGCCAGTCCGCCGATGGCGTCGGATACCTTGATCCACACCATGATCTCGGCGACCGGCAGGGTCAGCACGCCAATCAGGAATACCCATGCCATGCTTGCTCTTTCCCCCAACCCGTCTTATGTCTTTGACTGGATTAGCAGCCTACCTCGGACTGGCCTGATGAACGACGGCTATCATTTTCTCGACATCGTTTTTTTCGCCATGGTCGCCGCCTTCCTGGTGTTGCGCCTGCGCAGCGTGCTGGGCAAGCGCACCGGCGCCGAGCGCCCGCCCGAGCAGTGGACCCCGCCCGAATCCCCCGCCGACAACGTGGTGGATCTGCAAAGCGTCCGCCGCTCGGCGGCGGAACCGCCGGCCGAGACGCCGGTGGGCCTGGGCCTGACCGCCATCCGCGCCGCCGACCGGGGGTTCGACTTCGACGGTTTCGTGGGTGGCGCCAAGGCGGCGTTCGAGATGATCGTCATCGCCTTCGCCCATGGCGACAAGGCGACGCTGCAGCCGCTGCTGGCTCCCGACGTCTACCGTCATTTCAGCGACGCCATCGACGCGCGGCGCCAGCATGGCGAGACGCTGCAGACCGAACTGGTGGGCATCCGCTCCGCCGAGGTGGTCGAGGCCCAGATGGACGGCCGTTTCGCCGCCATCACCATCCGCTTCGTCAGCGAGCAGGTCAACGCGCTGCGCGACGCCAAAGGCGAAGTGGTGGAAGGCAATCCCGAGCGGGTGATCGACGTGATCGACCTGTGGACCTTCCGCCGCGATACCCGCGCGACCGATCCCAACTGGGCGCTGGCCGCCACCCATACTCCCGAGCCATGAGGAAGCCCGCCGCCGCGCTGCTGGTGGTGGCGTCCCTGGCCGCCTGCGCCACGCCGGAACCGGCGCCCGGCCCAGGCGGTCCCGACCGCATGGTGCTGCAGCCCCTTTCCTTCGACCGGCTGGCCGGCTGGTCCGACGACGACTCGGCCCGGGTGCTGCCCGCCCTGCTGAAATCGTGCAACCGCATCACCAAGCTGCCCATCGACAAGTCCATCGGCTTTGACGGGGTGGGCGGCACCGCCGCCGACTGGTATTCCCCCTGCGCCGCCGCCGCCCGGGTGGCCGAGGGCGACCACCGGGCGGCCCGCACCCTGTTCGAGACCTGGTTCACCCCCTGGCAGGTCACCAATGACGGCAAGACCGACGGCCTGTTCACCGGCTATTTCGAGCCGGAGATCAAGGGCTCGCGCCAGCGCAAGGGGGCCTACACCCAGCCCATCTACGGCAAGCCCACCGATCTGGTCACCGCCGACCTGGGCAAGTTCCGTCCCGACTGGTCGGGCGAACAACTGGTCGGCCGGGTCGAGAACGGCCGGCTGGTCCCCTATCCCACCCGCGCCGAGATCGACAAGGGCGCCCTCGACGGCAAGGCCGCCGTGGTGGCCTGGACCGACGACGCGGTGGACCTGGCCATCATGCAGATCCAGGGGTCGGGCCGGGTGCGCCTCGACGACGGTTCGGTGGTCCGCCTGGGCGTGGCCGGCAGCAACGGCCACAAATTCGTGGGCATCGGCAAGGTGATGAAGGACGAGGGCAAGCTGGGCTCCGACACCTCCATGCCGGCCATCCGCGCCTGGCTGAAGGCCAACCCCGCCGAAGGCCGCACCCTGCTGGGCCGCAATCCCCGCTATATCTTCTACGGCGTCAATGCCGGCACCGACGGACCCATGGGAACCGAGGGCGTGGCTCTCACCCCCGAACGCTCGCTGGCCGTCGACCCGCGCTTCGTGCCGCTGGGCGCGCCGGTGTGGGTCGACAGCGTCGACCCGGCGGGCAAGCCGCTGCGCCGCCTGATGGTGGCCCAGGATACCGGCGCCGCCATCAAGGGGCCGGTGCGCGGCGACGTGTTCTGGGGCGCCGGCGAGGCCGCCTTCCAGATCGCCGGCAAGATGAAGAGTCCCGGCCGGCTGGTGGTGTTCCTGCCCCGGGCCCGCTCTCCCCGGCTGGCCGAGAGGTAGGGGTTGCCTTCCCGGTTCCTCTTGTCCATCCTTCGGCATGATATACTTGCCCCTTGCCGGGCGCGGGCCTTCGCCCGCCCGGCCGCCGCCTCGACGGCGGCCGCATGCCGGCCAAGCAGGATGGCCGGTATGACTCTGGGACGGAGCGGATCGCGGCGATGAGCCGGTTGCTGGCCGAATGGCGGGAACGCAAGGGACGCGAGGAGGAGCAGTTGCACGAGCAACTGTGCGCCGCCGTCCGTGCCGGCCAGGTCCAGGTCTATACCGATCCCCGCCTGCTGGACTTCCAGGGCTCGCCGGTGCACCAGCATTGGGACCACCTGCTGCCGCTGACCATCGAGGCCACCCTGGCGCTGGTCATTCTGCTCGCCACCGGCCTGGCCACCGGCATCGTCGCCATGACGCTGTGCGTGCTGGCTCATCTGTACGGCAACAAGTACTACGTGGCCTGGCGGCTGAAGATGCGTGCCCTGGACTACCTGATGGGCAACTATCCGCAATTCGTCACCCTGTGGCAGTTGGGCGGCATCGCCCTGGTGGTCAAGGGGGTCAACGAAGCCCCCTGCCTGGCGCCCAAGGGCGACTGGCGCAAGTTCATCCGCCGCAATCTCGGCGAGGGCGAGGCCCCGGCCCCGGCGTCCATGGCCAACGCCCCGGTTCCCGCCGGCCCGCGCATGACGGCGCCGCCGGCCCAGCCCGCCGCTCCGGCCCCGGCCCCCGAACCGGCCGCCGAGGCGATGCCGATGGAGCCGGCGCCGATGGTGATGGAGACCGCGCCGCTGGCCGACGCGATGCAGCCCGCGCCTCCTCCTCCTTCCGCCGCCGAGCCTGAAATCATCGCGCCGCCGACACCCCAGCCGGGGGATCGCTGGGCGTCCATCGCCGACGAGGACCCGCCGCGCGATGAGGTGGTGCCCAGGCAATGACCCGGTCGCGTCTGGTCGAGCCGCGCCAGCCTCGCCGCCGGGTGGTCAGTGCCGACGAGATCCGGGTCTGGAAGGCGGTGGTGTCGGACGCCAAGCCGCTGCTCGGCCGCTCGCCGCCCGACGATCCGCCGTCCGGGGCCGAGCCCATGCCCGAGCCGGTGGCGTCGCCGCCGC
>JAVBXM010000188.1 GCA_030824585.1 Phaeospirillum sp. | reverse complement strand
GGACAATGCCGCCCTGGCGACCCTGACGCGGCGCGAGCGCCAGGTGCTCAAGCTGATCGTCGAGGGGCGCCGCACCCGCGACATCGCCGACCTGCTGGGCTTGAGCGAGCGGACGGTGGAAAAGCACCGGGCCAGCCTGGGGCACAAGCTGGGAACCTCGACACCGGCCGAAATGGCGGCCCTGGCCGTTCGCCACGGCCTGACCGCCGATCCCTAAAGCGTCCTCTCCGCCTTGAGGCGGAAGGGGGGCGGCACCTCCGCCGGCTTGCGGGCCGCGTAGTCGAAGAACATGATGCCGGTCTTGCCCTGGGCGATCTCGCGGCCGCCGGCCTTGTCCGTCACCCGGTAGACCAGATCGCAGCCGTATTTGTTGAAGTCGGCGGCGGCCATCGCGAAGACCAGGACCTCCCCGTGAAAGGCCTCGGAGCGATAGCGGATGGCCGCGTCGGCCACCACGATGCCCCGGTCTGGCGACGGGAAAGCCGGGGGCTCATCGCGCGTCCAGTTCGGCCGACATGGCGACATTGCCCTCGTGGTCCAGCGCCCACAGCAGGGCGCCGCCGGCGCGCGGCGCGCCGCACACCGACAGGGGATGGATATCGAACAGCGGCCGCCTGGCCCGGAAGCGGAAGCCGCTGACCTCGGCGCCCGGATTGTGGCGCAGGAACAGGTCCACCAGCAAGGTGGCGGTCAGCGGCCCGTGGAACACCAGACCGGGATAGCCCTCCACCTCACGGCAGTACTCGCGGTCGTAATGGATGCGATGGCCGTTGAAGGTCAGCGCCGAAAAGCGGAACAGCAGCACGATGTCGGGAACGATCCGCCGCTGCCACACCGCCCCGGCTGGCGGGGCCTCGCCCGGCGGCGGGGGATCGCCGGGGCGCGCCGCCTCGCGGTAGACGATGTCGTGGAACTCGGTCAGTGCCGGACCGGCCGGCGTCGACACCTCGTGGCGGACCTTGACGAACACCATCCGGCCAGACCGCCCCTCCTTGGAGGTAACGTCGTCGATGGTCGAGCGGCGGGTGATGGGCTCGCCCACCCTGATGGGAGCGGCGAAGCTGAAGGCACCGCCCGCCCACATGCGCCGGGGCAGGTCCACCGGCGGCAGGAAGCCGCCGCGATGGGGATGGCCGTCCCCGGAGATGTCGCGCTGCAGGGCGCGGGGCAGGAAATAGAGCCAGTGGCCCAGCGGCGGCACCTCGCCGTCGCGCCACGGCGGCGCGGCATGGTCCAGGGTGGCGGCCAGACCGGCCAGCGGAGCGGCGGCCGCCACGTCCTCAATGGTCTCGGAACGGCCGATCCAGCCGCGTAGATGGCCGGAGTTCATGGAGCGAACTCCTGGCGGATGGCGTCGGAATGCTGGCCCAGGGCGGGAATGGGGCGGGGCGCGAAGGTCTCGCCCCGCACCTGCACCGGCGGCGCCACCGCCTCGACCGGTCCGGTCGGCGAGGCCACCGTCATCCGGCGCAACTGGGCATGGGCGGACAGGTCGGACACCTGATTGAGCGAGCCATAGGCGATGCGCGCCGCGCCCAGGCGCCGTGTCGCCTCGGCATGATCCATGGCCTTGAACTCGCGGGCGATGATGGCGTCCAGCGCGGGGCGGTTGGCGACCCGGCTTTTGTTGGATGAAAAGCGCTCGTCGGTGGCCAGGCCGGGATTGCCCAGCACGCCGTCGCAGAACAGCACCCATTCCCGCTCGTTCTGGATGGACAGCACCACCTGGCGGCCGTCGCCGGTCTCGAAAGCGCTGTAAGGCGCGATGCTGGGATGGCTGAGCCCCACCCTGCCCGGCGCCTTGCCGCCGTAATCGTGATGCAGCAGGGGTACGGTCATCCAGTCGGCCAGGGCGTCGAACAGCGACACCGCCACGCCGCTGCCCCGGCCGGTCCGCTCGCGCTCCAGCAGGGCCTGAAGGATGCCGGCATGAGCGTACATGCCGCAGGCGATGTCGGCCACCGAGACGCCGACCCGGCCGGCCTGCTCGGGGACGCCGGTGATGGAGGCCAGCCCCACCTCGCTTTGCACCAGCAGGTCATAGGCCTTCATGTCGCGATAGGGACCGTCCTCGCCGTAGCCCGAGATGTCGCAGGTGATCAGCCGGGGGTGGCGGGCCCGCAGGGCGGCCGAGCCGAAGCCGGCCCGCTCGGCGGCGCCGGGCGCCAGATTCTGCACGAAGACGTCGGCCCGGGCGACGATGCGGTCCAGCAGCGCCGCGTCCCCGGCCCGCTTGATGTCGAGAACCAGGGATTCCTTGCCCCGATTGATCCAGACGAAATAGGCGCTCTCGCCATGGACCACGCTGTCGTAGCCCCGGGCGAAATCGCCCTCGGGGCGCTCCACCTTGATCACCCGGGCTCCGCCATCGGCCAGCCGCGACGTGCACAGCGGCGCGGCGACCGCCTGTTCCAGGCTGACCACAAGCACTCCGCAAAGGGGATTGGCCATGATGCACTCAAACTCCCAGCGGCGGCCCGGACGGGTTCCCTCCGCCGTCGCAATGGGGCAAGGGTGCAAAATACCAACCGTCGATGCAAGGGAATCCCCCAGCCTGATCCTGTCCCGCGTGGCCACCCATGTGCTGGGGATACCCAACAGCTTCTGATATATCCTGAGGCTGCAATTATCTGGGTGGGGCACATGGAACTCGGTCTCGACGGCAAGGTCATCCTCATCACCGGGGGCTCCAAGGGTATCGGGCTGGCCTGTGCCGCCGCCTTCGCCGCCGAGGGCGCCAGAATCGCCATCTGCTCGCGCTCTCCCGCCCATGTCGAGAGCGCCCTGGCGACCCTGCCCGGCGCCCGGGGCTTCGCCGCCGACCTGTGCGATGCCGAGGCGGCGGCCGGGATGATCGAGGCGGTGGAGACCCACCTGGGGCCGGTGGACGTGCTGGTCAACTCGGCCGGCGCCGCCCGGCGGACACCGCCCGACGACCTGAGCCCGGCCCGCTGGCGCGACGCCTTCGACGCCAAGTTCTTCACCTATGTCAACGTCATGGACCCCATGGTCAAGCGCATGGCCGCGCGCGGACGCGGGGTCATCGTCAACGTGATCGGCATCGGGGGAAAAGTGGCCATGCCCACCCACATCGCCGGCGGCGCGGCCAATTCGGCCCTGATGCTGGCCACCGCCGGGCTGGGCGCCGCCTATGCCGGCCAGGGCGTGCGGGTGGTGGGCCTCAGCCCCGGCCTGACCGAGACCGAACGGGTGGCGGAAGGCATGGAGGCCGTCGCCCGGCTGTCGGGGCAAAGCGTCGAGGAGGCCCGCCGCGCCAGCATCGAGCGCCTGCCCCTGGGCCGCATGGCCACGCCGGAAGAAGTGGCCGACGCGGTGGTGTTCCTGGCCTCGGGCCGGGCCGGCTACGTCACGGGCACCACCCTGTCCATGGATGGCGGGCAGAATCCGGTGGTTCTCTAGGGTCTGTCTGACATAGGCGGAATCGGATTTGGGATTCCCCTGGTGCCGAGAATGTAATTCAAGGATAGGAGGCCAGCAGCGATGGCAGGACCTCTTTCACAAGACATTCGGCAACGGATAGCGGCAGCCCTGAATTCAGGCGAGACGACACGCTCGGCGGCGAAACACTTTGGGGTTTCGGTGGCGACGGCGGTTCGGATTGGTCAGAAGTGGCGCTCTGGCCGAGGCCTTCAGCCGGGCAAGATGGGTGGGCACCGTCGCCCTGTTCTGGGCGGCGAGACGGCGGACTGGATCCGGTCTCGGCTGGAAGAGAAGAGGGATCTGGCCATGCGGGCATTGGCGGCGGAACTGGCCGAGCGGGGCATTGTGGTCACCCACGACACCGTCTGGCGCTTCGTCCGCAGCCAAGGTCTGAGCTTCAAAAAAATTGATGGCCAAGGAGCGGGATGGGCCGAGAGTGGCGCGGCTGCGCAACCGCTGGAAAACCCATCAGCATCGGCTTGATCCCACCCGCCTGGTCTTTATCGACGAGACCTGGGTCAAGACCAACATGACCCGCCTGCGCGGGTGGAGCCCTCGTGGGGAAGCCCTGCTCACCAAGGTTTCCCACGGCCATTGGAAAACCCTAACCTTTCTGGCGGGCCTGCGCCATGACCGGATCGTCGCTCCCCTGGTGCTTGATGGCCCCATCAACGGGGCGGCCTTTACCGCCTGGGTGGAACAATCCTTGGCGCCGACCCTGGCCCCCGGTGACGTGGTCATTCTCGACAACGTGGGAAGCCACAAAGGAAAACCCGCCCGCCAAGCCATCCGTAAAGCCGGTGCCCATCTACTTTTCCTACCGCCCTACAGCCCCGACCTCAACCTGATCGAGATGATGTTCGCCAAACTCAAGATGCTCGTCCGGAAGGCCGAGGAGCGAACCATAGAAACAACATGGAGACGGGTCGGCAAACTGCTGGACGCATTCCCGCCTCAGGAGTGCGCCGCATATCTGCGCCATGCCGGATATGCTTCAACCTAGATCGGACAAACTCTAGGAATTCCCATGTGCCTCGAAATGTGATTCAAGACTGCTTTTTAGGAGGTGGTCTTGGGTGTGATGGATCGTTTGATATTGAGCGATGCGCAGTGGGATCGGATAGCCGGTCTCATCATTGGCCGCCCTGATCAGAAAGGCTCGACCGGGCGCGATAACCGGATGTTTGTCGAAGGCGTTCTTTGGATCGTGCGGACGGGGTCGCCCTGGCGGGACTTGCCTGAAGCCTTTGGCGAGTGGAACAGCGTTTTCCGACGCTTCAGCCGATGGAGCCAGAAGAGGGTGTGGTGGCCGATATTCGAGGCCATGTCTGATGATCCGGACTTCGAATACCTGATCGTCGATTCCACCATCATTCGCGCCCACCAGCACGCCAGCGGTGCAAAAAAAGGGCTGAAGATCAGGCCATTGGCCGATCTCGCGGTGGCTTAAGCACCAAAATCCATATGGCGGTTCGAGGGTTGGGGTGCCCTGTGCGCTTTACGCTCACAGCAGGTCAGATGGGCGATGTGCCTCAAGCCGGTCCCTTGATAGAAGACCTTCCCGCTGAAGTCGTCATGGCCGACACCGCCTATGACGCAGACCACTTCCGGCAGGTGATCGCCGATAAGGGGGCAATCGCCGTCATCCCCAGCAATCCGTCCCGCACCCGCAAGCATCCCCTCGACAAGCACCTTTATGCCCAGCGCCATCTCGTCGAATGCTGTTTCAACAAGCTCAAGCAGTTCCGACGCGTCGCAACCCGATACGAGAAGACCGCCAGAAACTACAGCGCCGTCGTCACCATCGCCGCCATAGTCCTATGGATGCGTTAAGTCTCCACACCACCTAGAGTATTGTATTTTTGTGGAAAAATGGTGCCGGCGAAGAGACTCGAACTCCCGACCCGCGCATTACGAATGCGCTGCTCTACCAACTGAGCTACGCCGGCCCATGGCGACGGCCGGCCCGAATGGGCGGCCGAGGGGCGGAAAATAGCGCCGCCCCGGGGGATTTGCAAGAGCCTGTCGCCCAACCGGTCCGATGCTCAGGCGTGGACCGGCAGGATGGCGAAGCGGGCCATGGCGCCGCGTTCGATGGCGGCGGCCGCCAGGCGGTCGATATCCAGGCGGTGGCGGAACAGCTCCAAAAGGCGCATGACCTCCTTGTGGGGGTCGCGGTCGGCGGCAGCCACGTCGCAGGCCAGGGCGTAGGCGGTCTCGCGCAGCTTGGGCGGCAGCGACGCCTTGATGACCTCCAGGATGCGGTTCAACCCGTCGTCGGAATCGAGGATTTCCGCGCACGTGGCGGTGGTCCGCGTCAGCAGGTCGGGATCGTAGTCGCGGAAGATGGGCAGGAAATTGACGATCTCGCCGATCATGCGCAATTCGGGGTCGGTCATGTTGCCGTCGGCGGCGGAAACCATGACCATGACGTAAATAAGGGCCGCGTGGTGGCTGATCATCATGCTGTTCTCTCCCGCGCCAAGCCTTGATGAGGACTTTACCCTTGCGGCGCGGCAAGGCGTCAAGCATAGATTTGTAAGATCCCTGGGCACTTGCCGGAGCAAATTCATGACGAGCCGCACCGTGCTATTGGTCGATGACAGCCGGGTCGCCCGCATGATGACGCGATCGGTGGTGGAGAAGTCGTGTCCCGACTGGACCATCCTCGAGGCCGCCACCGGCGAGGAGGCGCTGGAGTATGTCGCCGCGTCGGTTCCCGACTTCATTCTGATGGACGTCAACATGCCGGGCATGGGCGGATTGGAAACCGCCCGGCTGCTGTCCGAGAGGTTTCCGGCGATCGCCCTGTCGCTGCTGACCGCCAACATTCAGGATTCGGTCCGCGAGGAAGCCGGGCGTCTCGGCATCGGCTATATCTCCAAGCCGCTGAAGGACGAGGAGCTGATCCGGTTCCTGACCGGCGGGAATGGAGCGTCATGACCGAGCTGATCGGCGCGCTGGAGCGCGATGCCGTCGAGGAAATCCTGAACATCGCCATCGGCCAGGCGGCGGCGTCGCTGTCGCGGATGGTGCGGGACCACGTCGCCCTGTCGGTGCCGTTCGTGGAGTTCCTGTCCCCGGCGGTGGCGGCGGAGCGGCTGGACGGCACCACCGGCGGAGCCGATTCCGTGGCGGTGCGCCAGCACTTCTCCAGCAGCTTTTCCGGCGACATCCTGCTGATCTTCCCCGAGCGGCGCAGCCTGGATCTGGTGCGCTCCATGCTGGGTGATTCGGTGCCCATGGATTCGCTCACCGAACTGGAGCAGGAGGCGCTGCTCGAGGTGGGCAACGTCATCCTCAACGCCTGCCTGGGCAGCCTGGCCAACCAGTTGGGCCTGACCATCCAGAGCTCGCTGCCCATCTATCTGCGTGGCCGGGGCGCCCGCATCCTCGACACCAAGCATCCCGACACCGAACTGGTGATGTTCCTGCAGGTGGATTTCTCGCTGGCGACCAAGGGCGTGCAGGGCTACCTCGCCTTCGTCATGGACATCGTTTCGGCGCGGCATTTCGCCGAGGCGGTCTCCGCCTATGTCGCCCGCGTGATCGGGGGCTAGGGTCGGATGGGCAAGCTCGTCTCCGATAGCTTCCTGCGGTCCCTGACCGACGCCACGGAGATGGGCTTCATCCTGCTGGACGGGGAGGGTTATACCGTCCTGTGGAACGCCTGGGTGGTCGAGGCGTCGGGAATCGCCGCCGCCGCGGCGCTGGGCCGCACTATCCCGGACATCTTCCCCTCGCTGGCCGACACCCGCGTTCCCGA
This sequence comes from Phaeospirillum sp., assembly GCA_030824585.1. GTDB lineage: Bacteria > Pseudomonadota > Alphaproteobacteria > Rhodospirillales > Magnetospirillaceae > Phaeospirillum. The sequence continues at coordinate 15,699 of JAVBXM010000188.1, read as the reverse complement.
GGCCATCGCGCAGGCGCTGAAGGGCGGCCTGTCGGCCATGCTGTCGTCGTCGCTGAACCGCGCGCTGTTTCCCCTGACGCGGAGCGGCTCGCGTCCCGAGCGGCGCGAGGCCATGCACCAGATCGTGGTCATCAAGCCGCTGGACACCGGCGGGCGGCGCACCTGCCTGATCCAGATCTTCGACGTCACCAGCATGGCCTCGCGCGAGGCGCTGCTGCGCCAGCAGGCCCGCACCATGGAGGCGCTGGCCGAGAACTACCGGCTGTCGGAACTGCACAACCGGGCCATCGTCGACAACACCGCCGACGCCATCGTCACCTTCGGCGAGGACGGGGCCATCGGCACCTACAACCCGGCGGCCGAGGGTATTTTCGGCTATGCCCCGCCCGAGATCGTCGGCAAGCCGGTCACCTTGCTGATTCCCGAACTGGTCGAGCCCGATTCCTATCTCGACCACCGTACCGAGGTGACGGGGGTGCGCAAGATCCGCGCCCGCTTCCCGCTGGAACTGTCGCTGGCCGCCATGGAACTGGGCGGCCAGCGGCTGTTCGTCGCCATCGGCCACGACATCACGCTGCGCAAGGCCAACGAGGCGGAGCTGCGCAACCAGAAGGAATGGCTGACCACCCTGATCAACGCCATGCCCGACCTGATCTGTTTCAAGGACGGCAAGGGACGCTGGCTGGTGGCCAACCAGTTCTATCTGGATCTGGTGGGGCTGTCGGGGGTGGATTACATCGGGCGCACCGGCCAGGAGCTGGCGCGGCTGTCGCACAATTTCCAGGAATTCCTGACCACCGCCAAGGAGACCGACGAGCGCGCCTGGAAGGATGGCAAGCCGCTCAGCTACGAGAAGGCCATGGAGACCCCGACCCGGGGCACCAAGGTCTTCGACATGCTGAAGATCCCGCTGTTCAAGTCCGACGGCAGCCGCCGCGGCCTGGTGCTGGTCGGCCGCGACGTCACCGAGCGCAAGCTGGCCGCCGCCCGCATCCAGCATCTGGCCCACCATGATTCGCTCACCGACCTGCCCAACCGGGTGCTGTTCCAGGAGCGCCTGCGGCAAAGTCTGGCCCAGGCCAAGCGCTCGGGCTGGAAGCTGGCCCTGATGTTCCTCGATCTGGACAAGTTCAAGGACATCAACGACACCCTGGGCCACCACGTGGGCGACCTGCTGCTGCGCGCCGTGGCCAAGCGCCTGACCCGCTGCGTGCGCGAGACCGACACGGTGGCCCGGCTGGGCGGCGACGAATTCGCGGTGATCCTCACCAATCTCGACGACCTGGAAGGGGCGTCGCGGGTGGCGGAGAGCATCATCGCCGGCATCGCCGACCCCTTCGGGCTGGACGAGCACGAGGTGCGGACCAGCACCTCCATCGGCATCACCCTTTATCCCGATGACGCTTCCGACGCCGACCAGCTTTTGAAGAACGCCGATCTGGCCATGTTCCGCTCCAAGGCCGAGGGGCGGAACAACTACCACTTCTATGTGGCCCAGATGGACGCCGAGGTCCGCGCCCGCAAGATCATCGAGCACGATTTGCGCCAGGCCCTGGGCACCGATCAACTGGAGCTGCACTACCAGCCGCTGATCGAGATGAGCACGCGGCGCATCGTCGGCTGCGAGGCGCTGCTCCGCTGGAACCACCCGACCCGGGGCTGGGTGCCGCCCGGCGAGTTCATCCCGATCATCGAGCGTTCGGACCTGATCGGTCCATTGGGCCGCTGGATCTTGCACCGTGCCTGCCTGCAGGGCCGCGAGTGGCTCAAGGACGGGCTCGAGCCCATGAAGATCGCCGTCAACCTGTCGCCGGCCCAGTTCAAGCAGACCCAGAGCATCATCTCCATGGTCGCCGATATCCTCGGCCAGACCGGCTTCGCCGCCGACCAGCTGCAGTTGGAAATCACCGAAGGCATCGCCATGCAGAACGTCGACGCCACCATCGAGGTGCTGCAGGGCCTGCGCGCCATGGGCGTGGTGATCTCCATCGACGATTTCGGCACCGGCTATTCGTCGCTCAACTACCTGAAGCGCTTCCCGGTGGACAAGCTGAAGATCGACCGCTCGTTCGTGGTGGATATCGGTCTGCATCCCGACAACGCCGCCGTGGTGGAGGCCATCGTCAATCTCGGCCATTCGCTGGGCACCCGGGTCAACGTGGAGGGCATCGAGACCCAGGAACAACTGGACTTCCTGCGTGACCACAAGGTGGACGAGGCCCAGGGCTTCTATTTCAGCAAGGCGGTCCCCGCCGACCAGTTCGCCGAACTGGTCCGCACCAAGAGCCCCTGGCCGCTTTAGTTATCGCCCCTCAATCGCCGGGCGCGCGCCTTCCGCGCGCTTGGCTCTCGCGCCATAAGGCGCGCCGGCCCTTGGCCGCAACTCCGCCCCTTGCGGGGCGTCGGCATTGGGGGCCACAGGCCGGGTGAAGCGTCACTCCGCTTTGTGGTTCAGCGCCTTTCTCAGGCGGCGCACCCCCAGCCACACGGCGCCGGCCACCACCGGCAGGCCGATCAGCCCGGCCAGGTCGTAATCCACCGGCAGGCCCGCGGATTTCAGCCCCTTGGCGAGATAGCCGATCAGGCCCAGCAGGTAGTAGCTGATGGCCACCACCGACAGTCCCTCGACGGTTTCTTGCAGCCGGAGCTGGAGTTCGGCGCGGCGGTTCATGGAATTGAGCAGGTCGCGGTTCTTCTCTTCCAGGGCGATGTCCACCCTGGTGCGCAGCAGGTCGCCGGCCCGCGATACCCTGGTCGCCAGCAATTGCTGGCGCTCGGACACCGAGTCGCAGGTCTTCATGGCCGGGCCGAGGCGGCGGTCGATGAACTCGGCGAAGGTCTGCAGGCCGGGAATGCGGTCCTCGCGCAATTCCTCGATGCGGCGGCAGACGATGGCGTAATAGGCCTTGGCCGCCGACAGGCGGAAGCTGGTGGCGGCGTCCAGGCGCTCGGCCTCGGCGGCCAGCCGGGTCAGGTGCTCCAGCAGGTCGCGGTCGTTCTGCTGCACGGCCGGATCGGCCAACTGGCTGACGATGCCGGCCAGGTCGCGGTCGATGCGGGCGATCTCGGGGGCCGACTGCCGCGCCAGGGGAAAGGCCAGCAGCGCCATCATACGGTAGGTCTCGATCTCCAGCAGGCGCTGGACCAGACGCCCGGTCTGGCCCCTGGTCAGACCGCAATCTTTGAGCACCACGCGCGAGAAGCCGTCGGCGTGCAGGCGGAAATCGGTCCAGGCCTCGCCGGCGCCCCACAGCACCTTGGAGCCCACCAGGGTATTGCCGTCGAACAGCGGCCCCAGATCGTCGGGCAATTCCCTGGCCACCATCACATGCACGGCGGTCATGGCCTCGCCCGGCATGGTCTCCAGCCAGTCGGCGGGGATCAGGTCCAGCGCCGTGGTGGCGAAGCCGTCCTCGAACGGGTCGAAGCGCATGACGGTGTAGGTGGAGAACTCGGAATGCCGCTCCCAGCGCAGGCGGAAACCGCCCAGGTCGCGGATGAAATAGCCCGCGCCGTCACCGGGCGGCTCGGCTCCGTGGGTGGCCAGCAGGCGGCCGAGGTGCAGGCGCTCCTCGGCCGGGCCGGCGTGGACCATGGCCAGTTGCGAGGCGCGGACCGGGGCGGACAGCAACTCGTAGGGCCGGGCGTGGACCTCGCCGGCCAGACCGCGCCGCTGGGCGTGTTCGTTGAGCCTGATTGGCAAGCCTTCGACCATTGCCCATATGTCTCCGATAAGAGATGCTTGGTTTCCCAGGTTTACACCACCCGCCCCCATCCGTCAGGAGCCTTTATGTCCAACGTCGCCATGGCCCAGGACCTGTTCTTCACCCAAACCGGCCTCGACGCGGACGGTTTGCGGCGCATCGTCGCCGAGGCGCTGGAGGGCGCCGACGACGGCGAGCTGTTCCTGGAATATCGGCAGTCGGAATCCCTGGTGCTGGACGACGGCCAGATCAAGAGCGCCAGCTTCGACACCAGCCAGGGCTTCGGCCTGCGCGCCGTGGCGGGCGAGGCCCACGGCTATGCCCACGGCTCGGAACTGTCCGAGGCGGCCATCCGCCGCGCCGCCCAGACGGTGCGGGCGGTGCGCTCGGGCCATTCCGGCACCATGGCCGCGCCGCCGCCCGGCGGCGCCCGGCCGCTTTACACCGAGGTCAATCCCCTGGCCCAGGTGCCTTTCGAGGACAAGGTGCGGCTGCTCGAGGAGATCGATTCCTACACCCGCTCGCGGGACAACCGGGTGCGGCAGGTGACCGCGTCGCTGGCCGGGTCGTGGCAGGCGGTGACCATCCTGCGCGCCGACGGTACCCTGGCCGCCGATATCCGTCCCATGGTGCGCCTCGGCGTCAACGTGGTGCTGGGAGACGGCGACCGCATGGAGACCGGCGGCCACGGCATGGGCGGCCGTATCGGCTATGGCGGCGTCATGGGGCTGGCCGACTGGCACCATTGCGCCGACGAGGCGCTGCGCCAGGCCTCGGTCAATCTCGGTTCGGTTCCCGCCCCGGCCGGCGAGATGCCGGTGGTGCTGGGCAACGGCTGGCCGGGCGTCATGCTGCACGAGGCGGTGGGCCATGGCCTGGAAGGCGATTTCAACCGCAAGGCCACCTCGGCCTTCACCGGCAAGATCGGGACGCGGGTCGCCTCGCCCGGCGTCACCGTGATCGACGACGGCACCATTCCCGACCGGCGCGGCTCCTTGTCCATCGACGACGAGGGCACGCCCACCTCGCGCACCGTGCTGATCGAGGACGGTATCCTGGTGGGCTATCTGCAGGACCGCATGAATGCCCGCCTGATGGGAGTGGCCGCCACCGGCAACGGGCGGCGCCAGTCCTATGCCCACGCCCCCATCCCGCGCATGACCAACACCTTCATGATGGCCGGGGCCGTGGATCCGGCCGAGATCGTCGCCTCGGTGCCGCGCGGCATCTATGCCGTCAATTTCGGCGGCGGCCAGGTGGACATCACCAACGGCAAGTTCGTGTTCTCCGCCTCGGAAGCCTATCTCATCGAGAACGGCAAGATCGGCCCGGCGGTCAAGGGCGCCACCCTGATCGGCAACGGTCCCGACGCGCTGACCCGCATCACCATGATCGGCAACGATCTGGCGCTGGACCCCGGTATCGGCACCTGCGGCAAGGACGGCCAGGGCGTGCCGGTGGGCGTCGGCCAGCCGACGCTGCGCATGGACGGCCTGACGGTGGGTGGAACGGCCGTATGACTTCGGTCTGGTCGGGCTGGGACATTAACCCTTCCGTCGAAGAATTAATTGTAAATGGCCGTTTTCACGGCTGTTTCATATACGCATGCCCCAGTGCCCATAAGTTTTTCGTGGGATACCCTGAATTGGGTGAAGGGAGGGGGGATACGCCATCGGCGGTTCCCCCTTTATTGTCCTGCGAGGTTGTTCTGATGGCGAAAATCGGCCCCAGTGAAGGCCCGTGTAGTTGGGAGCAGCGGCCGGCTGCCCTGGATGTCGACGAGTTGCATCAGGTGCTCAACTGCGCTTCGGGGCGTGGCTGCAATCAGTGCGTGAGGTGCAGCGAGCTGGCCCTGGAGCAGATGCTGCGGCAGGCCCGCCGGATGGGCCGCAGCGTGGTCGCCGGCCTGGAGCGGCTTGAGGCGGACATGGAATTCGTCGGCGCCTTCGGCCTATAGCCCTCCGGCCACCAGCTCCCGCAGCTTGTCCAGGCATTGGGCGCGGTCGGGGCGGTAGTCACGCTCCTCCCACCAGGCCTCCACCGCCGCCAGCAGGCCGCCGATGCGCGGGCCATGCGGCACCCCCATGTCCACCAAGTCGCGGCCTTTGACCGGCAGTTCCACCGGCAGCCAGTCGCGGGCGGCATCCAGCAGGGCGGTCCAGCGCTCGCTCTCGGCGGCGTCGGGCCGCGCTTCCAGGGCCCGGCGCCCCGCCCAGGCCACCATGACCAGATCGCGGAACTCCTCGCCGCCCACCTTGCGCAGCGCCCGGCGGGTGGCGGGGCCGTCCATGGTGAAGTCCACCGGGACGCGGGGGGCCGCCACGGCCGCCACCCGCTTGGCCTGGGTTCCCGACAGCTTGAGGCGTTCGCCCAGCGCCAGCGCCCCGGCCCGGTCGGTGACCAGCAGCGCGGCCAGGCGCCGGATGGCGTCGGGGCGGACGTCCGGCCGCGCCAGCCCCCGGTGCTCGATCCAGGCCAGGGTGCGCAGCCGCCCGAACTCGCGGGCCTCGGGCAGGATATGGCTCAGGATGCCGTGGCTGTGCATGACCAGCAGGGAAGGGGTGGGGTCGTCGGCCAGCAGCAGGCGCACCAGCTCGCCGGCCACCCGCTCGCCCGACAGGCTCTCCAGGCGGTCGGCCATGCGGTGGCAGGCGTTCAGCGCCCGCGTCTCCATGGCGATGCCCCGGCCGTAATGGGCGTGGAAGCGGAAGAAGCGCAGCAGGCGCAGCGCGTCCTCCTCGATGCGCTTCTCGGGCTCGCCCACGAAACGCACCCGCCCGGCGGCCATGTCGGCGATGCCGTCGAAGGGGTCGTAGACCCGCCCCTCGGGGTCGGCCGACAGGGCGTTCATGGTGAAGTCGCGCCGCGAGGCGTCGGCCCGCCAGTCGTCGGTGTACTCGATGCGGGCATGGCGCCCGAAGGTCTCCACGTCGACCCGCAGCGTGGTGATCTCGTAATGGGCCTTGCCGATCACCGCCGTCACCGTGCCGTGGTCGATGCCGGTGGGAATGGCGTGGATGCCCGCGTCGTCCAGCAGGGCCAGCACCCGCTCGGGCGGGTCGGGGGTGGCGATGTCGATGTCCTTGATGGGGCGCTTCAGCAGCGCGTCGCGCACGCAGCCGCCGACGAAGCGCACATTGGCGCCGTCGGCCTGCAGCGCCGCCACCACCGCGCGGGTCTCGGCGGCGTCCATCCAGTCCTGCGGCCCCAACAGGCCGATGGGGTCGCCGGCGCTGAGGTGCAGGCGGGTTCTACTCACGGGATACCCTGCCTGTCATTCCGGCGGCTCGCCGGTCTGGCGGGGCGTCAGCACTTCGAACAGGTTGATCAGGATGCCGGCGGTGGCGCCCCAGATCAGCCGGTCCTGCCAGGTCAATGCCCAGAAGGGCCGCTGCAATCCCCGCACCTCGCGGCTCTGCAACTGGTGATTGGCCTGGTCGAGGACGAAGGAGAGCGGCACCTCGAACACTTCGGCCACCTCGAAGGAATCGGGGGAAAGGGCGAAGGGCGGGTCGATGACCCCCACCAGCGGGGTGATGATGAAGCCGGTGCCGGTGACGTAATCGTCCAGGCGGCCCAGCAGGCGCACCAGATGACGCCCCAGGCCGGTTTCCTCCTCGGTCTCGCGCAGTGCGCAGGTGGTGAAGTCGCCCTGGTCCTCGGGCTCGAGCCGCCCGCCGGGGAAGCTGATCTGGCCGGGATGATGGGCGAGATGATTGGTGCGCTTGGTCAGCATCACCGCCAGCCCGTCCTCGCGCTCCACCAGGGGCACCAGCACCGCCGCCGGGGTCAGGGTGTCGTCGTCGATGGGATCGCCGGGGCGGACGGCACCGCCCAGGACCATGGCCTCCAGGGCCGAGTCGCCCCGTCCGCGCGGGTTGAACCCGTCGGTCAGGCGCCGCGCGATCACCTCGCGCGTCAGTCGGGAAGGTCCAGCCTCCCCAATGGAAAAAAGCTCCCGCTGCTCCATAGGCCGTAAACCGTTTCTCCCTTTCCCGTCTCTCCCCCGAGCTCTTCCTCCCAGCCCTGGGCGACCAGTTCGTAGTAGACGGAGCGGGTGAGGCGCGCCTCCAGCCCGTTCCGTACGGTAACGTAGGGCGACGGCTCCCCCGAGCCCTCTTCCTCCGCGATTCTCAGCGGATGGTCGGCGTCCACCGTGACCATCTCGTCCATATTGGTGCGGAAGCTGACCACCATGTCGCGCCCCGCGCCGCAGGTGAACATCTCGACCGCCAGGAAGGGGACGTCGTCGACCTCGATGCGGCCCATCTCGCCCGGCGTGATCAGGAGGTAGCCGCCGTCCCTGGCCCGGTACAGCACCGAGGCGAACAGGCAGACCATCTCTTTGCGGTTGATCGGCGAGCCATGGTAGAACCAACGTCCCTGCCGGTCGATGCGGATGCCGAGATCGCCGCAATATTCGGGCAACTGGCCCGGGTAGTCCACGTCCGGAGGGGCTTCGGTCAATGGCTGGTTCACTCGGCCGCTCCTGAGTATTCTTCCCGTGCGAGGCGCCACCCCATGACACCCCATACCAGTTCCGCCGCCCCGCTCGACGAGATCGCCGCCCTCGATTCCCGTCTGGCCGAAGCCCGCGCCGCCATCGGCCGCGTCATCTTCGGTCAGGACGAAGTCATCGATCAGAGTCTTATCACGCTGCTCGCGGGGGGTCACGCCCTGTTGATCGGCCTGCCCGGCCTGGCCAAGACCCGGCTGGTGCACACCCTGGGCGTGGTGCTGGGCCTGGACGACAAGCGGGTGCAGTTCACCCCCGACCTGATGCCCGCCGACATCCTGGGGTCCGAGGTCTTGGAGGAAAGCGCCGGCGGCGGGCGGGCCTTCCGCTTCGTCAAGGGACCGGTATTCTGCCAGTTGCTGATGGCCGACGAGATCAACCGCGCCGGCCCCCGCACCCAGTCGGCCCTGCTGCAGGCCATGCAGGAACACCACGTCAGTGTGGCGGGCAGCCGCTATGACCTGCCCGCTCCGTTCCACGTGTTGGCCACCCAGAACCCGCTGGAGCAGGAGGGCACCTATCCCCTGCCCGAGGCGCAGTTGGACCGCTTCCTGATGCAGATCGACGTGGGCTATCCCGATTTCGACGCCGAGCGCCGCATGCTGATCGACACCACCGGCGCCCTGTCCGCCGAGCCGGTGCGGGTCATGGGGGCCGGCGACCTGCTGGACGCCCAGGCGCTGGTCCGGCGCATTCCGGTGGGCGAGCAGGTGGTGGACGCCATCCTCACCCTGGTGCGCGAGGGACGGCCGGAAAGCACCTCGCTGGACCTGGTGCGCCGCGCCGTGGCCTGGGGGCCCGGTCCGCGCGCCGCCCAGGCGCTGATGCTGGCCACCAGGGCGCGGGCCCTGCTGCAGGGCCGCCTGGCGCCGTCCATCGACGACATCCGCGCCCTGGCCGCGCCCATCTTGCGTCACCGCATGGCGCTGGGCTTCGCGGCGCGGGCCGACGGCATCACCCTGGCCCAGGTGATCGGGGCCCTGGAAGGCACTTTATGACGGGCGGCTCCGGCCTCGCTCTCGACGCCGACCAGCGGCAGCGGCGCGCCGCCGACGCGAAAGCCAGCGTCTGGGTGGCGGCCAGCGCCGGCACCGGCAAGACCAAGGTGCTGACCGACCGGGTGCTGACCCTGCTGCTGGCCGGCACCGCGCCTCATAAGATTCTCTGCCTGACCTTCACCAAGGCCGCCGCCGCCGAGATGTCCAACCGCATCGCCGGGCGGCTGGGCCGGTGGGCGACGGCGCGGGACGAGGACCTGGCCGGCGACCTGGAGCGGCTGCTGGGGCGCCCGCCGTCCGAGGGCGAGATGACCGGGGCCCGCCGCCTGTTCGCCGCCCTGCTCGATGCCCCCGGCGGCATGCACATGGAGACCATCCACGCCTTCTGCCAGTCGCTGCTGCGCCGCTTTCCCCTGGAGGCGGGCATCGCGCCGCACTTCCAGGTGATGGACGACCGCGATGCCGGCGAATTGCTGGACTCGGCCAAGCTGGAGGTTCTGGCCCGCGCCAGGGAGGGAACGGGGGAACTGGGCCGCGCCCTGGCCCTGGTCACCGCCCGCGTGCATGAAACCGCCTTTCCCGAACTGATGGGGGAGCTGACCGCCGAGCGCGGCCGGCTGGAGCGGCTGTTCGAGCGCCACGGCGGCGTGGCGGGGGCGCTTGCGGCGCTGCGCGGCCGGCTGGGGCTCGACGCGGGCGATACTCCGGATTCCCTGCTGGCCTGGGCGGTGGACGAGGCCCATTTCGATGTTTCCGGGTTGCGGTCCGCCGTGGCGGCGCTGCTCACCGGCTCGGATTCCGATCGCAAGCGGGGCGAGGCCATGGCCGCCTGGCTGGCCGATCCGGCGGGTCGGGGCGAGGGCTTCGCCGGCTGGTGCGCCCAGTTTCTCACCGCTGAAGGTTCCATCCGCAAGACCCTGGCCACCAAGGCGGTGCGCGAGGGCTTTCCCGGCGTGGAGGAGGCCATGCTGGCCGAGGCCGAGCGGCTGCTGCGCCTTGCCGAAAGGCTCAAGGCGGCCCGTATCGCCGAGGCCACCGGGGCGCTTCTGAGCCTCGGCGGCGCGCTGCTCGACGGCTATCGCCGGGCCAAGGCGGCCCGCGCCCTGATGGATTACGACGATCTGATCCTGGGCGCCCGCGATCTGCTGGCCCGGCCCGGCGTGGCGCCCTGGGTGCTGTACAAGCTGGACGGCGGCATCGACCACGTGCTGATCGACGAGGCCCAGGACACCAATCCCGACCAATGGGCGGTGGTGGAGAAGCTGACCGAGGAGTTCTTCGCCGGGCGCGGCGCCCGCGAATGCTTGCGCACCGTCTTCGCGGTGGGCGACGCCAAGCAATCCATCTATTCCTTCCAGCGCGCCGATCCGCGCGAGTTCGAGCGCATGCGGGCCGCCTTCGCCGCCCATGTGCCCGCCGCCGGGGGAGTCTGGGACGAGGTGGCGCTCAACCTGTCGTTCCGTTCGGCGGCATCCGTGCTGGACGCCGTCAACGCCGTGTTCGCGCCCGGCCGGCCGGGCCGCGACGGCGTGGCCGGGGACGAGGACATCACCCATCTGCCCCACCGCACCGGACAGGCCGGGCGGGTCGAGGTCTGGCCGCCCGTGGAACCCCGCCCCGCCGACGAGCCGCCCGCCTGGAAGCCGCCGGTGGAGCGCATCCGGGGCGATTCGCCGCGCACCCGGCTGGCCCGGCTGGTGGCGGCGCGCATCCGCGCCATGATCGATGGCGAGACCCTGGACTCCAGGGGCCGCCCGGTGCGGGCCGGCGACGTGCTGGTGCTGGTCCGCCGCCGGGGCGGCTTCGTCGAGGACCTGGTGCGCGAGCTGAAAAGCCGCAAGGTCGAGGTGGCCGGCGCCGACCGCATGGTGCTGACCGAGCAGATGGCGGTCATGGACCTGATGGCGCTGGGCAATTTCCTGCTGCTGCCCGAGGACGACCTGACGCTTGCCACCGTGCTGAAGGGGCCGCTGGTGGGCCTTACCGAGGATCAGTTGTTCACCCTGGCCCACCATCGCGGCGACGGCGTGGGGCTGTGGGAGGCGTTGCGCCAGGGCGTGGCCGATGGCGACGGCGTTTTCGAGGCGGCTTTCCGCCAGCTTTCCGACCTGCTGGCCCAGGCCGACCGCATTTCGCCCCACACCCTTTATGCCCGCGTGCTGGGGCCGCTGGGCGGCCGTCGGCGCCTGCTGGCCCGGCTGGGGCTGGAGGCCGAGGATGCGATCGATGAGTTCATGTCCCTGACCCTGGCTTTCGAGCGCGCCCATCCGCCGTCGCTGCAGGGGTTCCTCCACTGGCTGGAGGCCGGTGCCCTGGAGATCAAGCGCGACCTCGAGCAATCGGGCCGCGACGCGGTGCGGATCATGACCGTGCACGGCTCCAAGGGCTTGCAGGCACCCGTCGTCTTCCTGCCCGACACCATGCAGGTGCCCACCCGCTCGCCCCGCCTGCTGTGGCTGGGCGAGGGGGCGGACGAGCTTCCCGCCTGGCCGCCGCGCGCCGAGGACATGGATTCCGTGTGCCGCCAGGGCGCCGAGACCCGCAAGCTGGCCCGCGAGCGGGAATACCGCCGCCTGCTCTATGTCGCCATGACGCGGGCCGAGGACCGGCTGGTGGTCTGCGGCTGGCGCGGTCTCAAGGCGGCGCCGGAGACCTGCTGGCACGCCTTGGTCCAGGGGGCCCTGGCGCCCACCGCCGCCGAATTCGCCGACCCGTTCCTGGCGCGGGCGGACGAGACCGCCGAGGGGCCGGTGCTGGTGCTGGCCAATCCCCAGACCGCCCCCGCCGAAGACGGGCACGCCGTCGGGCCAGGGGAGCGTCCACCGTCGCCGCTGCCCGACTGGGCGCGGACCTCCGCCGAGGCCGAGCCGGTGCCGCCCCGGCCGCTGGCTCCCTCGCGGCCCGAGGGAGAGGAGCCGGCCGTGCGCTCGCCCCTGGCCGAGGTGGACGGCAAGCCGCGCTGGCAGCGGGGCAAGCTGGTCCACCGCCTGCTGCAGACCATGCCCGACCTGCCGCCCCCCGAGCGCTCGCGGGCCATGCTGCGCTTTCTCTCCCGCCCGGCCTGGGGGTTGGACACCAAGGAGCAGTTGGATATCGCCAACGAGGTCTCCGACATCCTCGACCATCCCGGGCTGGCGGCGCTGTTCGCCCCCGGTTCGCGCGCCGAGGTGCCGCTGGTCGGGCGCATCGGCAACCGGGTGGTGTCGGGTCGGGTCGATCGGCTGGCGGTCACCGAGACCGAGGTGATGGTGGCCGATTACAAGACCAACCGCCGCCCGCCCGCCACCCCCGACGAGGTGCCCGAACTCTATGTGCGGCAGATGGCCGCCTACCGCCTGGCGCTGGCCTGCATCTATCCCCGCCACCGGGTGCGCTGCGTGCTGGTGTGGACCGACGGTCCCCGTCTCACCGAGATCGATGCCGCCCGCCTGGACGACGCCTTGGCCGGGCTGGTGGAATGACCCCACTTTTTCCTTCCAAAAACTGAACTGGATGGTTTAGTTTTTGCCGGAATGGAGGAGCCATGACCAACCCCAGGACCCGGTCCAAACCTTCGGCCAAGCGCGAGGCCATCCTGGACGCCGCCCAGCGGCTGTTCCTGGACGAGGGCTATGCCGCCACCAGCATGGATGCGGTGGCCGCCAAGGCGGGCGTCTCCAAGGCCACCATCTATGCCCATTTCGAGGGCAAGGACCAGTTGTTCGCCGCCATCATGCACCGCCGCTGCGAGGCGTCGTTCGTCTTCGCCCCGCCGGACGAAGGCTTCGACGCGGCCCGCGTCCTCGCCACCTATGCCGAGCGGCTGCTCACCTTGCTGATGACTCCCGACGCCCTGGCCCTTTATCGGGTGGTGGTGGCGGAATCGGCCCGCACCCCCGAACTGGCCCAGGCCTTCTATGATACCGGCCCGACCCGGGGCAAGACCACCATCGCCGCCTCGGTCGCCCGTCTCCAGGCGCGGGGCGATCTGGTCGGCGACATGGACCCCGCGGTGATCGCCGATCAGTTCGTCGGCATGCTGCGGGCCGAGACCTATCACCGCGCCCTCTTGGGCCTGCCGCCCGGCCGTCCCCTGGCCGACACCGTCGCCGCCGCCGTCCAGACCCTGCTTCGCGCCTACGGCAAGCGGTAGAGTTCCCTATTCCCTTCGATGCGATACATCCCCCCAAGGGATAGCGCACCATATTATTGTTGTTATAGAAAACAGTTATATGTAACAACATATGGAACGATGCCGCCCGGATCAACCAGGGTAGGCCGAAGAGAACAAACGGGAATCAGGCTTCATGGCCCCGTCGGCGCGTCCGGCGCGGCGAGGGAGGAGTCATGCGTCTGGCAGATGTGAGAATCGGCGTGCGTCTGTTCGCCGGCTTCGGGCTGATGATTGTCGTCACCGGGGCGCTCGGGCTGTTTTCCAGCCTGCAATTGCGGTCCATCTCGGCCCATACCGAATTGCTGTACCGCCACCCCTTCACCGTCTCGACGGCGCTGTCCGAGGCCGACGGCGGCATCATCGCCATGCACCGGGCCATGAAGGACCTGGCGCTGGCTTTCGAGGACAGCGACATCGCCAAGGCCGAGGCCGCCATCGACGCCGCCGAGGCGCGGGTGGTGAAGAAGCTGGAGGCGGCGCGCGAGCGCTTCCTGGCCGACCGTGCCGTCTTCGACCAGTTGGGCAAGGCCCTGGCGGCCTGGAGACCCATCCGCGCCGAGATCGTCGAGATGATGAAGCAGGGGCGCAGCGTCGAGGGCGCCGACCTGACCAAGGGCGCCGCCGCCAGGCAGGCCGAGGTGATCCAGGGCCTGATGGCCTCGGCCATCACCCTGGCTGCCGAGGATGCCGCCGGCTTCCGCCAACGGGCGGAAAGCGAGCAGCGGAGTGCCGGCTTCTCGCTGCTGGTCTCGTTCCTGGCCTTCGCGGTGTTCGGCCTGTGGCTGGCGTTTCTGGTGACCCGCTCGCTGACCCGGCCGCTGGAATCCTTGCGGGCCTGCATGGGCACCATGGCGACCGGCGAGTACGAGGTGGCGGTGCCCGGCGGCGACCGCAAGGACGAGATCGGCGCCATGGCCCGCACGCTCGACGTCTTCGCCGAGAACGGCCGCCAGATGGGCCGTCTGGCCGAGGAACGCCGCGAGGCGGAAAGCCGCGCCTCGGTGGAGCGGCGCGACGCCCGCCTCGCCCTGGCCGCCGAATTCGAGGAGAAGGTCACCGCCGTCGTGGGCCGGCTGTCCGAGGCGGCCGCCGAGATGAGCCGAGCCGCCGAATCCATGTCCGGCGTGGCGGCCGACGCCTCCAGTCAGGCCAGCTCGGCGGAAAGCGCCGCCGATGCCGCCTCGACCAACGTGCGCACCGTGGCCGACGCCGCCGAGGAGCTGTCCCACTCCATCGCCGCCATCGAGCGGCAGGTGGCGGCTTCGTCGTCGACCACCGCCGACGCGGTGGGCAAGGCCGAGCGCGCCTCGGCCAACGTGGCCGGGCTGGCCACCGCCGCCGAGCGCATCGGCCAGGTGGTGGACCTGATCACCACCATCGCCAAGCAGACCAACCTGCTGGCGCTCAACGCCACCATCGAGGCGGCGCGGGCCGGCGAGGCGGGCAAGGGCTTCGCGGTGGTGGCCAGCGAGGTCAAGAACCTGGCCAACCAGACCGCCGGCGCCACCGACGAGATCTCCACCCAGATCGCCCAGGTCCAGGCGGCCACCGGCGAGGCGGTGGCCGCCATCGGCGACATCGTGCGGACCATCGGCGAGATCAGCGCGGCGGTGGATGCCATCACCCAGGCGGTGGCCGAACAGCAGAGCACCACCCACCGCATCGCCGACAGCGTTCATGCGGCGGTGGGCGGCACCAACGAGGTGGTGGACAGCGTGGGCCGGGTGGCCGCCGCCGCCGCCCAGGCCGGCGACGCCGCCGCGCTGGTGCTGGGCCAGTCCAACGGCGTGGCGCGGCGTACCGACGACCTGATGGGCGAGGTGGAGGCCTTCATCGAGGGGATTCGGGCGCGGTAAGCGGCAGGGCCATGGCGGCCAGCACCAGGGCGATGCCCAGCAGGTGATGGAGGCCCGGGCTCTCGCCCAGGACCAGGGCCGAAAGCAGGACCGCCGTCACCGGCATCAGGGCGGTGGAGACCGCCGCCTCGGCGCCGCCCAGCCGGGCGCTGCCCGCGTACCACAAGACGAAGCCGAGGATGGTGGGCACCAGGGCGTGCCAGGCCACCGCCGCCCAGGCCGACCAGGGCACGGCGGCCGGATGGAATGCCGCGATCTCGGCCAGGGCGAAGGGCAGGGTGGCCAGGAAGCCCAGCAGGCACATGACGGCCGATACCGCTACCGGCGACAGGGTCGTCCGCACCGCCTTGTTGAGCAGGACGAACACCGCCTCGCCGGCCATGGCGCCGAGCAGCAGCAGGTCGCCCAGCCAGCGCCCGCCGCCGTGCTGGGTCTCGGCGGCTCCGGCTCCGAGGCCCAGGCTGGCGGTCCC
>JAVBXM010000145.1 GCA_030824585.1 Phaeospirillum sp. | reverse complement strand
GGGCCAACCTGTCGTCGCGGGAACAGCTGCTGGCGGTTCATGCCTATGCCGACCGGCTGGCCTATATTCCGCCGCGCCATGGCCATGTCTTTCTCGACACCGAGATCTGCGGCCTTGCCGCCAGTACCTATCCCATTCGCGGCTTTGCCCACACCATCGGCGCCGCCTCGGCCAGCGGCGCGGTGGCGGTGATCCAGGCGGCGGAGGCGGTGCGGACGAACCGGGTCGATGCCTGCATCGCGCTGGGGGCGCTTCAGGACGTGTCCTATCTGGATCTGCTGGGCTTCCGGGCATTGGGCGCCATGGGCTCGGCCCGATTCGCCGGGGAGCCCGGCCAAGCCTGCCGCCCGTTTGATGCCGATCACGACGGGTTCATCTTCGGGGAATCCTGCGCCGCCCTGGTGGTGACGCGGGCCGATCTCGCCGGGCCGGGTTATGGCGCCCTGATCGGTGCCGCCCAGGTGGCCGACGGCCAGCGCGGCCCCGAACCCAGTCCCGAGGGGCAGAGGCGCGCCATTGCCCGGGCCCTGGCCCAGGCCGGATTGACCTCGGCGGACGTGGACTATGTCAGCACCCATGGCACCGGCACCCCCAGGGGCGATGAGGTGGAGGTCGAGACCTTGCGCGCCATGGGCCTGGGCCACGCCTGGATCAACGCCACCAAGTCGGTCCTCGGTCACGGGCTGGCCGCCGCCGGGTCGGTGGAACTGGCGGCGCTGCTGTTGCAGATGCAGGAGGGCCGGCTGCACCCCTGCCGCAATCTCGCGCAGCCTCTGGCGCCGGATCTGCGTTGGGTGGTGGGGCAGCCGCAGCCGCATCGGGTCCGGCATGCCCTGAAATTGTCCTTCGGCTTCGGTGGCATCGACGCGGCCTTGGTCATCAGGGGGCAGGGATGAATCGGCAGCCCATCGAGGTCACCACCAGCGACGGCGTGTGCACGGTACGGCTTTGCCTGCCGGACACCGGTAATGTGCTCAATGCCCGGCTGATCGAGGAATTGGGGCGGGTGGTGGCGGAATGCGAGGCGGCGGACGGTCCGTCCATTCTGGTGCTGAGCGGGACGGCGGAGGTGTTCTGCGCCGGTGGCGACTTTCAGGCGGTTGCCGCCAGCGATAGCGCCGACGATCCCGGACCGCTGTACGATGTGTGGCGACGGCTGGCCGAGGGGCCGTTCATCTCGGTGGCCATGGTGCGTGGGCGGGCCAATGCCGGTGGGGTCGGTCTGGCGGCGGCCTGCGATATCGTCCTGGCTGACAGCACGGCAAGCTTCGCCCTGTCGGAACTGCTGTTCGGGCTGTTCCCGGCCTGTGTGCTGCCCTTCCTGATCCGTCGGGTGGGCTGGCAGAAGGCCCATTACCTGACCCTGAGCACCCAGCCGATCACCGCCGCCCAGGCGCTTTCCTGGGGTTTGGTGGATGGGGTGGAAGATCCGGTGGAGGGGCTGCTGCGCAAGCATCTGCTGCGGCTGCGGCGGTTGGGAAAGCCGGGGATTCTCCGCTACAAGGCTTATATGGCCAAGATGTCCGGCCTGCTGGAGCAGGCCCAGCCGGAGGCCCTGACCGCCAACCGCGCCATGTTCGGCGACCCACGGGTCCGTGCCGATATCCGCCGCTATGTGACCGAGATGAAGTTCCCCTGGGAGGCCTGATCGGCTCCGCCGCGCAAGTCCACCGCCCGGACCAGGGGCGGCGGGGGAGTTGCGCGGCCCGGGACGCCCTCGCGGCTGACGAATGACCGATGCAGCAGGGCCAAGGACAGCAGAAAGACGAAGGTCTGGTTCTCCTTGGTGCTGATCTCGGCGGTGGGGCGGGTCAGCACCTTGTTGGTCAGACGACGGGCGAAACCGGCATCCAGGAAGGGCAGCTTGGCCAGTTCCGCCTCCGACAGAACCAGTTCGAGGTAATCGGGACGGGCGGCGGCGAAGGCGGCCGCGTCAGGGGCGCGATAGGGGAATTTGCGCCGGTTGACCACCAGATCCGGCAGCTGGCCGGCGAAGGCGCGGCGGAGCTGGCGCTTTTCCTCGAAACCGTCGTCGAAACGCAGATTGATGGACGAGGCCAGATCCACCACCGCCTGATCCAGGAAGGGGCAGCGGTTCTCCACCCCATGGGCGAGGGCGGCGCGGTCGCCCTGGGTGGACAGCAGATAGCCCGGCAACAGCGTCTTGTATTCCAGCCACTGCGCCCGCTGCACCAGGCTCATATCGGCCAATCCGTCGTGCTCGGCCACCAGGGCGGTGATGGCGGCGAAAGGATCGTGGCCGCCCTTGATCAGCCGGGCAGAGAACCGGCCGTTCTGGAAGCGCAGCTCGTGGGAGAACAGGCCGGGCATCTGCTCGGTGGCGAATTGCTGATACAGGCCGGTGATGGCGGCGATGTCCTGGGGGCCGTAATGGTCGAGATGGGGATACAGCCGCGACAGCCGCTGGCGGCGGGTGTCCTCGTCCAGTCTGTCCCAGCCGTCGCGCAGCAGGGTTTCCTTGAACAGGTCGTAGCCGAGAAAGGCCTCGTCGGCGCCTTCACCGGTCAAGGTCACCTTGATGCCGCAATCGCGGGTCAGTCCCGACAGCAGGAACATGGGGATGAAGGCGCTGCGGAAGGTCGGGACCTCGGCGTGGAAGACCGCCTGGGGGCAGGCGGCAACCATGTCGCCAGGGCTGATGCGCAAGGTGTGGTGGCGGGTGCCCAGGAAGGACGCGACTTCCTGCTGCTCGGCGGATTCGTCCAGGCTGGCATCCTCGAACGCCACCGAGAAGGTGGCCGGCGGCCGGCCGCTGATCTCGCGCACCAGATGGGCGACGATGGCGGAATCGATGCCGCCGCTGAGATAGACCCCAACCTCCACATCGCTGCGCAAGCGAAGCGCAACGCTGGCGGACAGGGCCTGGCGGATCATCTC
>JAVBXM010000190.1 GCA_030824585.1 Phaeospirillum sp. | reverse complement strand
AGGTCAGCGGATTCTTGATCTCGTGGGCCACGTCGGCGGCGAAGGCCTCGATGGCGTCCATGCGCCGCCACAGGGCCTCGGTCATTTCCTTGAGCGCCACGGACAGCTCGCCGATCTCGTCCTTGCGGCGCGACAGGTCGGGGATGGCGTGGACGCGCCCCTGGCCGTGGCGGACCCGTTCGGCGGCCAGGGCCAGCCGGCGGATGGGCCGGGCGATGGTGCCGGCCATATAGAGCGACACGCCGATGGTCAGCGCCAGCGACACGGCGAAGGCCTCCAGGATGGCGATGCGCACCTGGAACAGCGAACGGGCGATGTTGGTGCCGTCGGCGGTGATCAGGAGCGCGCCGACCACCTGCTTGTAGCGCTGGACCGGCACCGCCACCGACAGCATCAGGGTGCCGTTCTTGCGCGAGCGCACCGCCCAGGCGGCGCGCCCGGCCATGGCGGTCATCACTTCCTCGAAATCGTCGGCCCGCGCGTTGGGATGCTCGCTGTAGAGCGGCAGGGTCTCGTCCCTGGGCATCCAGCGCGCCCAGCGGTCCCACTGCCGCGCCAGCCGGTCGGTCCAGTGGGGCGGGTGGGGCGGCGGCAGCTCCTCGATATAGATGGAGCCCTTGGCGCCGCCCACCACGCGGGAATCGGCGGCCAGCTCGCCCACCGCCCCGAACAGCCGGGCGCGGAACTTGGCCGGCTCGGACAGGCGGCGGACCATCTGCTGCGCCATGTCGGGGTTGATCTCGAAGAAGCCCATTTCCTCCTCGAACACCGCGCCCTCGCCGATGGCGCCGGCCACCATCTCGGCCTGGGTGCCCAGCCCGTCCAACTCGGCGCGGATCAGCCCCTGCTTGTAGCGGTCGAGATAGAACACGCCGACCACCAGCACGATGGGCGCCAGCAGGTTGACCGCCAGGATGCGCCGGGTCAGCGGCGAAGCCAGCAGCCGCCAGCGGGGCAGGCGCCGCCGGGGGGGCGTGGGGTCACTGGTCACGACGGCGCCTCACTCGTCCCGGTAACGATAGCCGACGCCGTACAGGGTCTCGATCTGGGCGAACTCGTCGTCCACCTCGCGGAATTTCTTGCGCAGCCGCTTGATGTGGCTGTCGATGGTGCGGTCGTCCACGTAGATGGACTCGCCATAGGCCGCGTCGATCAACTGGTCGCGGTTCTTGACGTGGCCGGGGCGCATGGCCAGCGACTTCAGCAGCAGGAACTCGGTGACGGTGAGATCCACCGCTTTTCCCTTCCAGGTGCAGACGTGGCGGCCGGGGTCGAGCACCAGCAGGCCGCGCACCAGGGTTTCGCCGCCCGGCTCGTCCGGCCCGGCGGCATTGGCCTCCAGGCGGCGGATCAGGGTGCGGATGCGCTCGATCAGCAGCTTCTGCGAGAACGGCTTCTTGATGTAGTCGTCGGCCCCCATGCGCAGGCCGAGCAACTCGTCGATCTCGTCGTCCTTGGAGGTGAGGAAGATCACCGGGATGGCCGATTGCTTACGCAGGCGCTGCAGCAGTTCCATGCCGTCCATGCGCGGCATCTTGATGTCGAGCACGGCCAGGTCGGCCGGTTGATTGGTGAGGCCGCGCAGCGCCTCGGCGCCGTCGGTGTAGGTGCGCACCTTGAAGCCCTCGGCCTCCAGCGCCATCGAGACCGAGGTCAGGATGTTGCGGTCGTCGTCGACCAGGGCGATGGTATGGGACACGGGAACCTCCTCAAGCAGACCAATGCCATAATCTAGCAGGCCCGGATTGGTTTGCATCCGGATCATGGCGAAATTATAGTGCCCGGCGATGGTTCCCCGTCGCCGGTGACGGTACGGGGTGAAAATGGGAACACGGTGCGGCCCTCGAAAAGAGGGTCAAATCCGCGACTGCCCCCGCAACTGTAAGCGGAGAGGTTCCGGCCCCAGAGATGCCACTGGCCCAAAATGGGCTGGGAAGGCTATGCCGGACCCAACGACCCGCGAGTCAGGAGACCTGCCATCATCGAGAGTCGCTTGCGAGCCCGTTCGGCCGGGGTGTGCCGTCGGGTCAGTTTTCCGTTTCGCGGCGACGAGTAGAGTCTCTCGACGAACGGAGTCTGTTCATCATGCATATTATGGAAGGGTTCCTTCCCGCCGGGCATGCCCTGGCCTGGACCTGCGTCTCCGCCCCCTTCGTGGTGCTGGGGGCGCGCTCGCTGAAGCGCATCGTGGCCGAACGGCCCGAGGCGCGGCTCGACATCGCCGCATCCGCCGGCTTCACTTTCGTGCTGTCGGCGCTGAAGCTGCCCAGCGTCACCGGCTCGTGCTCCCATCCCACCGGCACGGCGTTGGGCGCCATGCAGTTCGGTCCCGGCATCATGGCGGTGATCGGCGCCATCGTGCTGCTGTTCCAGGGATTGCTGCTGGCCCATGGCGGCCTGTCCACCATGGGGGCCAACGTGTTCTCCATGGCCATCGCCGGGCCGTGGGTGGCCTATGGCGTGTGGCGGCTGGCCGGACGCCTGGGCGCGCCGTTGGCCGTGGCGGTGTTCCTGTCGGCCTTCCTGGGCGACCTCGCCACCTATGTGACCACCTCGTTCCAGCTGGCCCTGGCCTTCCCCGATGCCGAGACCGGCTTCGCCGGCGCCTTCGCCAAGTTCGGCGGCATCTTCGCCATCACCCAGCTCCCCCTGGCGGTGGCCGAGGGTCTGGTCACCGTGGTGGTGATGAACGCCCTGGCCGGCCGTCGCATGCGGATCGAAGGAGCCAAGGCATGAGCGCGCGCACCAATTCCCTGCTGCTGGGGCTGGCGGCGCTGATCATCGCCGCTCCGCTGATCCTCAACCCGGCCGGCCAGTTCGGCGGAACCGACGACGCGGCCAGCCAGGTGGTGGAATCCAGCAACCCCACCTACGAGAAGTGGACCGCGCCGTTCTGGCAGCCCTCCAAGGAGATGGAGGGCCTGCTGTTCGCCCTGCAGGCCGCCTTCGGGGCCGGGCTGTTGGGCTATGTCCTCGGACGCAGGCACGGCCGTTCCGGCAAATGAGCCTGACCATTGACCGCCTGTCCCAGGCCGGTCGGTGGCGGAAGCGGGCACCGTCGGAAAAGGCGGTGCTCGCCCTCGGCCTGCTGGTCCTTTCCCTGGCGCTGCCGCCCTGGCCGGGCGGGGCGCTGGTGCTGGGCGCCGCCTGGGGCCTGGCCCTGGGCGGGGCGCGGATTTCCGCCGGCGACTGGCTGCGCCTCAACCTCCTGCCGCTGGGCTTCGTGCTGACCGGTGCCGCCACCCTGGCGGTGGAGGTGGATTCCCTCGGCCTGCATCTGGCCGCCGACCAGGGGCGCCGCGCCGCCGAGGTGGTGCTGCGCGCCGCCTCCGCCGCTTCCGCCCTGTTGCTGCTGGCCGCCACCACCCCGGCGCCCGATCTGGTGCGCGGCCTGCGCCGCATCGGCCTGCCGCCCGAGATCGCCGAGATCATGCTGCTCACCTGGCATTTCCTGTTCCTGCTGCTGGATCAGGCCACCGCCATCCGCACCGCCCAGGAGGCCCGCCTCGGCTGGTTCGGGCCAAGGCGGCAGGTGCGTTCCCTGGGCCTGCTGATCGCCCAGTTGCTGCCGCGCGCCATGGAGCGGGCCCGGCGCCTGGAGATCGGGCTGGCGGCGCGGGGCTTCGACGGTTCGCTGCCCATGATCTCCACGGCGCACCCGGCCTCGGTGCCGGTCCTGGCGCTGATCCTGGGCGGCCAGGCCCTGCTGGCGGGGGTGAGCCTGTGGCTGGGATGATTCTCGAGGCCAGGGGCCTCACCTATGCCTATCCCGGCGGAGTCGCCGCCCTGGCCGGTCTCGACCTCGCGGTGGAGCGGGGGCGGCGGCTGGCGGTGCTGGGCCCCAACGGGGCGGGCAAGACCACCTTGCTGCTGCATCTCAACGGCACGCTCAGGCCCGCCGCCGGCACGGTGCTGCTGGACGGCGGGGCCATGGGGTATTCGCGGGCGGTGCTGACCGGCTGGCGGAAAAGGGTCGGGCTGGTGCTGCAGGAACCCGACGACCAGCTGTTCGCCGCCACGGTGGCCGAGGACGTATCGTTCGGGCCGCTCAATCTCGGCCTGTCCGAGGCGGAGACCCGCCAGCGGGTGGAGCAGGCGCTGGATGCGCTGGGCATCCTCGATCTGGCCGGGCGCGCCACCCACATGCTGTCCTTCGGCCAGAAGAAGCGGGTGGCCATCGCCGGCGCCCTGGCCATGGAGCCCGAGGTGCTGCTGCTGGACGAGCCGCTGGCCGGCCTCGACCACCAGGGAGGCAGGCGCCTGCTGGCCGCCCTGGACCGTCTGGCCCGGGCGGGGACCACCTTGGTGTTCACCACCCACGAGGTGGACCTGGCCTATGGTTTCGCCGACCGGGTGGCGCTGTTCCAGGGCGGGCGGGTGATCGCCCAGGGCGAGGCCGCCCAGGTGCTGGCCGACCGGGCGTCCCTTGCCGCCTGCGGGCTCGAACCGCCGCTGCTGCTGGAACTGGGGGTGCGGACCCGCGAGGAGGCGCTGGCCTTGATGACGGCCCGGCGGAAAGTGTATTAGAGACGCCTTAACAAACGGAAGGCGGATATGATGCGCTCCCTGATGATGGTGACGGCGGCTTGGCTGGTGATGGCCGGAACCGCCCTGGCGGCGGAGGTCAAGGCCATCTCGGCGCCCGACGCGCTGCAGGCGGTGAAGAAGGGCGAGATGGTGCTGGTCGATATCCGCCAGCCCGAGGAATGGAAGCAGACCGGGGTGGCCGACGGCGCCAAGCTGATTCCCATGCGTCACCCCGAGGGCGGGGCCGGCTTCGTGCGCGACCTGCTGGCCGCCGCCAAGGGCGACCGCAACGCCCCCATCGCCCTGATCTGCCGCACCGGCAACCGTTCGGGCACCACCGCCAGGGCGCTGTCCGACGCCGGCTTCACCCATATCCTCGACGTTTCGGAAGGCATGGCCGGCTCGGGCGCCGGCCCTGGCTGGATCAAGCGCGACCTGCCCATGGTGCGCTGACGTTTCAGGATCCGGATCACCGGATTCACCACGAAGGCGCGGAGGCACGAAGGAGCACGAAGAAGAGAATCAAATTCCTTCTCTTTCCTTCGTGCCTTTGCGCCTTCGTGGTTCAGCGGCCCGAGCCGTTTCCCTCAAGCCCGTTCGTCTGGGCTACACCTACCGCAGGGACGCCTCGATATTGCCGCCGTCCACGGTGACGGTGCAGGCGGTGACCTTGGAGGCCTTGGCCAGCCACAGGAAGGCGTCGGCCACGTCCTCGGCGGTGACTTCCTGGCCCAGCAGGTTGCCGCCCATGTAATCCCGCTCCGACAGGCCGCGCGCCGACGAGCGGCTCTTGATCATCTCGTCGGTGAGCAGGCCCGAGCGGATGCGGTCGGCGTTGACGGCGTTGGAGCGGATACCCTCCTTGCCGTAATCCAGGGCGTATTGCTTCATCAGGAACATGGTTGCCGCCTTTGGCAATCCATAGGGGCCGAAATTCTTGCCCGGATTGACCGCCTGCTTGGAGGCGTTGAACAGCAGCACGCCGCCGGTGCCCTGGGCCTTGAAGACGCGCACGGCGTTCTGCGCCACGCTCTGGTGGCCGAAGAAGTTCAGCTCGAACGAGGTGCGCAGCGTGGCGTCCTCCACTTCGCCCACCGCGCCCTGCCAGGCGGCGCCGGCATTGCTGACCACCACGTCCACGCCGCCGAAACGCTCGGCGACGCGGTCGAAGGCGGCGCGGACACTGGCCGGGTCGGTGACGTCGCAGGCCAGGCCGACGGCCTTGCCGCCGCAGGCCGTGGCCGCCGTGGCCGCCGCCTCGGGGTCACGGTCCAGCACGGCGACCTCGGCACCCTCACGCGCGAAGGCCTTGGCGGTGGCGGCGCCGATTCCCGATCCGCCGCCGGTGACCACCACCACCTGGCGGGCCAGGGGCTTCTCGGCGGCCTTGCCCAGCTTGGCCTGCTCCAGCGACCAGTATTCCAGGTCGAACAGATCGGCCTCGCCCACCGGCTCGAAGCGGCCGATGGCCTCGGCGTCGGTGATGCTTTCCACCGTGTTGACCGCGATATCGGCGGCGATGGCGGCGTCCTTGGCGCTCGCACCGATGCCGAACAGGCCGAGGCCGGGCACCAGGGCGACGCAGGGCTTGGGGTCAAGCTCGGTCTTGATGCCGCCCAGGCGCTGGTTGTTGCGGCTGAAATAGGCGTGGTACTTGGCCTCGAAGGCCTCGATGGCCGCCTGGGCGCCCTCGGCCCACCCGGTCAGCTTGCCGGCCTCGGGGGCGGGCAGCACCACCGGCCAGTTCTTGGTGCGGATGGTGTGGTCGGGGGTGACCACGCCCTGCTGGGAATAGCGGCCCACCTCGGCGCCGTCCACATAGGCGCGGATGGCGGCGGAGGTGCGGAAGTCCAGCACCCGCCGCTTGCCGTTTCCGGCCAGCAGGCCGCGCAGGATGGGCGCCACCTCGGCCAGGGACGCCGGCTGCCCGGGCAGGCCCTTGGCGGCGACCAGGGCCTTGCGGCCCTTCTCCAGCCGCTGCTCGGCCAGGGTGACCATCTCGATCATCAGATCGTAGGCGGTCCTGGCATCGCCCGCGAAGGTGAAGATGCCGTGCTTGACCAGGATCAGGCCTTCCACCGACGGGTCCTGCTCGTAGATTTCGGCCGCCTTCCTGGCCAGGGCGAAGCCCGGCATGATATAGGGCACGTAGCCCATGCGCTTGCCATAGACCTCGCGGGCCAGGGCCTCGCCGTCGGGCTGGTCCACCAGGGACAGCACGGCGGTGGAATGGGTGTGGTCGATGAACTTGTGCGGCAGGAAGCCGTGCAGCAGCGTCTCCACCGAGGGATTGGGCGAGGCCGAGTTCATCAGGTTGCCGCGCTGGTAATCCACCATGTCCTCATCGGACAGCTTGTCCAGCTTGCGCAGCTTCAAGAGCGGGGCGAGGCGCACGGCGGGCAGGCCGGCCGGCTCGATGTCGCCCATGTCCCAGCCCGAGCCCTTGACGCACAGCACCTCGACCGCCTCGCCCAGCAGGTCGGTCACCGTGGTCTTGCACGAGGTGTTGCCGCCGCCGTGCAAGACCAGCCGGGGATCGCCGCCCAGCAGGCGGGTGGTGTAGACGCGCAGCGCCAGATCGCGGTTCACCCCCTGGAGGGCATAGCGCGCGACGAAGGACTCGGCATCGGTATCGGACCACAGGGACTTCATGGCGACCTCGGAACGGGCAAAAGCGGGAGGCGGGATTATTACGCCATGTTCCGGGGAAGGGAAAGGCTCAGGCGACCCGGGCGGTTGGGCCGAGCTTCCGGCGGCGCAGGCGCTGGATAAGCTCCAGCGACGAGCGCGCCATGGCGACGGTGGCCGCCATGTAATGGTCGGGATGCTCCAGGATCACCAGAGCCTCGCCCTCCAACTGGTCGAGAGTGTCGTCGCCAAGGGCGTGGTCTTCGCCGATGGCGGCCAGGCGCGTACGCATGGCGTCCCCCCAAAGCCTCTTCATTGGGGTCATTTATCATACGAAGGAATAATAAATCTACCTCCTTGTCGCATCACCTATACTGACGTATAGGCCGCGCAGGGTATTTTCCACCGCTTCGGGATCGAGGCGCACCTCCAGCCAGGACATGCCCCAGTGCAGATGGGCGCCGGTCGCCAGCCCGGTGGCGCCGACGGCGCCGATCCGCTCGCCCTTGCGCACCATCATCCCGGCGGCCACGTCCAGTCGCGACAGATGGGCGTAGCTGGAGATCAGTCCCAGCCCGTGGTCGATCATCACGGTGCGCCCGGTCAGGAACAGGTCGGGCGCCGCCAGCACCACGGTCCCGTCGGCGGTGGCGAAGACCGGGGCGCCGGCCGGGGCGGCGATGTCCAGGCCGGAATGGGGGGCGCCGCCGATGCCGTTATAGACCCGCTGGCTGCCGAACACGCCCGAGACCGTGCCGTCGGCGGGGCGCAGCAATCCGTCGCCGCCCAGGGCCCGGGCGTCCAGGGTGACGCGGTCGCGGATGGCGCGGACCATGGCGGTCTCGGCCTTCAGCCGGGCCAGCGAGGCGGCGTCGGGCTCGGTCTTGTCGCGCGGCAGGCCTTCGATGCGTTGGACCGGCCAGTCGCGGCGCGATACCGCCAGGGCGCGGCTTTCCTCGCTTCCGTCGGGCAGCGTGACCAGCAGCTCGGCGGTGGGGGCGGCGTCGCGCCCGAAGCCCAGCAGGAAGCGTCCCTGCCCGTCCACCGGCACGGAACGGCCGTCCAGGCTGACCCGGGCGCCCGGCTCGGTGCCGCCGACCATCAGCCCGCCTTGCTCGGCATGGCCAGACAGGCTGGTCCCGGCGAGGGCGGCGGCCGTCCACAACAGGGACGCCATCAGGACGAGGAGGCTACTTGGGCGCCCACATGAGCGTCGCATCGCTGCTCCCGTCCTTGTTGCACAATTCGGTGATGATCGCCGACGACACCCGGGAAGGGGTGATGCCGTTGACGCTGAGCAATCCCTTCTTGACCAGCTTCATGCCCGAGGCCGAACAGATGCGGGTCGGGACGCGCTCGGCGATGACCACCGGCACGCCGTTCATGGAAGTGACCCGGATGGCGCCGCCGAAGATGTGGGACGGCGGCGCGTTGCCCTGGCTGGACTCGATCATCTGGGCGACGAAGCGGTCGGTTTCGCTGCCGGTATTCTCGGCCGGCGTCTGGGACCGGCTCCACAGGATATAGCCGCCCACCGTGAGGATCAGGGCGACCAGCGCCGCGCCGGCCACCAGCAGGCCGCGCCCTTCCGCCTTCTCCTCCTCCTCGTTGTGATGGTGGTGGGGGTGGAACTTGCCGTCCTTGGACTGGGCCCAGTTGTCGGTGACCGAGCGCGGCAGGCGCTGTTCCTTGGCGGCGCGCAGCACCTCGATGCAGCCGCGCGCCGCGAAGCGCATCTCGTTGCGCACGACATCGGGGGTATGGCCGGGCTTGACCTCGGCGATGACGTCGCGGACCCGGTGCCGCAGGGCCTCGCGCAGGTCCCTGTCGTAGGGACGGCGCAGCATCAGATCGAGGGCGAGCATGGTAAGCTGCTCCAGCTTGGCCGGATCGGCCACGCCGGGCATTTTCAAGATGATGGCCTGGAACAGTGCCTCCTGCTCCTCGGCGGTCGCCGGCTTCTCCACGGGATGATCCATCCTGTCCGTCCTGCAACCCGCTCCCCCGAGGATGCTATCCTTCTTCGCGTTAATGAGGAGTTACCCCAATTCACCACAAAAATTTTGTCGTTGTGAACAATTCTACACAATGCCATATGAGGTTGACGAGTGGGGGTATCCGCTGATCTCGAGGCTATTCAAACGATGAGTGTGGACATGACGCATCCGGCCCTTGGGCATGGCCTTTCCTTCAACGATCTGTACGAACGCTCCGGCCTGGAGCGGGTGGATCGCGCCTTTCTCGCCGCCCTGGCCGCCGCCGATGGCGCCCTGGCCGCCCGCCTCGCGGCCGCCCGCGCCGAGCCCGCCGCGCTCGGCCCCAAGGACGAATCGGCGCTGCTGGTCGAGCTGGCGCCCCATCTGGACGACTTCCTGGCCGAACTGTTCGCCATCCGCGCCGCGACGGGCGAGCTGAGGGCCCGCCAGGACGCCCTGGCGCCGCTTTACCAGGCCAAGCGCCTGTTCGTGCAACGCCGGGCGCTCAAGGAGATCAAGCCGGACGAGGCCGCCACCCTGGACGCCCATGCGCTCGAGATGGAATACGCGCTGAAGGTGGGCGAGCCCTTCTCGGAAGCCGGTTTCGCCAAGCGGGTCCTGGCCTGGATGGACGACGAGGCCGCCCATGCCGACGAGTTGAGGCTGGCCGTCCGTCTGGCCGCCGCCAAGGTGGCCGCCAACCAAAGCGCCTACCATCCCCACGGCGTCCTCTTCAAGGTGCCGGCCAAGCACGATCCCCTGCATCAGGTGCCGGTGGTGAAGGGCGAACTGTGCGGGGTGCCCGTCCTGGAATTCGAGGCCGGGCGGCTGCGCCGCCGCGAGGGCTTCAACCTCACCGATGCCGGCACCGATCTGAAGGGCGCGCTGGACGAGATCAACTACTGCATCCTCTGCCATCACCAGGGCCGCGATTCGTGCTCCAAGGGCATGAAGGACAAGAAGACCGGCGAGACCCAGAACAATCCCCTGGGCGTCGCCATGGAGGGCTGTCCGCTCGAGGAGAAGATCTCCGAGATGCACGAGGCCAAGGCCGCCGGCCATGCCCTGGCCGCCCTGGCCATCATCGTCGTGGACAATCCCATGGCGGCCGGCACCGGTCACCGCATCTGCAACGACTGCATGACCGCCTGCGTCTACCAGAACCAGAACCGCGATCCCGTCAACGTGCCCGAGGCCGAGACCCGGACGCTGAAGGACGTGCTGGAGCTGCCCTGGGGCTTCGAGATCTATTCCCTGCTGACCCGCTGGAACCCGGCCAATATCCGCCGCCCGCTGCCCCGCCCCGATTCGGGCCGCAAGGTGCTGGTGGTGGGCATGGGCCCCGCCGGCTACACCCTGTCGCACCACCTGATGCAGGACGGCCACGCCGTGGTGGCGGTGGACGGGCTGAAGATCGAGCCGCTGGCCTCGGACCTGTCGGGCGTCGACGCCGTGGGCAAGCGGGTGCCGTTCCGCCCCATCCGCGACATCCGCTCCCTGTGGCAGCCGCTGGGCGAGCGCGTCATGGGCGGCTTCGGCGGCGTCGCCGAGTACGGCATCACCGTGCGCTGGGACAAGAATTTCCTCGACGTCATCCGCCTGCTGCTGGAGCGCCGGAGCGAGTTCGCCCTGTTCGGCGGCGTGCGCTTCGGCGGCAACCTGACCCTGGACGAGGCGTTCGAGCTGGGCTTCGACCACGTGGCCCTAGCCACCGGCGCCGGCAAGCCCACCATCCTCGACATGCCCGGCGGCCTGGCCAAGGGCGTGCGGCAGGCCTCGGACTTCCTGATGGCGCTGCAGCTTACCGGAGCGGCCCGCAAGGGTTCGCTCGCCAACCTGCAATTGCGGTTGCCGGTGGTGGTGATCGGCGGCGGATTGACCGCCATCGATACCTGCACCGAGGCCATGGCCTATTACCCCATCCAGGTGGAAAAGTTCCTGTCGCGCCATGAGTTGCTGGTGGCGGAAAAGGGCGAGCACGCGGTGCGCGCCCACTGGTCCGAGGAAGAACACGCCACCGCCGACGAGTTCATCGCCCACGCCGAGGCCATCCGCGCCGAACGCCGCGCCGCCAGCGCCGAGGGGCGCGCCCCGCGCATTCTGGAGCTGCTGCAATCCTGGGGCGGGGCCAGCGTGGTCTATCGCCGGGGCCTGACCGACAGCCCGGCCTATCGCAACCACGAGGAAATCTCCAAGGCGCTGGAGGAAGGCATCCGCTTCCTCGAGGGCATGACCCCGGTGGCGGTGGAGACCGACGATTTCGGCGCGGCCTTTGGGCTCCAGCTCAAGGACCGCGACGGCCAGCCGCACCGGCTGCCGGCCCGTTCCGTCCTGGTGGCGGCGGGCACCGTGCCCAACACCACCCCGGCCCGCGAGGCCAAGGGCATCCACCTGGACGGCAAGTACTTCCAGGCGGTGGACGAGGACGGACGGACGGTCAGCCCCGACCGCAGCACCAAGCCGGGCGCCGTCCACGTGCTGATGCATATCGACGGCCACGACCGCACCGTCAGCTTCTTCGGCGACCTGCATCCGTCCTATGCCGGCAACGTGGTCTCGGCCATGGCCTCGGCCAAGCAGGGCCACCCGGTGGTGACCCGCGCCATGGAGCGGCGGCCAGCCAATCCGGTGCCGGCGGCCAGGCTGTTCGAGACCCTCAACGACCGGCTGCGGGCCCGGGTCCATGCGGTCAACCGCCTGACGCCGACCATCATCGAGGTGGTGATCAAGGCCCCGGCGGCGGCGCAGGCTTTCCGTCCCGGCCAGTTCTTCCGCCTGCAGAACTTCGAGATGCTGGCCCGCAAGGTGGGCGACACCTCGCTGGCCATGGAGGGCCTGGCGCTGACCGGCGCCTGGGTGGACAAGGAGCAGGGGCTGGTCGGGCTGATCGTCCTGGAAATGGGCGGCTCGTCGGATTTGTGCGCCCACCTCACCCCCGGCGAGCCGGTGGTGCTGATGGGGCCGACCGGCGCACCGACCCATGTGTGCGGCTCGGAAACCGTGCTGCTGGCCGGCGGCGGCCTGGGCAACGCCGTGCTGTTCTCCATCGGCGCCGCCTTTCGCCAGAAGGGCTCCAGGGTGCTGTACTTCGCCGGCTACAAGAACGCCCGCGACCGCTTCAAGGTCGCCGACATCGAGGCCGCCGCCGACGTGGTCATATGGTGCGTGGACGGCGGCGAGGCCTTCGCCCCCGGCCGCCCCCAGGACCGCGCCTTCGTCGGCAACATCGTCGAGGCCATGGTGGCCTATGGCGAGGGCCGTTTGGGCGGACAGGCCATCCCCATCACCGACGTGGACCGCATCATCGCCATCGGCTCGGACCGCATGATGGCGGCGGTGGCCAAGGCCCGCCATGACCGCCTCGCCCCCTTCCTCAAGCGCGAGCATCAGGGCATCGGCTCCATCAACTCGCCCATGCAATGCATGCTGAAGGAGGTCTGCGCCCAGTGCCTGCAAAAGCACAAGGACCCGGTCACCGGCGAGGAGAAGGTGGTGTTCACCTGCTTCGACCAGGACCAGCCCCTGGACAAGGTGGATTTCGTCAGTCTGGCCGAGCGCCTGGGCCAGAACTCCACCTGGGAGAAGCTGGGCCGCGCCTGGATCGACCGCTCGCTGCGGCAGGCGGGCCTGCGGACGTAGAAGCGGGCAAGATGCCCGCGCTCCGAGGATTGCATGGAGCGCGGGCGTCCCGTCCGCTTTTACAACAGCCGCCTCAACTCGTAGACCAGATCCAGCGCCTGCCGCGCCGTCAGGTCGTCGGGATTGACCGCTTTCAGGGCCTGTTCCAGGGCCGAATCCTGGGGAACCGGAGCGGCGGCGGCCGGCTTGGGCCTGGCCAGCGCCGCGAACAGCGGCAGGTCGTCGGCGAGCCGCGCCATGCCCGAGGCCTGATCCGACTTCTCCAAGATGCCCAGCACCTCCTCGGCGCGGGTCAGCACGGCGCCCGGCAGCCCGGCCAGACGCGCCACGTGGATGCCGTAGGAACGGTCGGCGGCGCCGGCTCCCACCTCGTGCAGGAACACCACGTCGCCCTGCCATTCCTTGACCCGCATCATGTGGCACGACAGCGCCGAAAGGCGCGAGGTCAGCCGCGTCAGTTCGTGGTAGTGGGTGGCGAACAGGGCGCGGCAGCGGTTGACCTCGTGCAGGTGCTCGACCACCGCCCAGGCGATGGACAGGCCGTCGAAGGTGGCGGTGCCGCGCCCGATCTCGTCGAGGATCACCAGGGCGCGCGGCCCGGCCTGATTGAGGATGGCGGCGGTCTCCACCATTTCCACCATGAAGGTGGAGCGGCCGCGCGCCAGGTCGTCGGCGGCGCCGACGCGGGAGAACAGGCGGTCGACAACGCCGATATGCGCCGTTTCCGCCGGTACGAACGAGCCCATCTGGGCCAGGATGGCGATCACCGCGTTCTGGCGCAGAAAGGTGGACTTACCCGCCATGTTGGGGCCGGTGATCAGCCATAGCCTCTGGGGGTCGGCCAGATCGCAGTCGTTGGCGACGAAGGGGCCGGAATGGGCGGCCTCCAGCGCCGCCTCCACCACCGGGTGGCGGGCGCCCTTGATGTCGAAGGCGGTGCCGTCGTCGATCCTGGGCCGCGACCAGCGTCCCGCCGAGGCCATCTCGCCCAGCGCGGCGGCGCAGTCGAGGCCGGCCAGGGCGGACGCCGCCAGGGCGATCCCGGCGGCGTGGCCCGTCACCTCGCCGATCAGGTCGGCCAGCAATTCCATCTCCAGCGCCAGGGCGCGGTCGGCGGCGCCGGTGATCTTGCCGGCCAGCTCGATCAGCTCGGTGGTGGTGTAGCGCGCCGCGTTGGCCATGGTCTGGCGGTGGATATAGCCCTCACCCAGCCGGTCGGCCTGCTTGGCCGGCACTTCGATATGGTGGCCGATGATGTTGTTGTGGCGGATCTTGAGCGAGGCGATCCCGGTCCCGTCCTGGTAGCGCTTTTCCAGGCGCATCAGCAGGCCGTGGCTTTCGGTGCGCAGCGTCTTCAGCTCGTCCAGGCCGTCGTGGTAGCCGGCCGCGATGAATCCGCCGTCGCGCGCGTTGAGCGGCAGATCGGGGGCGAGCGCCCGGTCGAGGCGGTCGACCAGGGCGGAATGCTCGCCCAGTTCGCGGGCGCATTGGGCGATGCCGGGGGGCGTGTCCAGATGCGGCTGGGTGACCAGGGTGCGCAGGTTGGGCACCTCGGCCAGGGCATCCCGGACATTGGCGAGGTCGCGGGGGCCGCCGCGGCCGAGGGAGAGGCGCGAAAGCGCCCTCTCCACGTCGGGGCAGCGGCGCAGGGTCTCGCGCAATTCGGCCCGCACGCTCTCGTGCTCGACGAAGAAGCCCACCATGTCGAGCCGCCATTCGATGGCGTGGGGATCGGTCAGCGGCGCCGCCAACTGGGCGGCCAGCAGCCGCGCCCCGGCTCCGGTGACGGTGCGGTCGATGGTGGCGAGCAGCGAGCCCTTGCGCTCGCCCGACAGGGTCTCGGCCAGTTCCAGGTTGCGCCGGGTGGCGGCGTCGATCTCCATCACCGCGCCCTCGGCCAGGCGCCTGGGCGGCGACAGGCGGGGCAGCTTGCCCTTTTGGGTCAGCTCGACGTAATCCACCAGGGCGCCGCCGGCCGCCAGTTCGGCCCGGGTGAAGGCGCCGAAGCCGTCCAGGGCGCCGACGCCGTACAGGGCCTCCAGCCGCCGCCGGGAATTCTCGGAATCGAAGCGGGCGGTGGGTAGCGGCGAAAGCACGTTCCTCCACTCGGCCCACACGTCATGAAACTCGGCATTGCCCAACAGGCGGTCGGAAACCAGCAATTCGCCCGGCGACAGGCGGGCCAGAGCGGCCGACAGGGTCTTGGGCGCGATGGCCTGCATGGCGAAGTCGCCGGTCGACACGTCCACCCAGGCCAGGCCCATGGTGCCCTGCGCCTCGGCCACCGCCGCCAGGTAATTGTGGGAGCGCGCGTCGAGCAGGGTGTCCTCGGTGAGCGTGCCCGCCGTGATGACGCGCACCACGTCGCGGGCCACCACCGATTTGGAGCCGCGCTTCTTGGCCTCGGCCGGGTCTTCCATCTGCTCGCCGATGGCCACCTTGAAGCCCGACCGCACCAGCTTGGCGAGATAGGCCTCGTAGGCGCGGACCGGCACGCCGCACATGGCGATGTCCTCGCCGGCATGCTTGCCCCGCTTGGTCAGCGCGATGTCCAGCGCCGCCGAGGCCTTGACCGCGTCGTCGAAGAACAGCTCGTAGAAATCGCCCATGCGGTAGAACAGCAGGCAATCGGGATGGGTCCGCTTGATGGTCAGGTACTGGGCCATCATGGGGGTGGCGTCGTCAGGAATGGCGGGCGTCTCGACGGTCACGGCTGGTCAATCGCTGCGAAGGGAAAACCGGGGGCACAGTAACATGGGAGCCGATGGAGGCAAGGGCTAGCCCCTTTCTCCCGACCCCGCACCGTGCGATAATGCGGGCCGATCCATCAGCGGACCGGGTCATGGTCATGGGTGCGCTAGCCAGTCTTCGCGATCACCGGAACGAGATCCTGCATCTGGCCGAGAGTTTCGGGGCCGGCGACGTGCGGGTCTTTGGTTCGGCGGCGCGTGGCGACGATGGCGAGAACAGCGACATCGACCTGCTGGTCACCTGGAGCGCTTCGGCCAGTCTCACCGACTGGGTCGGCTTCCAGCAGGAGGTCGAACGTCTTCTTGGGCGCCATGTGGATGTGGTGAGCGAGAAATCTCTTCACTGGTCCATCCGTGACAGGGTTCTGGCCGAGGCCCGCCCGTTGCCATGAAGGACGCCCGTCTCTACCTGCTGCATATCGCCGAGGGCATCGCCAGGATCGAGCGCTATGCGGCGGTGGGCGGCGGGCGGCTGGACCGCGACGGGATGGCCTATGACGCCATCTTGAGGAACCTGCAGACCGTCAGCGAGGCGACCCAGCGCCTGCCCGACGAGATCAAGGCGCGCCATCCGGCCATTCCCTGGGAGCGGATCGCCGGGTTCCGCAATATCCTGGTTCACGGCTATCTGGGCGGCATCGACCCGTCGGTGGTGGAGCCCGTTCGGTGGTGGAGAACGTGATCCGCGAGCAACTGCCCGCTCTGGAACATGCCGCACGGGCTGAGCTGTCCCGCTGATTTCGCTCCCGCCCCCCTATGCAGAGTCCCGGTCTTGGAGCACAATGGATATCCAAGGTCGAGACGAGGAGAATCCCCATGACCGCCGCCCTGAAACCCCGCCCCGGTGCCCTCCGTGAAGTGGTGGGTACCTTCGCCGACCGCACCCATTTCGAGGCCGCCGTGTCCGCCCTGCTGGCCGAGGGCTTCGGCCGCGACAAGCTGTCGGTGCTCACCTCCCACGATTCCCTGGATGCCGCCGAGGGCGCCTCCGGGGCCAAGGCGCGCAAGTGGCGCGACGGCCTGGTGGCCCTGGTGGGCGATCTCAAATACGAAGGCCCCCTGGTGGCCGCCGGCCTGATCGCGCTCGCCGCCGGTCCGGTGGGCGCGGTGATCGCCGGGCTGGTGGCGGCCGGGGTCGGCGGCGTGGCGCTCAAGGAAGTGCTCGACGAGGTCGCGGCCATTCCCGATTCAGACGGATTCGCCCGCGCCCTGGCGGCCGGCAGCGTGATCTTGTGGGTCAGCACCGATTCCTCGGACGAGGAGACCAAGGTCCGCGCCCTGCTGGCCGATGCCGGCGGCGCCAACATCCACATCTTCGAGCGCGCCAAGGGCACTCGTCACTAAAGATAAAAGCAGGGGCACCAGACTCACATGGCCAGCAATTTCCACTCCGAGACGTCGCGCAATGCCGATTCCAAGGGCACCGACGCCCTGGAGCGCGATACCCTCCTGATGCACGCCTCGGGCCGTCCGGGCAAGATCGAGGTGGTTCCCACCAAGCCGCTGGCCACCCAGCGCGACCTGTCCCTGGCCTATTCGCCGGGCGTCGCCTTTCCCTGCCTGCACATCGCCCGCGACCCGGCCCTGGCCTACGACTACACCGCCAAGGGCAATCTGGTGGCGGTGATCTCCAACGGCACCGCCGTTCTGGGTCTCGGCGACCTTGGCGCCCTGGCCAGCAAGCCGGTGATGGAAGGCAAGGCGGTGCTGTTCAAGCGCTTCGCCGACGTGGATTCCATCGACCTCGAGGTCGACACCCGCGACGTGGACGAGTTCATCGCCGCCGTGCGCTATCTCGGCCCCAGCTTCGGCGGCATCAATCTCGAGGACATCAAGGCGCCGGAATGCTTCATCATCGAGCAGCGGCTGCGCGAGCTGATGCCCATTCCGGTGTTCCATGACGACCAGCACGGCACGGCGATCATCTCGGCGGCCGGGCTGATCAATTCCCTCGACCTCACCGGGCGCGACATGGCCTCGGTCAAGGTGGTGGTCAACGGCGCCGGCGCGGCGGGCATCGCCTGCATCGAGCTGGCCAAGGCCATGGGCGTCCGCCACGAGAACGTCATCCTGTGCGACACCAAGGGCGTCATCTACCAGGGCCGCACCGAGGGCATGAACCAGTGGAAGTCGGCCCACGCCGTGCCCACCAAGGCCCGCACCCTGGCCGAGGCGCTGGACGGTGCCGACGTGTTCTACGGCCTGTCGGCCAAGGGCGCGGTGACGCCCGAGATGGTGGCGTCCATGGCGCCCCGGCCGATCATCTTCGCCATGGCCAATCCCGATCCCGAGATCACCCCGGAAGAGGTCAAAATGGTGCGCTCCGACGCCATCGTCGCCACCGGGCGGTCCGACTATCCCAACCAGATCAACAATGTTCTGGGCTTTCCCTACATCTTCAGGGGCGCGCTGGACGTGCGGGCCAGCACCATCAACGAGACCATGAAGATCGCCGCCGCCAAGGCCATCGCCGCCCTGGCCCGCGAGGACGTGCCCGACGAGGTGGACGCCGCCTATTCCGGCCGCCGGCTGCGCTACGGCCCCGACTACATCATCCCGGTGCCGTTCGATCCGCGCCTGATCTCGTCCATCCCGCCGGCCGTGGCCAAGGCGGCCATGGATTCCGGAGTGGCGCGAAAGCCGATCATCGACATGAGCGCCTACAAGCGCGAGCTGTCGGCCCGCCTCGATCCGGCCAGCGCCGGCATGCAGGCCATCACCGAGGCGGTCAAGGCCAACCCCAAGCGGGTGGTGTTCGCCGAGGGCGAGGAGGAAAAGCAGATCCGCGCCGCCGTGGCGTTCTCCAACGCCGGCCTCGGCCACCCCATCTTGCTGGGACGCGAGGAGCGCATCCGCGAGACCATGAAGAATATCGGCCTGCCGGCCGCCGAATCCCTCGAGATCATCAATTCGCGGATTTCGCCCCGCACCAAGGCCTATACCGACATGCTGTACAAGCGGCTGCAGCGCCGGGGCGCGCTGTATCGCGACGTGCAGCGCCAGGTCAACCAGGAACGCAACGTCTTCGGCTCCCTGATGGTGCAGGCGGGCGACGCCGATGCCATGGTCACCGGCCTGACCCGCAATTACTGGCAGGCCTTCGAGGAGATCAAGAGGGTCATCGACCCCGCGCCGGGCGAGCTGCTGTTCGGCATGACGGTGTTCGTGGTCAAGGGCAAGCTGGTCTTTGTCGCCGACACCACGGTGATGGAGACGCCGACGCCGGAGCAACTGGCCGACATCGCGGTGCAGACGGCGCAAAAGGCCCGCCAGATGGGCCACGAGCCGCGCGTCGCCATGATCAGCTATTCCAATTTCGGCAATCCCAGCTCCGAGCGTTCGGACCGCATGCGCGAGGCGGTCAGCCTGCTGGACGCCCGCAAGGTGGATTTCGACTATGACGGCGAGATGGCCGCCGACGTGGCGCTGGACCCGGAATTGCTGAGCCACTTCCCGTTCTGCCGCCTGAAGGAGCCGGCCAACGTGCTGGTGATGCCCGGCCTGTATTCGGCGACCATCGCGTCGAAGCTGCTGCAGAAATTGGGCGGGGTCAGCGTTATCGGCCCCATCCTGGTGGGGTTGTCCAAGCCGGTGCAGATCACCTCCATGGA
The DNA here is from genome assembly GCA_030824585.1 of Phaeospirillum sp. Classification (GTDB taxonomy): domain Bacteria; phylum Pseudomonadota; class Alphaproteobacteria; order Rhodospirillales; family Magnetospirillaceae; genus Phaeospirillum. The sequence goes on along the minus strand of JAVBXM010000190.1, from coordinate 4,638 downwards.
TGCCACCGCCAACGATATCGTCAACATGGCGGTGCTGGCCTGTCATGACGCGCTTCGCTGATCCGGGGCGGACGTGAGCCGGGGAACGGTCACCACCGGGCGCGTCCTGCTGTTCGCCCTGTTCCTGTCCAGCCCCACCGCCATCATGCTGGTGGTGCTGGCCGGGGCCGGACGGCTGGACGTGTGGCCGGCGCTCGGGACCTGGGTGATGGTGACCTCGCTGCTGCTGCCGCTGGTGCGCTCGCATCTGGGCGAGCTGTCGGGGCTGGCCAATTGGATACGCACCCTGGCCCATGGCGGCGACATCGCCACCGCGCCGGGCAAGGACGGCATGGTGCTGGCCGAGATCGCCGCCTCGGTGGCGGCGCTGCGCCGGCTGTGGCAGCAACGCTCCGCCGAACTGGCCGAGACCGCCCGCTGGAACGCCAGCCTGCTGGAGACCCTGCCCGACCCGCTGCTGCTGCTGGATTCCGCCCGCCGCGTGGTGCGGGCCAACCGGGCGGCCACGCGGCTGTTCGGCCGCGATCCGGCGGGCAGCGATCTGGCCGCCGTGCTGCGCGATCCCCTGGTGACCGAGGCGGTGCAGGCTGTGCTGTCGGGGGCCGCGTCGTCCCGCGAGTGCGAGTTCATCCAGGCCATTCCGGTGGAACGCGCCTTCGCGGCACGGGTCGACCGCCTGGACGGCCAGCCGGCCTTCGAGGCGGCCATCGCCCTGCTGACCCTGCACGAACTGACCGCCATCCGGGCCATGGAGCGCATGCGCGCCGATTTCGTCGCCAATGCCAGCCACGAGCTGCGCACTCCGCTCGCGGCCCTGTCGGGGTTCATCGAGACCCTGCAGGGCCCGGCCCGCGACGACGAGGAGGCGCGGGAGAAGTTCTTGGGGATCATGGCCGAGCAATCGGGGCGCATGAGCCGGCTGGTCGCCGACCTGCTGTCCCTGTCGCGCATCGAGCTGGACGAACACACGCCGCCCAACCAGAGGGTGGACCTGGCCCGTCTGGCGACCAGCACCGCCGAGGCGCTCAAGCCCCTGGTCGGCCCGCGCGGCATGGAACTGGTGCTCGACGTCGCCGCCGGCCTGCCCCAGGTGACCGGCCAGCCCGACCAACTGGCCCAATTGCTTCAGAACCTGATGGACAATGCCGTGAAGTACGGCAACGACGGGACCTCGGTGGAGGTGAGCGTCACCCTGGCCGAGTCCCTGCCCCCCGGGGCGGGGAGCGCGCTCAGGGCCGGTCCGGTGGTTCGGGTGGCGGTGAGGGATCACGGCGAGGGCATTCCGCCCGAGCACCTGCCCCGCCTGACCGAGCGCTTCTACCGGGTGGACACCGCCCGCTCGCGCAAGATGGGCGGCACCGGATTGGGACTGGCCATCGTCAAGCATATCGTCAACCGCCACCGCGGCTGGCTTTCCATCGACAGCCGGGTGGGCGAGGGCTCGACCTTCACCGTCTGGCTGCCGGCCGCACCACCCTGAGATAGACCAGCAGCGCCGCCAGCCCCATCACCGCCATCATGGCGGCCAGCGGCCGCGCCGAGCCGTCGTAGAGCCGTCCCACCAGCCAGCCGGCCACGGCGCCGCCGCTCATCTGGATGAAGCCCATGGCCGACGAGGCGGCCCCCGCCGCGCGCGGGAAGGGGGCGATGGCCCCGGCGGTGGCGTTGGGCAGCACCAGGGCGCAGGAGGCGAAGAAGGCCATCACCGAGCCCATGATCATGACGATGCCGGCCATTCCGCCCGGCCGGGCCAGCCCCGACCATACCAGGGCGGCCAGGATGAGGCCGGTGACGGCGCAGCCGATGGTGCCGACCCCCACCATGCGCTCGATGCCGAAGCGGTGGGTCAGCTTGGCCCCGGCGAAGCCGCCCATCACATAGCCCGCCGAGGCCAGCGAGAAGGCCAGGCCGAAGAAGCGCGGTTCCATGCCCATGACGTCGATCAGCACGAAGCTGGAGGCGGAGATGAAGCTGAACAGCCCGCCGAACGCCGCCGTCATGGTCAGCACGTAGCCGAGGAACAGGCGGTGGGTCAGCAGCTCGTGGTAGTTCTCGAGCATGCGGCCCAGATTGAGGGCCTGGGAATCCTTGTGGTGGTTGGTCTCGGCCAGCATGCGCCAGACCAGCGCCTGCAGGGCGATGCCGAACAGGGCCAGCAGCACGAAATTGGAGCGCCAGCCGAACCAGGTGTGGAACCAGCCGCCGATGGTGGGCGCCACCAGGGGCGCCAGCGCCATGGCCGAGGCCATGTAGCTCATCACCTTGGCCGCCTGCTCGCGGCTGAACAGGTCGCGCACCACGGCGCGGCCCAGCACCGGGCCGCAGCAGGCGCCGACCGCCTGGAAGAACCGCCCGGCGATCAGCGTCTCGACGGTGGGGGCGACGACGCAATAGAGGCTGGCCGCCACATAGATGCCGATGCCGCCCAGGATCAGCGGCCGCCGCCCGAAACGGTCGGACAGCGGACCATAGACCAGTTGCATCACCGCGAAGCCGCCGACGAAGGCCGACAGCGTCATCTGCACCATGGTGGTGGTGGTGGCGAGGTCGCGGGCCATGTCGGGCAGCGAGGCGAGATAGAGATCGGTGCAGACCGGGCCGAAGGCCACCAGAAGGGTCAGCAGCACCGCCATGCGCCGCAATGGCGTTACATTACTCAATGGTTTCCCCTGCGAAATTTGTCATCCCGACGACGGTCGGGAGGAGGGATTCCGTCCTGCTCCGGCTTTTTTTCGAAACGGAACCGGCATTCCAGGCGGAGATTCCCCGCTTGCGCCCGGAATGGCGCGGAGGAACGGGCAACGTCATGCCGCTCCCCCGTAACGGTGCAGTTGTGGTCCATGGCGCTTCAGCCAGGCGCGCGGCGTCTTGCTGTCGCCGACCAGTCCGTCGACCAGCGCCCAGAAATCGGGGCCGTGATTCATCTCGGCCAGATGGGCGACCTCGTGGGCGGCCACATAGCGGCCGACGAAATCGGGCGCCAGCACCAGCCGCCACGAGAACGACAGGTCGCCCCGCGCCGAGCAACTGCCCCAGCGCGACGTGGTGTCGCGCACCGTGACCCGGCCCGGCTTGCGCCCCAGTTCGGCGGCCAACTGGCGGGAATGGTGGCCCATCACCACGCGGGCCTCGCCGCGCAGGAACTCTTCCACCCGGCGGGGCAGGTGCTCGGGCTGGCCGGAAACGTGGATCAGGCCGGCTTCCGCCCAGACGCCGCGCCGGGCCTGGGGCTCGTGACGGATCAGATGGGCCACGCCGAGCAACGGAACCTCGCCCCCGTCGGCGAAGGGAACGGGGCCGGGCAGCACCGCGAGGCGGCTTTCGATCCAGGCGGCCTGGCGATGGGCGAAGCGCTCGGCCTCGCGCTCCGGCACGCCGTCGGGCAACACCACCACCACCGACCCGCCGCCGGGGTCGAGGCGCAGGCTCATGTTGCGCGCCCGGCCCGAGCGCTTGACGGCGACCGGCAGCGAGCGGCCGTTGATGTGGAGGAGAAAGGCGGTACCCATTGCCCCGTCATATCGTGATCGGGGCGAAAGAGACAACCCTTGCTCGCGTCTTGCTCCCATGCGTCTGGTCTGCGACAGTCCGGGCCATGAGCAAGACACCCGCCCTCATGCTGCAAGGCACCGGCTCGGACGTGGGCAAGTCGCTGCTGGCGGCCGGCCTGTGCCGGCTGTTCGCGCGCCAGGGCCTCGCGGTCCGCCCGTTCAAGCCGCAGAACATGTCCAACAACGCCGCCGTCACCGCCGATGGCGGCGAGATCGGCCGCGCCCAGGCGCTGCAGGCCCGGGCGGCGGGGGTGGAGCCCTGCTCGGACATGAACCCGGTGCTGCTGAAGCCGCAAAGCGAGACCGGCGCCCAGGTGGTGGTGCAGGGACAGGTGGTGGCCAGCGCCACGGCGCGCGACTACCACGCCTTGAAGCCCACCTTGCTGCCGCGCGTGCTGGAAAGCTATGGCCGCCTTGCCGCCGCCGCCGGCCTGATGGTGGTGGAAGGGGCGGGCAGCGCGGCGGAAGTGAACCTGCGCGCCGCCGACATCGCCAACATGGGCTTCGCCGAGGCCGCCGATCTGCCCGTGGTGCTGGTGGCCGATATCGACCGGGGCGGCGTGATCGCCAGCATCGTCGGCACCTGGGCCATCCTGCCCGAGGCCGAGCGGGCGAGGCTGCGGGGCTATGTCATCAACCGCTTTCGCGGCGACCCGGCGCTGTTCATCCCGGCTCTCGACATCATCCGGGGCAAGACCGGGCTGGATTGCCTGGGCATCGTTCCCTGGTTCACCGAGGCCGCCCTGCTGCCGGCCGAGGATTCCGCCTCGCTGGGCAAAGGGAAGGCGGGAGGCGGCGGATCGAGGATCGCCGTGCCGCGTCTCGCGCGCATCGCCAATTTCGACGATTTCGACCCGCTGGCCGCCGAGCCGGGGGTCAGCCTGGACATGGTGGAGCCGGGGCGGCCGCTGCCGCTGGACGCCGATCTGATCATCCTGCCCGGCTCGAAATCCACCATCGCCGACCTGGCTTTCCTGCGGGCCCAGGGCTGGGATATCGACATCAAGGCCCATGCCCGCCGGGGCGGCCGCGTGCTGGGCATCTGCGCCGGCTTCCAGATGCTGGGCAAGAGCGTGTCCGATCCCCT
>JAVBXM010000171.1 GCA_030824585.1 Phaeospirillum sp. | reverse complement strand
CCCTCTCCAAGGCCCACAATCCGGTGCAGAACATCTATTTGCGTCAAGTCAAAGGCGGTCAGGAGGTCGTGCTCGACGTCGCCGCGAAAGCCCTCGCCGATCCCGCCCGCGGGTGCAAGGCAAGCTGATCGCGTTTCGGGCGCGACAGGTCGGGGACGGTCGCGCCCGCAAGTTTCCCATCCACCCCGCAAGGAGACCATGAATGATCAAGGGGATCTTCGGCGTGAACGTCGCCGTCCGCGACCTGGCCGCCGCCACCGCCAAGTATGAGACCATGTTCGGTGTGCGCGCAGTGGCGCTGGCGGAAGAAGACTTCGCCTTTCCCGGCCTCACCGGCTCGCAACTGGTGATCAACGGCTTCCACCTCAACCTGATCGCCTCGCACCGGGATGACACCTCGATCGCCAAGTTCATCGAGCGCAAGGGCGAGGGGCTGTTCCTGCTCTCGGTGGAGGTTGACGCGATGGCCAAGGACGAGGCCGATCTGCGCGGCAAGGGCTTCGAATTGTTGCTTGGCGAAGCGGCTGCGGGTGATTTCGGCGCCGTCAACTTCGTCCATCCCAAGTCGATGCACGGCGTCCAGGTCGAGCTGATCCAGCCCAAGCGGAAGGGTTAGGATCATGGCGGCCCCCGATATCTTTGACCTGAGTGGACGGACGGCACTGGTCACCGGCGCCTCCAGCGGCATCGGCCTTCATCTGGCCGGAGTGCTGGCGCGGGCCGGGGCCTCGGTGGCGCTTGCCGCCCGGCGAACGGACCGTGTCGTCGCCGCCGCGGACGAATTGGTCTCCGCCGGCCACCGGGCATGCGGCATCACCCTCGACGTTACCGCAAGCGAGAGCATCGGGCCGGCGTTCGATGCGGTGGAGCGGGAGTTGGGCGCACCGGTGGACCTGTTGGTAAACAATTCCGGGGTGCTGTACCTCAAGCGCTTCACCGACCAGGACGAGGCCGAGGTCTCGCGTATCCTTGATACCAACCTCAAGGGCGCCTTCCTGGTGGCGCAAACGGCGGCCAAGCGGATGCTGGCAGCCGGGCGTGGCGGCACCATTCTCAACGTCGCCTCCACGGCTGGCCTGCGTGCCGCAGCGCTGCTGTCGAGCTACGCGGCGTCGAAGGCGGCCCTGGTCCACCTGACGCAGATCATGGCCCTGGAACTGGCGCACAAGGGCATCCGGGTCAACGCCATCTGCCCCGGCAACATGGAAACCGACATGCACCAGACCTTTGCCGGGGCCGGCCTCGACGAAGGCCTGGTCAAACGCATTCCGCAGCGGCGGTTCGGCAAGCCCGACGACCTCGACGGCGCAACTCTGCTGCTGACCTCGGACGCGGGGCGGTACATCACCGGTGCAATCATCCCCATTGACGGCGGGCAGGTGCTCAGTTGGATGTGATCGATTCCGCCCTGCTGCAGCCCGGCCGCTATATCGAGAGCGAGGACGCCGATGTGGCGGCCTTTGCACCGCGGTCGATCGACGGCGCTGCCGATGCTGCCGAAAGGGCACGGCGGCTCTATTACGCGGTGCGCGACGGAATCGCCTATGACCCGTACTGCGACCTGTCCCGCGACGAGTCTTACAGCGCTCGCGGCACTTTGACGCTTGGCCGGGGGAATTGCATCGGCAAGGCGGCGCTGATGTGTGCCGTTGCGCGGGCGGTTGGCATTCCCAGTCGCTTCGGCTTGGCCGACGTGCGCAACCACCTGGCGACCCCTCGCTTTCTCGCTCTCACTGGGACTTCGATCTTCATCCACGGCTACACGGAAATCTTTGTCGAGGGGCGGTGGGTGAAAGTGACGCCAACCTTCGATCTACCGCTGTGCCGGAAATTCAATGTCCACCCCTTGGATTTTGATGGACGCAGCGACGCGTTGTTCCATGAATTCGACACCCGCAACCGGCGGCACATGGAATACCTGGCCTATCGCGGGGTCTATGCCGACATCCCGGTCAAGGACGTCCAGGTCGCCCTGCAGGCCGCCTATCCGCGGCTCTGGGAGCACAATCGCTCCGGTGGGATGCATGATTTTGCCGCCGAAATCGGCGAGGACCGGGAGGAGAGCCCATGATGGACCCCGCTTACCTGCGGCCTGGCCGCTACGTCGAGAGTGACGCGCCCGAGATCGTCACCTTCGCCCGCGAGGCGGCCGGTGACGCCACCGCCTCGGACCCCATCGAATTGGCGGTTCGGCTCTACCGAGCCTGCCGCGACACGGTGCTCTACGATCCCTACCAGCACTACGCCAGGCTCGACACTTATTCCGCCCGCGCGACCCTGTTGCGGGGCCGGGGCTACTGTGTCGCCAAGGCGGCGCTGCTCGCCGCCTGCTGCCGGGCTCAGGGCATTCCTGCGCGCCTGGGTTTCGCCGACGTGCGCAACCACTTGGCGACGCCCCGGCTGCTGGAACTGAACGGCGGCGACGTCTTCTATTACCACGCCTATGCCGACATCTGGCTCGACGGCAAATTCGTCAAGGCGACGCCGGCCTTCAACAATTCCATGTGCGAGAGGTTCGGTGTCCTGCCTTTGGAATTCGACGGACGGAACGACTCGATCTTCCATCCCTACGACCGAAACGACCGCAGACACATGGAATATCTCACCGATCGCGGCACCTTTGCCGATGTTCCGGTGGATGCGATCCTTGCCGCCTTCCGCGAGCATTGTCCCCGCTACCTGAAAGAAGGGGCGTTCGGTGGTAAGGACTTTGTCGAGGAGGCCAAACGCCGATGACGAAGCATGCCTGGCTGATCGAGGACGTGCCGGACGACCTGCGACGCACCGTAACGGGATTGGCCTGGGACCGTCACGAAGCGCTGGGTTGGCGGATTGCGATTTCGCCACCGCGGAAATCCTGGAACGCAAAGCTTTTGCGCTGTGCTTCGCCGCCCCCGACCAAAGGGAGGGAATGCGGGCGTTCCTGGAGAAAAGGGAACCA
>JAVBXM010000196.1 GCA_030824585.1 Phaeospirillum sp. | reverse complement strand
GGCCCCACCCTCCCCATCAACCGGCGAGACGGAAGGACTGCCCCGCGCCGGCGGGATGGACTGGCTGTTGCGGCTGCGCGGCGGGCATGGGATCGGCGCCGGCCACCTCGACCCGGGTGCGGAAGCAGGACAGGCACCACAGGACCGGAGCGACGACCCGCTCGCGCACCACGGAGTGCCGGGTCCGGCGACCGCAATGGGGGCAATGGCAGTATTCGTCGAGGGTCGGGATCATGATGGTCCGGTCGTCCTTGTTTCGGTGCGGGATTCCTAGGGCCACCGCCCTTCGCGAACAAGCGAAGGTTCCGTGACGCTTGGGCGTGCGGTCGATTATCGATGCGAATATGGCGACAACATGGCCTTGCTCAGGCCGGCGGCTTCCCGGCGCCCCGATTGGGCGCCTTCGGCGGCAGCAATTCCCGGCGGGCGTTCCGCAGGGCCAGCTTGAGCCCGACCATGCGATCGGCGTGGCTGTCGTAGGTGGCGACCAGATCGGCATACATCAGGGCGATGGCCCGGCCGAGTTGCGGCGAGGACCGACGGGACGGCGTTCCCTCGTGAACCTCGATCACACCTTCGATCACCGCCGCCAGCAACCTCTCGTCCATGCCCTGCTGCGAGGCATGGGATACGTCGGGCCCAGGCGCGGCGTCCTGGTCCAGGCACATGGCGCCCCGCCCGGTGATCACCCAGTCGAGGGAGATGCCGAATCCGCCCTGCAGCCGGTCGAGAAAGCTGAAATCAGGCTGGCTGGCCCCCTGCTCGTATTTTGCCAGGGTGCTCCGGTTCCACCCCAGCGCCTCGGCCAGATCGTCCCTGCCAAGCTGAAGATACAGGCGCGCCGCGACAAGACGCTCGGCGAGAGGTGTCTTCGGCTTCAGGTCCCTGGCCATGGGGAAAGGCTCGCTGTCATAGGGCAAAAAACGCCTTTACGCCATCTACAACCCATCGCCACCCCCAAGTTTTTCCATTAAATTCAAAGATGTATAAGGAAACGCCCCCGCCGCGATCAGGGGCTTGTCAAATAGCAAAAAGCAGCTTATGGTTTTTTCGCTCATGGAACCCCACGCCCCTCGGACACTGGCACGGTCGGCTATGGCAATAACTGAGGATCATCACCCGGATGCCGAAGATCGAAAGCTGATGGAAGGAAACCGGCGCAAGCCCCGTGCCGAGATACCGCCATAGCGGTACATCTCGACGACACTCGGTTCGGATGAAGCCGGTAAGGCCGCTGAAACGGAGCTGTCGCGCGATACCGTTCCTCTCGCTCGATTTCAGGTCGCCGGACAATGAGTTCGGCCGCATGGTCCTCGGCAAGCATCCTACCCTCCCCGACTATAGGCTCCCCCCGCCCAACTGGTCACGATCAAAATCGGAAGGCCGACCGAAGATGACAAGGCGCACACAACCGATCCGCATTATGACAAATGGGATGCCTTACGGCTATACACAACCTCATGCCGGGATGGAGCGGGCATGAAGCCGGAGTTCGATCCCCACACCGCCCCCATGGTGGGAATCGTGGCTCACGATTTGCGCGGCCCCCTGTCGGTGATCAATGCCTATACCGAATTGCTGCTGACCCGCCGGACGCTCAGCGTGACCGACGCCGGCTATATCGAGCAGATCGCCAAGGCTGGCCACTTCATGATGGCCCTCACCGAGGACATGCTGTGGTTCTCGACCATCGAGAACGGCAGGCTCCACCTCGACCGCCAGTCCGTCGACCTCGGCGACCTGGCCGAGGCCGCCGTCGCCATGGCTCGCCTGGGAGCCGAGACCAAGGGCATCACCATCGAGACGGCCCGATCCCATGACCCGGCCGTCGCATCCGTCGACCCCCTCAAGATCGCGCGGCTGCTGAACAACCTGATCGGCAATGCCGTCAAATTCTCGACCGAAGGCGGCAGCATCCGGATCACCGCCGAGGCCGGAAAGGGCCGGGCCCGCCTGATTGTCGCCGACCGGGGCTGCGGCATCGCTCCCGGCAGGATCGGTCAGCTGTTTCAACCCTTCGGCGGCGGCACGTCCGGCACCTTGGGCGAGCCATCCACCGGGTTGGGCCTGTATATCTGCTCGCGGGTGGCAGAGGCGCACGGCGGGCGCATCGAGGTGGAATCAAAGATCGGTGAAGGCAGCCGCTTCATCGTGACCCTGCCCATCACCGACTGATCCCAGATTACTGCGGCGGCATCCTGACCGCGCCGTCCAGACGGATCGCGCTGCCGTTGAGCATGGGGTTGTCGCAGATGGCCAGCACCATACGAGCGAATTCCTCGGGCTTGCCCAGGCGGTGGGGGAACAGGGTGGAGGCCACCAGATTGTCCATCACCTCGTCGGGCATGCCGGCCAGCATGGGGGTCTCCATGTAGCCCGGCGCCACCGCCATCACCCGGATGCCCTGGGGCGCCAGCTCGCGGGCGGCGGGCAGCGACAGGGCGGCGACGCCGCCCTTGGACGAGGCATAGGCGCATTGCCCCACCTGCCCGTCCCAGGCGGCGATGGAGGCGGTGTTGACGATCACGCCGCGCTCGCCGCCGTCCAGGGGCTCCAGCCCGGCCATGTCGGCGGCGGCCAGGCGCATGACGTTGAAGGTGCCGATCAGGTTGACCTGGATGACCCGGGCGAAGGTCTCCAGCGGCATGGGCCCCTTGCGCCCCACCACTTTGCCCGGCGTCACCACCCCGGCGCAACTGACCGCGATGCGGGCCGGGCCGTGGGCGTCGCGCGCATGGGCGAGGGCGGCCAGGGTCGAGGCCTCGTCGGTAACGTCGCACTGGGCAAAGACACCGCCGATCTCCCTGGCCGTGGCCTCGGCATTGGCGGCGTTGATGTCGAACACCGCGACCTTGGCCCCCGCCTTGGCGAGCGCGCGCGCCGTGGCCTGTCCCAGGCCCGAGCCGCCGCCGGTGACGATGGCGGCCAATCCGTTGACGTTCATGATGATCCTC
>JAVBXM010000116.1 GCA_030824585.1 Phaeospirillum sp. | reverse complement strand
GAGGCTCTCACCTCTGTCCAGCTCACGGTTATGACTCTATCAAAGTACTCGTAAGTTGAAAACAGGAAAATCACCCGCTCAATTTACGTCAATCGTCATAGCAACTATGACTGTATTTAAAGTCGTATTTAGATAAAATTTTATTTAAATCCAGCAGGCCGTTGGCGTGCCTGCCTTTGCGCCGTTACTGCTGACGATTCCCGTCATGACCTTGTTGGCGATGAAGCCTTTCGGGTCAACCGCCAGCGGTTGCAGGTCCTAGGCATTTCGTCCTGGCTTGCCTCCGAGGGCGTGGCGAGGCACCATGAGCCAATGGGACGGCAGGGGAGATGCGGCATGCTTCGGGCCTTTGCGGCGGTGATTTTCGTCCTGCTGGGCGTTTCGGCGGCGGCCATGGCCGAGCCCGTGACCTTCGGGGCCTCGCGGCTCGAGGTGGTGGCCGGGGGCGGCAAGCGCCATGCCTTCGCCGTCGAGATGGCGGTGACGCCGGACCAATTGTCGCAAGGCCTGATGTTCCGCCGCGACCTGCCGGCCGGCACCGGGATGCTGTTCGACTTCGGCTCGCCCCGCCAGGTATCCATGTGGATGAAGAACACCCTGATCCCGCTGGACATGCTGTTCATGGAGCGGAGCGGCCGGGTGATCCATGTGGAGGAATATGCGGTGCCGGGCAGCCTGCAGCCGCGCGGCCCGGCCGAGCCGGTGCTGGGAGTGCTGGAACTTCCCGCCGGGACGGCCCGGCGGCTGGACCTGAAGCCCGGCGACCGGGTTGTCCATCCCATGTTCGAGCGGGCGCGCTGAGCCGCCTTGCGCTCGGCCGGCAAACCTCTTACTTTCCGCGCATCGGGGCGTAGCTCAGCCTGGTAGAGCGCGTGCTTTGGGAGCATGAGGCCGGAGGTTCGAATCCTCTCGCCCCGACCAACTCAATGGTGGCTGATCGCGACGCGCGTCATGTTTGACGCACGATGATCTGGTTTTATGTTTGTCCCTCGCCACTCCAGCTATCCTTACCGCATCAGCACGTACAATCCGGGGGCATCCATCAGCGATGAGCCGTCCTCGCCGCCCATGGGCGGCGGCGGGACCGGCTTGCCGGAACGCTCGGTCAGCCAGGCCTGCCACGCCTCCCACCACGATCCCTGCCGGTGGGGGGTGACCTGCTCCCAGGTATCGGCGTCCACATAGCGGTCGAGGTCCTTGTGGGTCGATACCTGATAGGATCGCCCCGGATGTCCCGGTTCGGAGATGATGCCGGCATTGTGGCCGCCCTTGGCCAGGATGAAGGTCACGTCGGTGTCGGTCAGCAGGCCGATCTTGTAGACCGACTGCCAGGGCGCCACGTGGTCCTTGGTAGTGCCGACGGCGCAGATGGGGGCGCGGATGTCGGTCAGGGCCACCGGCCGGCCGTCCACGGTATAGCGCCCCTTGGACAGTTCGTTGCGCAGGAACAGGCGGCGCAGGTACTCGGTATGCATGTGATAGGGCATGCGGGTAGCGTCGGCGTTCCACGCCATCAGGTCGTTGCCGTGGGTGGTTTCGCCCAGCAGGAACTGGCGGACCATCTGGGACCAAATCAGGTCGTTGGAGCGCAGCAACTGGAAGGCTCCGGCCATCTGCTTGGTGTCCAGGTAGCCCTGGTTCCACATCATGTCTTCCAGATAGGTCACCTGGCTCTCGTCGATGAACAGCAAGATCTCGCCGGCGTCCTCGAAATCGGTCTGGGCCGCCAGCAAGGTGAGGCTGGCCAGGCGATGGTCGCCGTCCTTGGCCATGCCGGCGGCGGCGATGGCCAGCAACGTGCCGCCGAGGCAATAGCCCGCCGCGTGGATGCCGGCGTCGGGAACGATGGCCGAGATGGCGTCGAGCGCGGCCATCACCCCCAGGCGGCGGTAATCGGACATGCCCAGGTCGCGGTCCTCGGCCCCCGGGTTCTTCCACGAGATCATGAAGACGGTGTGGCCCCGCGCCACCAGCCAGCGGACCAGCGAGTTACAGGCCGACAGGTCGAGGATGTAGTACTTCATGATCCAGGCCGGCACGATCAGGATCGGCTCGGGGTGGACGGTGGCGGTGGTGGGCGAGTACTGGATCAGTTCGATCAGGCGGTTGCGCAGCACCACCTTGCCCGGCGTGCAGGCCACGTCGCGTCCCACCACGAATTCGTCCGGCGACGGCCTGGCCTCGCGGCCGCCCATCTGGTGGTGGAGGACGTTGAGGAAATTCTCCATGCCGCGCGCCAGATTCTGGCCGCCCTGTTCGACGGTGGCCTTCAGCACGTCGGGATTGGTCGCTAGGAAATTGCTGGGCGACATCATGTCGAGCAACTGGCGGGCGGTGAACTCCACCACCGCCTCGTGGTGGCGCGACACCCCCCGGACCCCGGTGGTGGCGTAGTGCCACCATTGCTCGGCATACAGGAAGGATTGGTGCAGGACATCGAACGGAAAGCTCTGCCATTGGGGGCTGGCGAAGCGGGAATCGTGGGCCAGGGGCTCGATGAAGGGATCGATGCCGCGCAGTCCGAAGGCCGAGGACTGGGCATAGCGGATCAGCGGCAGGCTCTTGGCGGCGGCGTTCTGAACCAGTTCGCCCACCTTGCCGGGGGAATTCATCAGATGAACCAGCCAGTCGAGATAGGCCAGGATCATGGAGGCCGGCGACACGCCGTTGGTCAGGCGGCCCTGCATGGCGTGAACCAGCCGGTCGGCACTTTCGGTGAAGATGGGAAACGGGGCCGTCGACGGAGGGTCGAGGCGAACATGGGTTGGCGGCGCCATGGGCGCCACGGTCGGTTTGGCATGGGACTCGTTCATGGCCCGCCCCCTTCGGAAGCCGGCGGAAGGCTTTTCAAGCCTCCCAGCCCGAAGATGGCATCATAGCTCCGGGCTTCGGCTCCGAGACATGCGGATTGCGCAGTGCAGCAACGGCGGAGTTCCCTTGCCGGCGGGCCGAATGAAAATGCCGCCAAC
>JAVBXM010000065.1 GCA_030824585.1 Phaeospirillum sp. | reverse complement strand
CATAATTCCTAGTTATCATCGCCATCATCCTCCCACACGCCGTAGTGTATTGGCTCTCTCCAGAGTGGTTTTCAGGCTGCTATCGCTCACCTGGGTGTAGATTTGGGTTGTCGCGATGGAGGCGTGGCCGAGCAGCTTCTGGACGAAGCGGATGTCTACTCCGGCCTCGATCAACTGAGTGGCTGCGGTGTGGCGGAGCATATGGGGTGTCACGCGTCGCTCGATTCCTGCCCTTTTTGCCAGGCCGCCCAGACGGTGGCGAAGATGCTGTGGCTTGATCGCCTGTCCATCTGGTGTGAGCAGAAGTTGTTCCTTTGCCTCACCTGCTATTCTCTCCCGAGTTCTGACGAAGCGAATGAGAACCTCCGCAGCTTCCTTGCCGGGAAGATAGACCTTGCGCTCACGAGAGCCTTTCCCATGCACCAGAATAGAGCCCTCGTGGATATCCACGTCGCATAGCTTGGCGGCGGTGAGTTCACTGATTCGTAAGCCGGTGGAGAACAGGCAGACCACGACGAAATACAGCATTCTTTCCGATGATCCGCCGCCCTGGGCTTCGCGCTCGGCGGCCTGGAGGAGACGGCGCATCTCTTCCACGGTCAGAGCGCGGGGCAGGCGGCGCGGCAAGCGAATCGCTAGGTCAAGCCTGTGGAAAGGACTGAGTTCGACCGCTTCGTCCACCTCCAGCCAGCGAAACATCACCTTGAGAGCGGCCATCCGCCGCTTGACCGTCGTCTCTTTCAGCCCACGCACGTCGAACAGGTGCCCGGCGAAGCGTCGCAGAAGGTTTCTGTCGATGGCGCTGATGGCGGTGTCACCGCCGACAAAGGCGGAGAATTCGGCAAGGTCGGTGTCGTAGGCGCGTAGGGTGTGGCTGGATAGGCGTTTGGTGATCCGGCAATGCTCGAGAAAACGGCCAACAGCGAATGCCAAGGACACGCCAAAATCTCCCGTCAACATTGTGTTGATAGGTGATGAACATTATCGATGCCTTGATCAAGCTCTCAGAATTAAGTAATTCATTTTTGGTGGAAAAATGGTGGTGTCGTAAGGCGTGTTTGGTATGTAATTGTAACCACATCATCTGATTTGTGCTTGTGCCTGGAGATTGTTCTATGCTGACGTGCTAAGCGATAGGCAGAGTATTGGGCTAGCCTGATTTGAAATCTGCTCCTCCGGCGCCGTATTCGCCGACACCCGGCATGAGGGATCACTCTTTCAATGCCTATCGGAATGAACGAACATGGGGGCCCCTGGCAGGAAGAGCCCAAATGCCGCGCTACGCCCATTCAAAACCGGGGGAGGACGAACCTCTTGATCGTCACCTCGCCGAGGTCGGTCGTCTCTCCGAGGCATTTGGCGAGGCTTTCAATTCCGGAACCTGGGCGAAGGCCCTGGGCCTACTCCACGACCTGGGCAAGGCCTGTGACGACTTCCAGAAGCGCCTGGGCGGCGACGACGAAATCCATGTGGACCACGCTATCGCTGGGGCCTTCGAGGCCATGTCCCATCTCAAGCCCTGGGGTACTCTTCTCGCCTATGCGCTGGCCGGCCACCACGGCGGACTGCCTGATCCAGGTCGGCTGACCGAGCGGTTGGAGTGTCGGCCGGCCTATGACGCTGAGGTCGTTCCCGTCCTGCCGTCCCTGGGCAAGCCGCCGGTGGATATCCTGGGCCTGGGCGCTTCGCTATTCGTGCGCATGCTGTTTTCCTGTCTGGTGGACGCCGATTTCCTGGCTACCGAAGCGTTCTATCGTCCAGACCGGCCGGAACGGCGGGGCATTCCCTTCGACGCGGGGATCTTGCTCGGCCGATTGCTGGAAGAACTGGATAAAATGCAGCGCAAAGCGGCACCAACCGCGGTCAACCGCCTGCGCGCTCACGTCCTGGCCCGCTGTCTGGAGGTGGGGAGGGGCCGGCCGGGTGGGCTGTTCTCGCTGACCGTGCCCACCGGCGGCGGCAAGACCTTGGCCTCCATGGCCTTCGCCCTGGCCCATGCCGAGCAATGGGACAAGCGCCGAGTGATCTGCGTCGCCCCCTACACCTCCATCATCGAGCAGACCGCCCGAGTCTACCGCGACGCCCTGGGGGCGGATCAGGTGTTGGAGCATCACGGCAACTTCCGCCATTCCGCTGACCGCGACGGCATTGATGCGAGCGACCGCCTGACGCTGCGTCTCGCCGAGGAGAACTGGGACGCCCCGGTGGTGGTGACCACTGCCGTGCAGTTCCTGGAAAGCCTGTTCGCCGCCCGTCCGTCGCGCTGCCGCAAGCTGCACAACATCGTCGGCTCGGTGATCCTGCTGGACGAGGCGCAGTTGCTGCCGCTGGGCCTGCTGGCGCCCTGCCTCGCGGCGCTGCGTGCCCTGGTCCGCGATTACAACTGCACCATCGTACTGGTCACCGCCACCCAGCCCGCCCTGGCGGATACGGAGTGGCTGGGGGAGCACGCCCTGCCCGACGTGACCGAGATCATGGAGAATCCGGGCGAACTGCACGCCGCCCTACGCCGGGTGTCCTATGACTGGGCGGGGGAGATGGACGACGGGATGGCGGCGGCCCGCATCGCCGCCGCTCCGCAAGTCCTTGCTGTGGTCAACACCCGCGCCCATGCCCGCGCCCTGTTCGAGCGTTGTCGCGACCTGGAGGGCATCCGTCACCTGTCGGCGCTGATGAGCCCGGCTCACCGCGCCAGGGTGGTGGAGGCCGTCAGGGACGACCTGAACAACGGCCGCCCCTGTCGGGTCGTCGCCACCCAGGTGGTGGAGTGCGGCGTGGATTTGGATTTTCCCGTGGTGATGCGGGCCTTGGCCGGGCTGGATTCCATCGTCCAGGCGGCTGGGCGGTGCAATCGCTCCGGCGGGCCGGATTTGGGACGCGTGACCGTCTTTCTGCCCCTCGATCACCCCACGCCGCCCCAATGGAGCAACCACGCCGCCTTGGCCCGCCGGGCGCTGGAGGGCGAGTTCGCCGCCGACCCCGGTCGGCCCGAAGCGCTGCGCGCCTACTTCCAAAGCCTCTACAACGATCATCGCGAGGGGCTGGACCGGGGCAACGTGCTGAAGCAGCTGACGCCCCGCATGGCGCCCGGGCGGGTCGACATGGACTTCGCCGCCGCCGCCCGCGCCTTCCGCCTGATCGAGGAGGAGGGGATCGAGGTGGTCGCCGCCGCCCCGCCGGAGCGGGACGAGGTCGCCACCCTGCTGGCCCGCGCCGAGGCGGGCGAGACCGGCCGCGATCTGCTGCGCGCCCTGCAGCGCCACGCCGTGCGCCTTCGCCCCCGCGAGGCCAAGGCACTGGCCGCCCATATCCGTCCGGTGGGGGAACGGGTGCTGGTATTGGATGACGCGGTCTATGACGGGGAGTGTGGTGTAGGCATTACACTTCGCTAAAAAAGGTTACACTCCACCGCCTTGCTCCCCAGACACTTGCCCGCTAAGCTCTGCCATCAATTGCGGGGAGGGCATGATGACCCACGGCGTTCGGTTGCGCGTGCGGGGCGAGCGCGCCTGCTTCACCCGGCCCGAGATGAAGGCGGAGCGTGTCTCCTACGACGTCATCACGCCCTCGGCGGCGCGGGGCATCGCCGAGGCCGTTCACTGGAAGCCCGCCATCCGCTATGTGGTGGAACGGATCACCGTTCTCAACCCCATCCGCTTCGCCTCCATCCGCCGCAACGAGGTTTCCGTCAAGGCCTCGGCCGAGCTGGCGGGGCGCGCCATGGCGGGGGGGGCCCGCATGGAGCTGCTGGTGGAGGAGAACCGCGCCCAGAGGGTCAGCCTGATCCTCACCGATGTGGACTACCTGATCGACCTGCGCTTCGAGATGACCGGCAAGGCGGGGCCGGAGGACAATGCGGCCAAGCACATCGAGATGCTGCGCCGCCGCGCCCGCAAGGGCCAGTGCTTTCACCAGCCCAGCCTGGGCTGCCGCGAGTTCCCCGCCCGGGTGGAGTTGGTGGAGGGTGAGGTCTTCACGCCTTCCGACGAGTTGAAGGGCGAGAAGGATCTGGGCTGGATGCTGCTGGACATCGACTTCGCCCATGGCCGCGTCCCCCGTTTCTTCCGCGCCATGATGCGGGACGGGGTGATCGAAGTTCCCGCCCTGGGCGCGGGAGATGCGCCGTGATCCTGTCCGCCCTGGCCAATCTCTACACCCGGCTGTGCCGCGACGATCCGGACTCCATGCCCCGGCCGGGCTGGAACCGCCGCAACGTCTCCTTCGCCCTGGAATTGCGGCCGGACGGCGGCGTCGAGCGGCTGGTGGACCTGCGCGACACCTCGGGCAAGAAGTCTTCGCCCATCTCCATCCTGGTTCCCGATCATGGCGAGGTGCGCACTTCGGCGGCCAAGACCCAGCCCTATTTCCTGTGCGACGGCACCGCCTTCCTGCTGGGCGCCTCGGCGGGCATGGGCGACAAGGTGTTGGAGTATTTCGTCAATGCCCGCGCCCTGCACGAGCGGTTGCTGGCCAATTGCGGCGACCCCTTCGCCCGCGCCATTCTCGGCCATTTCGCAACCTGGGACCCGGCCGGTGCACCCGCCTTGGCGGCGCGGGATGGCCTGGACTGGGAGAAGGAGGTGTCGGGCCAGAATCTGGTCTTCGCCTTGGCCGGGCATCCGGGCCGCGCCCATGAGCGGCCGGCACTGGCCGAAATCTGGACCAAGACCTTCTCCGCCCGCTCACCCGCCCCTTCCGGCCAATGTCTGGTCACCGGCGAGACGCGGCCCGTCGCCCGGCTGCATCCCGGCATCAAGCTGCCCGGCACGGTGGGCAACGGCGCCCCGGTGGTCAGCTTCAACGCCGATGCCTTCACCTCCTACGGCCTGGATCAGGGATTGAACGCTCCCGTCGCCGAGGAGGTGGTCTTCGCCTATACCGCCGCGCTCAACACCCTGGTGGCCCGCGACAGCCGGCGCCGGCTGCAATTGGGCGACACCACCATCGTGTTCTGGGCCGATGCCCCGGTCTCGGCCCTCAGCGAGGAAGAGGCGATGCTGGCCGATCTGCTGGGTATCACTCCCGAAGCCGAGGCGCCGGGGGTCGACGAGGCCGTGACCCAGCGGGCACGCCATGTGCTTTCTTCCCTGATCAAGGGCGCACCGGCCAGGGACGCCCTGGCCGGCCTGAACCCGGACATGCGCTTCTACGTCCTGGGCATCGCCGCGCCGGGCGGCAGCCGGGTATCGTTGCGCTTCTGGGAGGTCTGCGGCTTCGGCGAACTGGCCCAACGGGTGGCCAAGCATCACGAGGCCCTGAGCATCGAGAAGCGCCACCCCAAGGACAAGGACTTTCCCACCCTGCGCGACTGCCTGCGCGCCGCCGTGCCGCTGGCCAAGGACGACAACATCCCCGGCCCCCTGGCCGCCGCCCTGGCCCAGGCGGTGTTTCGGGGAGGCGATTATCCCCCCGCCCTGCTGGCGCTGGTGCTGGCCCGCATGGGCACCGAGCACGGCCCCTACGAATCCGTTTCCACCCTGCGGGCCGGTCTGGTGAAGGCCTGCCTGACGCGTCCCGCCAAAGATTGGAAGCCTGCCATGAGCCTCGATCCCGACGACACCGACACCGCCTATCGCTTGGGCCGCCTGTTCGCCGCGCTGGAGCGGGCGCAGCAGCTGGCGCTCGGCATGAACATCAACGCCTCCATCAAGGACCGCTATTTCGCCGCCGCCTCGTCGGGACCGCGTTCAGTGTTTCCCAACCTGATCCGTCTGGCCCAGCACCACCTGTCCAAGGCCGAGAAGTCCGGCTGGCTGGACCGCCTGATCGGCGACATCGTCGACGCGGTGAAGACCTTTCCCGCCACCCTGACCCTGGACGAACAGGGGCGCTTTGCCCTGGGCTACTACCACCAGCGCAACGCCCTGTGGGCCAAGAAGCCCGAAACCGCCGAATCCTCCAGCCCCTCCACGGAGTCCTGACCATGGCCGAGCCCATCCAGAACCGCTACGAATTCGTCTACCTGTTCGACGTGGAGATGGGAAATCCCAACGGCGACCCGGATTCCGGCAACATGCCGCGCATCGACTTCCAGACCAACAAGGGGCTGGTCACCGACGTCTGCCTGAAGCGCAAGATCAGGAACTTCGTCGAGCTGGCCCGCCCCGAGCTGGAGGCCAAGGGCATGGGCGGCCTGGACATCTATGTGCGCGAGAAGGCCATTCTCAACAACGAGCACGCCCGCGCCTACGAGGCGCAGAAGATCGACCGCGACGCCAAGAAGTGGCCCAAGGACAAGAAGGCCGAGTACGAAAAGGCCCTGACGGCCTGGATGTGCGGCAATTTCTTCGACGTGCGCAGCTTCGGCGCCGTGATGACCACCGAGGTCAATTGCGGACAGGTGCGCGGGCCGGTGCAGTTGTCCTTCGCCCAGTCCATCGAGCCGGTTCACCCGCAGGAGATTGCCATCACCCGCATGGCGGTGACCAACGAGCGCGACGCCGAGAAGGAGCGCACCATCGGCCGCAAGCATGTATTGCGTTACGGCCTGTATCGCGCCGAGGGCTTCATCTCCGCCCATCTGGCCGACCGCACCGGCTTTTCCGAGGATGACTTGGCGCTGCTGTGGAAGGCCCTGATCAACATGTTCGACCACGACCGCTCTGCGGCGCGCGGCAAGATGAGCGCCCGCCGGCTGGTGGCCTTCAAGCACGCCTCCAAGCTGGGCGAAGCCCCCGCCCAATCCCTGCTGGACCGGGTGACGGTCAAGCCGGTGGGCGCCGGCCTCGCCTGCGGCTATCGCGACTATGCCGTCACCGTGAACAAGGACAACCTGCCCGCCGGCATCGAGGTGCTGGAGCTGTTGTAGCCATGGACGAACGGCCCACCACCGAGGATCTGCTGGAGCGGGGTGAGTTCATCCGCCGCCTGGGCAATGCCCTGGTCAAGGACGACGACTCCCGCGCCACCGGCGTGGTGGTGGGCATCACCGGCGAATGGGGATCGGGCAAATCGTCCATCCTCAAGATGGCGGCCACGCATCTGGAAGAGAAGCGCAGCGCCATCGTCATTTCCTTCGATCCCTGGATCATCTCGGGACGGGATGACCTGATCGAACGCCTGTTGATCCAGATTGCTACCCGCCTCGGGTTGCGCAAGGAGAAATGGGCCAAGAAGCTGGGGAAGAGTGTTGCCGGCTATGTGGAAGCACTCGGCCCGGCAATCGATGCCTTGAAGCTGGCCGCCAATGTCGTCGTGCCGGGAAGCGGTGCCGTTGCTGGGGGATTGGCCAAGATCATCGGGGGCGAACTCGGAAAGACACTGGATATCCATCAGCAGCGCGAGGAATTGAAGGCAGCTCTGGAAAAGGCCAAGGTTGCCATCATCGTCATGATCGACGAGATCGACCGCCTGGACGATGCCGAAATCCGCGCCGTCGCCCAATTCGTCCGCGCTGTGGCCGATTTCGACCGCATCTCCTACCTGCTGGCCTACGACCAGAAGCGGGTGGCCGAGGCGTTGGGCGGGGGCACGAGCGACGAGCACCGGGCGCGCGGCACCGCCTATCTGGAAAAGATCGTCCAGTACCAGATACCGCTGCCTCTTTCCTTCGGAGCGGAATTACAACACCTCGCTAAACGGGATTTAAGTACGATCCTGCCCCCGGGGTGGGATGCCGACAAGCGTTGGGAGGAATTGGAGAGTATCCTCATCCCCGGCATTCTGAACACGCCCCGTGACATCAAGCGCTTCACCGGCATGGCTCAGATTCTGTTTGCCATGGCGGGGGAAGACGGGATTGTTCTGACGGATGAGGTTGACAGATTTGATCTGCTCGGCTGGTCTGCTCTACTGACGAAAGCACCCCACATCACCGAAATTATCCGAGAAAAACCCTATCTGGTTGGTGGGCCAGCACTTTCGATCAAAGTGCATATCGAAGTCATGTTGACGTTGCGGAAGTCGGAGGACTTTCTGAAGGAACTGATACCCGACAATGAGAAAAGCTCTCCCATCGCGAGTCTATTGCGATTTCTCTTCCCGACATTGGATGGCCATTCCTCGACGAAGGAACGCCACTCCGACTGTATTTGCTTTGCTCGTCCACTTCTGACAGTGCTTCGCTACGGTATTCCGCTCGAACATTTCTCGCGCGCCGACATCAACGCCTTCCTGAAAGCTGACAGCAAGACTCGCCAACGCACCTTGGCCAAAGCTATGGATGACGGGCTTTTCGACCCCTTTCATATCCGCCTTGCGGAGATTTATCCGAGCGCTCCGGGGCTGGATCACGCCCAACTTTGGCGCGACATTGCCGCCTTTCTCAACAAAGCAGCGACGCCATGGCCAGCCCAACCGACTCCGTGTCATCGGCTACACCGCAAATTCTTCGATACCATGGTGGAGACAGGAATTCGCCATCACCATGAGGTTATTCGCGTGGGCTTGCACAATGCCTATACTGCCCTCGATACCGATGGGGACTGGCAGATGCTCCCCACCATGCTCAATACGCAGTTGTGGTGTTATGGATTACCTAGCCGGAACCGAAGTGATAGCCGCCTCCCATTTTTATCGGAGATACAGACTGGGGTCGCGCTTAACGAATTTAAGGCACGGATGAAGAAAGAATTTCTTGCAGACAGCGACATAGTTGGTCGATTGCGCTCAATTGATGCACTCTTCATCATGGTAGACGCGGAGAGCTGGAGCAAGGAATGCCGGAATAAGATGACCCGCCTGCTCAGCCAGCCCCGCATTCTTGACTCATTGATCCTACTATTTTTTTACGGAGACCTCAGACTAGACAAGTCTTTCTTCGAGAAACTTTTTGATTTTTCCACGTACCATACCGAGGTGGAGCGCCGCATAGTGAGCGGGTTGGATAATTGCCATCCCACGCTCGCGGCTCTTTATTCGGAGATCAGGGCAACGGGGCTCCCACGCCCATGACCCCCGACGACGACGACCTCGTCCAACTCTCGGCGTTGCAGCACTGGCTGGTCTGCCCGCGCCAGTGCGCCCTGATCCATCTGGAGGGGCAGTGGGAGGACAATCGCCTGACCGCCGAGGGCAACGTGCTGCATGACGTGGTGGACCGGCATGGGGCGGCGACGCGGGGCGAGGTGCGGCGGGTGACCGGGCTGCTGCTGCAATCCCGCCGCCTCGGGCTGTCGGGCCGCGCCGACGCGGTGGAATTTCGCCCCAGTCCCGACGGGGCAGGGGAGATTCCCTTTCCCGTCGAGCACAAGCGCGGCCGGCCCAAGGCGGGCGACTGGGACCGGGTGCAGTTGTGCGCGCAAGGACTCTGCCTGGAGGAGATGCTGGGGGTTCCGGTCCCCGAGGGCGCTCTGTTCTACGCCCAGACCCGCCGGCGCGAGGTGGTGCCCTTCGACCCCGAACTGCGTCGCCGGACCGAGGAGGTGGCCCGAGGTGTCGCCGCCATGATGCGTTCGGGCCGGACGCCGCCGCCGCCCGATCAACCGCTGCCCGCCTGCCGGGGGTGTTCGCTGCGCGACCTTTGCCTTCCCGAGTCCGGCCTGGACCGCTCGGTGGAGCAATGGCTGAGACGGAGGCTGGCCGAATCATGAGGGATCTCCTCAACGTCCTCTATGTCACCACCCCGGAAACCTGGCTGGGCAAGGAGGGCGAGAGCGTTGTTTTGCGCCGCGACGGCGCTCCCAACCACCGCATTTCCCTGGCCAATCTCCAGGGGATCATCTGCATCGGCCGGGTGACGGTCAGCCCCTATCTGATGGCGCACTGCGCCGAGCGCGGCGTCTCCATCACCTATCTCACCGAGACCGGGCGCTTCCTGGCCTCTGTGCACGGCGAGACCAAGGGCAACGTGCTGCTGCGCCGGCAGCAATATCGCTGGGCCGACGACCCCGAGCGTTCGGCTTCGGTGACCCGTTTCATCCTGAAGGGCAAGTTGGGCAACGCGCGGACCGTGCTGCGTCGCGGCGCTCGCGAGGCCAAGGACGAAGCCTGTGCCCTGCGTCTCAGCCGTTGCGCCGATCTGCACACTGCCGCTCTGACGCGCCTCGACCGCGAGCGGAACGTCGACGGCCTGCGCGGGGTGGAGGGCGAGGCGGCGGCGGCCTATTGGGCCGCCTTCGACGCCCTGATCCTCAACGACGATGCCGTCTTCGCCTTCAAGGGCCGCAACCGCCGGCCGCCTCTGGACGCCGTCAACTGCCTGCTGTCCTTCGTCTATACCCTGCTGGCCCATGATCTGCGCTCGGCGTTGGAGGGAGTGGGGCTGGACCCCTATGTGGGCTTCCTGCACCGAGACAGGGCCGGGCGGGCGAGCCTCTCCCTCGACCTGCTGGAGGAGATGCGCGCCTGCCTCGCCGACCGGCTGGTGCTGTCGCTGATCAACCGCCGGCAGGTGGGAGCGGGCGGCTTCGTCACCCAGGACTCGGGCGCCGTGGTGATGGACGACTCCACCCGCAAAGCGGTGATCTCCGCCTGGCAGGAACGCAAGAAGGAGCGCATCCGCCATCCGTTCCTCAACGAACAGGCCGAGATCGGCCTGCTGCCCCACCTCCAGGCGCTGCTGCTAGCCCGCCACATCCGAGGCGACCTGGACGGCTACCCGCCGCTGATCTGGGGCTGACGCGCCGTGCTGATGCTGATCAGCTATGACGTCAACACCGAGGACAAGGCCGGCCGCCGCCGCTTGCGCCAGATCGCCAAGACCTGCCAGGATTACGGCCAAAGGGTGCAGTTCTCGGTGTTCGAATGCGAGGTCAGTCCCGCCCGCTGGGTGGAACTGCGCGCCCGCCTGCTGGCCATCATGGATGTCAGTGTCGATTCCCTGCGCTTCTACAACCTGGGGGCCGACGGTCAACGCCGGATCGAGCATGTGGGCAGCAAAAAACCCGTCGACCTGGATGGTCCCTTGCTGTTCTGACCGCGAACCTCCAGATGCCGGTGAAATGCCGGGAGGTTCGCGGAAGGGATAAGCGGTTGAATTGTCCGGGATACCGTTCCACCTGATCGCCGAAGCGCCACGATAGCCCGCTTGCCGAGCCCGCCTTCGCGGAGACACCACGATTCTGCCAAGCCACGCAATGTGATAGAGATGGACTGTCGCCCCCTTCACGGGGGCGTGGATTGAAACCCATCTTACCGAGAAGGGCATCAAGTTCCATCCGTCGCCCCCTTCACGGGGGCGTGGATTGAAACTGGGCGCGCTCTCTTGCGCCTCGAAGGAAGAGACTAGGTCGCCCCCTTCACGGGGGCGTGGATTGAAACGTCGGGTCGTAGCCTTCGGCGTAGACCACCACAGTCGCCCCCTTCACGGGGGCGTGGATTGAAACTCCCAAGCGTTTGTCGTCTCCGACGCGCACCCGCATGTCGCCCCCTTCACGGGGGCGTGGATTGAAACGATAGCGTGGTCGATCTCGATGAACTCCTGACCTTCGTCGCCCCCTTCACGGGGGCGTGGATTGAAACTTCGCTCGTACCGCCGCCCAGCCCGGCCCTCTTGAGTCGCCCCCTTCACGGGGGCGTGGATTGAAACTAGGCATTCCCAACCGTCAGGCATGTCATGCTCACGTCGCCCCCTTCACGGGGGCGTGGATTGAAACTTGACCACAGTCAGCGCGGCGGCATCGCCACTCTGTCGCCCCCTTCACGGGGGCGTGGATTGAAACTCGATGCGCGTGATGAACTGCCGCAGCGCCTCGGCGTCGCCCCCTTCACGGGGGCGTGGATTGAAACTTCGTGCCGCCGCCGATCTCATTTCCGACGTGGCACGTCGCCCCCTTCACGGGGGCGTGGATTGAAACCGTCTTGCCGGCCCTGGTCGACATCGCCGAGGGGGTCGCCCCCTTCACGGGGGCGTGGATTGAAACTGCGTCTCCCTCTGGGTTGCTCAGGGCGCCGACGGTCGCCCCCTTCACGGGGGCGTGGATTGAAACCTGTTCGGGTGGCGGCGCGCAAGGCGGCCAGATCGCAACGCGTCGCCCCCTTCACGGGGGCGTGGATTGAAACCTGTTCCGCCGATGGAACTCACGAAATCCTCATTGTCGCCCCCTTCACGGGGGCGTGGATTGAAACAAGGCCTACATCGCCAAGGCTCCGGTGCTGGTGTCGTCGCCCCCTTCACGGGGGCGTGGATTGAAACGTCTTAATCCCTGGGTCCGTTTGGCTTGGACCCTCGTCGCCCCCTTCACGGGGGCGTGGATTGAAACCTGTTACGGGTGTGTATCACTGGAGCGCTCCTACTGGTCGCCCCCTTCACGGGGGCGTGGATTGAAACCACGACGGGCAGCGGTGCCGACCATTCCACCTGGTCGCCCCCTTCACGGGGGCGTGGATTGAAACATGCACCGAGTTTGGAGAGGCGAAGAGGGGCGTGTCGCCCCCTTCACGGGGGCGTGGATTGAAACGCGGCCGGAGACCGCGTGTCGGCGAAGATTGGAGTCGCCCCCTTCACGGGGGCGTGGATTGAAACTACGCCATGAACCTCTGGTGTGAGAGCTGGCACGGTCGCCCCCTTCACGGGGGCGTGGATTGAAACATGAAATCGAAGATCAGGGTATGCAGGACGGCGAGTCGCCCCCTTCACGGGGGCGTGGATTGAAACGTCAATCGACGCCATGGCGCGCGAGGTGGACCCCGGTCGCCCCCTTCACGGGGGCGTGGATTGAAACGTTCAGACCGCTGTCGAGGGCAAGCCGCGTCAACGTCGCCCCCTTCACGGGGGCGTGGATTGAAACGGCCTTGGCATAGATGGCCTGGCCCAGCGAGGTTTCGTCGCCCCCTTCACGGGGGCGTGGATTGAAACACCGCCGCGTGAATGGCAATTCGCTGACCGAGCGTCGCCCCCTTCACGGGGGCGTGGATTGAAACGGCGATCCTCAGGCCAACCTCCGCAATGGCGACATGTCGCCCCCTTCACGGGGGCGTGGATTGAAACAGCACCTCCCGCAGCGGCCGTATAGCGACGGCGCCCGTCGCCCCCTTCACGGGGGCGTGGATTGAAACATCGCCGTTGGCCAGCGCGAACCTGATTTGAGGGGTCGCCCCCTTCACGGGGGCGTGGATTGAAACCAATACTTGGCGGAAAGGGAATGACCGGGGCCGAGGTCGCCCCCTTCACGGGGGCGTGGATTGAAACTTGGAGCGTTTGTTGGCTCTTGTTTGGTTGCCGCGTCGCCCCCTTCACGGGGGCGTGGATTGAAACTTGATCTCGTTGACGATCCGCCCGACGGTGGCCGGTCGCCCCCTTCACGGGGGCGTGGATTGAAACAGTGCAAGTGATGGGGTGTTGCCATGGTTGAGCAGGTCGCCCCCTTCACGGGGGCGTGGATTGAAACCAGATGGGGTATTGGGCCGGCGCCGGCACCTATGGTCGCCCCCTTCACGGGGGCGTGGATTGAAACTTCTGGAGTACACACAAATGGCTACCCCGACTTTTGTCGCCCCCTTCACGGGGGCGTGGATTGAAACATCGATCACCTGGCCGCATCTACCCCATCCCCGAGAAACATGGGCGGAGTTACTTCGTTGACCGCGAGGCGGTCTACGTGTCGCCGAGAACCCAAATTCGGCCTGACACCAGCGCCCAAGGTATCAGGACGGGTCTTGTTTCGAGGCTGATCAGTGAACGGGCGAAGGCGTAGCATCCGCAAGCGCAGACTACCCGCAAACCTGTATGAACGGCGGGGTTACTTCTGGTGGCGTAACCCCGTCGACGGCAAGACCCACGGTCTTGGCCGCGATAAGGCCATGGCGGTGCAGGAAGCCATTGAGGCGAACCTCTACATTGCCGGTCTCGATACATCCCCTCGTCTGATCGATCGCGTCAAAGGAAACGGTCGGCAAAGCGTCGGCGATTGGCTCGACCGCTACGTCAAAATTATCGACGAGCGGGATATCTCCAAGGCTACCCGCGACGGCATCGGGCAGCGCCTCGCTGTCGTGCGCAAGGAATGGGCCGAAGCCTGCATCACCCAGATTTCGACGCGCGACGTCGCCGACTTCCTGCTCAAATGGGATGCGGCGGGCAAGAAGCGAATGGCCCAGGCGATGCGCTCCCTGCTGCTGGACATGTTCCGCGAGGCGGTTGCCGCCGGGTGGATCGACCGCAACCCGGTTGAACCCACGCGGGCGCCCAGGGTTCAGGTGACACGGGCAAGGCTGACCTTGGAGGCGTACCAGGCCATCCACGCCATTGCGCTGCGCGACTACCCCGCATGGCTGGCGCGGGCCATGGAACTGGCCCTGGTGACGGCGCAACGGCGGGAGGATATCGCCACCATGGGGCCGCGCAGCATCCATGACGGCAAGCTGTGGGTGGAACAGGGCAAGACGGGGAAGCGGGTCTGCATCCCCCTCGATCTGCGCCTCCAGGCCGTCAACTGGTCGGTGGGGGAGGTGGTGCAGCGTTGCCGCGACGTGGTGTTGTCCCGCCATCTGGTGCATCACTCCGCCTTTGCCGGGCGGGCCAAGCCGGGCGACAAGCTGCGGCTGCACACCATCACCGCCGCCTTCGCCGAGGCTCGCGACAAGGCCGGCCTGACCTGGCCGGCGGGTAAGACGCCACCCACCTTCCACGAAATCCGCTCGTTGGCCGCTCGCCTCTATGCCGAGCAGGGCGTCGATGCCCAGGCGCTGCTGGGGCACAAATCTCCCGATATGACGGCGCTTTACCGCGATGTTCGCGGGTCCGAATGGATCGAGATTCGTCTGGGCTAACGCCCGCTTATTGGACGAGTTTTGGATAAGTTTTGGACGTTTACAATTTTATCGAATGAAATCAGTGTGTTGCTGTCAATGCACCGTGCAGACCATGGAAACGGCGGTGTTCAGTGGTTTCCGTTGGAAAATCAAGTGGTTGGCTCGCATGGGGCGGCTGTAAATGCGGTGCGAAACGTAGCAATCCGCGCCAATGGAATCAAATAGTTAGTGGGTAATTTTACAAAAGCTATGGCGCCCCTTTCTGGTTGTTTTCGTCCGCTGACGGGACAGAAAATCCCTCACCTCAGCCATCCACACCTTGGCAGCATTCCAGAAGCACCACCGTAATTGCCGCCGCATTTCGGAATCGGGATGGAAGGCCATGCGCCACAGCATGCGCGGCCGGATATGCAGCGCCATTTCGGTGGCCTTGATGGCCAGAAACAATTGCCAGGGCTTCAGTCCCGACGCCGCCAGCACCTGATGGCGGAAATCCCAGCGGCTCATGTCGGGCTCGACCACTGGAACATGGGCGGTTTCGGCACCGAAGCGCGTCCAGTCGTGCGGCGTGACATACATGGCGTTCAGCAGGTCCGGGTCGTAGCGCAGCAAGCCCTTGAATGCTCGCCACCTGCTGCGCCAACTCTCCTCGCCCAGTCCGGCCACATGGGCGGCGATGGCGATGATGCCATTCTCGCGCAGCAGACGGATGGCTTGGGCGTCGATGGTCTCGGACGAACCCTTGCCGATGAGGTCGATGACCTCGGCATCGGTGGTCTCGATCCCCATCAGGACGGCACAGAAGCCAGCCCTGCGATACAGCGGCAATAATTCTGCATCACGGCAGATGTCGGTGGCGCGCATGGCGGCGGTGAGTGAGACCGGCAGCGCCTTGGCCGCCATCTCTTCCAGAAAGCGCCGCCAGAGCTTGGGATTGGTGGTCGGATTCTCGTCGGCGAAGGTGATGAAGTTCACCCCGTGAGACCGATGCAGTATGGCGATTTCGTCTGCCAGAAGGGCAGGATCGCGGTGACGCCAGCGCACCCAAAACTCCCGCTGACCACAATAGCTGCACCGATGCGGGCAGCCGCGCGAGAACTGGATGATGGCGGCACGGCCAAGGCCCCAGCACTGATGCCGATCCCAATCCTCGATCAACTCCCAGGCGACCCGGCAGGCATTAAGGTCACGAATCACCGACGCTGATTCCGTCTCGACTATGGTCAGGTTCTCATCGCGGAAGGCGATCCCCGCCACCTGAGCCAGCGGGCGGCCACCGGCCAATGCGTCAACCAGTTGAACCGATATCGCCTCACCCTCGCCTCTGACGATGATGTCTACCTGTGGCGCAGAGTTCAGAATGGCTCGGGTGTGGTAACTGGGATAGACGCCGCCATAGACCGTGGAGATCCCTGGCAGCGCCGCCTTGATCGCCACCAGCATCCGGATCGCGGCGGGATGGGCGGGGGTCGAACCGCTATGCCCGGTCATCACCATATCGGGGGCAAGGGCCCCGACCCGCGCGACGATCTCCGCATCCGCCAGCAGCGGTTCCTCGGCATTGAGCAGGCGAACCTCATGTCCGGCATCGATCAGCGGGCCACCGATAGACAGCAGCCCCAGCGGCACCTGCGGCCCCATCCCGCGAATGGTAATGGCGCGGTAGGGCGGATTGATCAGCAGGATACGCATGGCTTCCTCCTCGTGCGATGACGGGAGATGTAGAGCAGGGACCGTGCCAGTGGCGGAAATGCTAGAGGTTGGGGCGGATGCTGTATACGGCGTTTATAGGCGATAAGCTTCTCAGAGCAGAATGCGCAGCCTCTCCACAAACACTAGTGGGCATGCAACAATTGCAGCGGACAGGTGTGGAGGCCGGGATGGCGGGGCAAAATGTTTGGGCTGTGTTTACTGCGGTGGCGGTCGTACTCCCGCTTCTTCATGCCCCCATGGCGACGGCATCAACCCCAGTCGCCGTGGAAATGACCTGTCCCTATGACGGTACAAAGTTCAGAACCACTGTTTTGGCGTCCTGGTCTACGTGGGGGAGCGACCTCGACCACAGACCAACCGGTGGTCTGTGGCCTCTGGCGGAATGCCCGACTAACGGCTTCGTCTTCCTGCAAGATAAATACACTGAGGAAGAACTGGAGCGGTTGCGCCCACTTGTGCTGTCCGACGAGTATCAGGCGTTGAAGACTGAGGTAACCTATTATCGGGCTTATTGGCTACGACAGCGGACCGGGGCGTCGCGGGAGTTAACCTCGCTCACGCTCCTGCAGGCGACGTGGCAGGTTGCGCACAACCAGGAGAAATATGCACGCTATGTCGGCGAATTACTAGACCGCCTTCCCAGTGACATCCGTGCCGAGACGGAGCAAAACAAGGTTCTTAGGCTGCGGATGCTTTATGGGGAACTCCTGCGTCGCACCGGGCGGTTTGATGAGGCCAAGGACTATTTCCAAGATCTTCTGTCGGACCTCAAGCCAGACAGCAATGAGTCCATAATCACCAAACTTCAGATCACGCTTTCGGACAAGCGCGACGCCAAGCCACGATCTGTCCGATCGGCTCTCGGGAAGGATAAAGAGGATCATGAACGTTGGTGGCGTCGTGTAGCCCCGCTAACGTCATCGGATATCTTCAAAGCCAGGATTAAACACGAAGATCCTTATATGTATGGCGGGAATCTGGTCTGGAGCTTGAGTGGAAGGCAATTGCATTGGTATAGCCCAGAGCGGCTTTTGACACTGGACTTGGATGCTCCAGAGACAAAGCCAGAAGCGATTTCCTTGCCGAATGTCGCCGGGCTTCTTCCTCTTCCCGGCGGCGAAAAACTCATTGTTGCCACAAGGCGTGGCTCTCTTGAGCAGTTAGATCTTCGCAGCAGGCAAAGTTCCATCATTGCAACCATCCCACCATTAGTCGAACCCATCAACGTGGTCATGGCCCAAAACGGTTCAGACGTTGTGATCGGGGCGAACGGCACTCTTGTTGCCTTTGACACGAAAGCAAACCAGATCAGAAATCTACCGTTACCGGATTTTGTGCAGAATCGATCGGGGAAGTCATCGGTGCGACGGATCAGTTCGGCGGCGCCCATCGTCATTATTGAGCATCGAGGCCATCTAATCGGCTGGGATTACCGGAAAGGTCAAACTGCTTTCGATTGGGTCACCAACCCGGCACTTACGGTGGTCATGCCGAATACCGACGCAGCCTTTAGTGGAGATGGCAGCCGCCTTTACGTCATATCTGAAACCGTAAACCACTTCGAACTCGAGATCGCAGCATTGAACGGTCGATCCGGAGAGGTTCTCGCCAGACAAAACACCAGAGGGCTTAATCCCAAGATTTCAGTCAGCAAAGACCTGCAGTTTATTGCAGTTGCAGATGGAGAAAGCTTGACAATTTTAGACAATAATTTGTTATTTGTGGTGGCCGCGATAACCCACCCCGAGGGATTTAACGCCATGGCATTCAGCCCAGATGGGCGTTACTTGGCGGTAGTATTTGGGTTCTCACGTCTTGTCGCCGTCTACGCCATAGAGCCCTGATCACCGCAACCCCAGCCGGGTCATCATCTTCAGCAGCCCCACCCGCGACAAGCCGAGACGGCGGGCGGCGGCGCTGTGGTTGTTGCCGGTGGCGGCCAGAGCGGTGGTGATCAGGCGGCGCTCCAAATCGGCCACGGCCTCAGCCAGGGTGGTGGGCGCGGCCTGGGTGATGGCGGCGGGATCGCCGCTGCGGGCAAAGGCGAGGTCGGCTGGCGTGAGGACGCTTCCCTCGGCCAGGGCGGCGGCGGACGTCACCACTGCCTTGAGTTCGCGGACATTGCCCGGCCAGTCCTGCTCGGCCAGCCACGCCAGGGCCTCCGCCGTCAGGTGCAGGCGGCGGCGCTTGGCGGCATCGGCAAGGAAGCGGGCGGCCAAGGGGGCGATATCCTCGCGGCGTTCGGCCAACGGCGGGCTGCGCAGGATCAGGCCCTTGAGACGGTAGTAGAAGTCTTCGCGGAACGAGCCCTCCGCCACCATGGCCTCGATATCGCGGTGGGTGGCCGACACTACCCGCACATGGGCGGTCAGGGGCTGGCGTCCGCCTACCGGGGTGTAGGTGCCTTCTTGCAGAAAACGCAGCAGCTTGACCTGCATGGACGGCGGCATCTCGCCCACCTCGTCGAGAAACAGGGTGCCGCCATGAGCCGCCGCTACCAGCCCCTGGCGATCCTGATGGGCGCCGGTGAAGCTGCCCTTCAAATGGCCGAACAACTCGCTTTCCAGCAGTTCCGCCGGAATGGCCCCGCAATGAACGGCGATGAACGGGCCAGAGCGGCGCGGACTTGCGGCATGAAGGGCATGGGCCACCAGCTCCTTGCCGGTGCCGCTGGGCCCCAACACCATGACCGGCAGGTCGGCAGGGCCGATGCGGTGGATCATCTTCTTGAGGCGCAGGATGACCGGACTGGCCCCGAAGATGCCATCCTCGGTCGGCTGGGCGGCGCGCAAGGACGCCACTTCCTGCTCAAGGCCGCGCTTGAGCAACGCCCGCTCGACGACGAAGCGCAGCAACTCCGGCTCCACCGGCTTGGCCAGGAAATCCCAGGCCCCCGCCGCCACCGCCCGCAGCGCCAAGTCATGATCGGCATGGGCGGTCAGCACCACCACCGGCACGGCGGCGAAGTCCGGCACCAGCGCTAGTCCCGCTTCCGGCGTGCGCTCGGGCGGCATCACCAGATCGAGCAGCACCAGATCGGGACGTTCGCGGAGAAAGGCTTCACGGGCCTGGGCGCCATCGGCGGCGGTGACCACACTATGCCCCTGCTTCTCCAGCCAAGCGGCGGCGAGGCGGAGAAAGGCGGGCTCGTCATCGACCAGGAGGAGCTTGCTCATGCCGGGAACCTTAAAGTGAAACAGGTGGACCAGCCCGACCGCTGGCCCAAACCCACCGAGCCGCCATGGGCCGCCATTACCTTGGCGACGACGGCCAGCCCCAGGCCGGTGCCGCCGGGGCTGCGCGAGATGAAGGGCTGGAACAACGAGGCGCGGATGTCCTCGGGAATGCCGGGTCCATCGTCGCAGACGTGGATCACCACGGCATCGGGCTGGCGTTCAGCAGCCACCCGCACTCGTCCACCGGCTGCCCGGGCATTGTCCAGGAGGTTGACCAGGGCTTGGCGCAGGCGGAGGGGATCGGCGGTCAGGGTCAGCCCCGGCGGTAGTTCATGCTCCACCGCGCTATCGGCTTCGGCGATGGCGGCGGCAAGGTCGATCTCCAGTTTCTCGATCCGCCATGGCTTGGCGTAGTCGAGCAGATCACGCACCAAGGCCTCCATGCGCGCCAGTTGGGTCTTGACCTCACCCTTGGTATCCGGCTCGGCATCGGCCACCGCCATGCTGATGATGTTCATGGGATTGCGGATGTCGTGGGCGATGGTGGCGGCCAGCGCCCCCAGCTCGGCCAGACGCTGGCGCTCGACGAAAGTACGACGACGGGACAGATCGGCCTTGGCCTGCGCCACGACCTCCGCCATCACCTCGGCCACGCGGCGCGGTCCCGGCGGGGCCTGGTCAAGCTCGTTGAGCGGCACACCGCCCAGGCGCTGGGTCAGCAGGTGTTCGGCACGGACCGTCAGTTCGTCGTCATCATCGGCCTCGGCCAAGTCTTGACGCCAGTGGGCGAGGTCAGCGGCGCTCACCTCGCCGTCGGGATAGATGATGCGATCCGCCAGCCGCCGCACCGGAGCGGCCAAACTCAGACCCGCCAGCAAGGCCAACGCGGTCCAGGCGAACGGAGCACCGGCCTGTTCGGCGACAAGGCCAGCCGATACGGCGGATACCACCCCCGCCAGCCCGATCAACAGGAACCAGCCTACTGCCCGCACGGCCCAGCGATTGACCGCCATCAGCCGGTAGCGCAGCACGGCATAGGCCAAGACGACAATGTAGAAGGGCTGCACCAGCAGCGGCCAGGGAGGGACGTCGATGCCGATCAGCGGGAAGGCCAGCCCGGTGACGGACACCAAGCCGAGCGCCGATGAGGTCAGAACCAGGGTCACTTGCCGGCGATGCACGCCCTCGGCCTTGCGCCAAGCATCGAGCAGCATTCCATGCCCGAATGCGGCCAAGCCGATGGTGACGAACCCGGCCATCAGTCCCGCGCCTTCATAGCGGAACAGCATGCCGATCCCCGGCCAGGGGACGAACCCCCCGGCAGTATTGGCCAGCGCCGCCAGCATGGCGGTTCCGCCGATGGCATAGGCCCACCGGATCAGGCAGCCGCATCGTCCCGAGAGGCGAGCGGCGAAGTGAACGAAGATCGCGCCTCCCAGCGGAGCCAAGGACATCAGCGCCACGCCCAGCCGATTGGGGACCAGCAATCCGACCGACCAAACGCCAACCAGCAGGATGAAGACCGCCAGCGGGCGGGCTCCCGGCGCGGCATCGGCACGACGCCACAGCAGAGCGGCGAGGATCGCACCGCCGAGGGCCGACAGGCTCATGGCTCCTAGTATTGCCGCCGAGACTTCCACCCTGGCCTGCCCCCTGTATCCATCGTTAACAGGCAGCCTACCGCAATTCATAACCCCAGTTAACACCAGATGCGCGAAAGCGACCAAAAACCCACGCTCGAAGGTTTGGCACGTCCCTTGCGGTTCAAGGTGAGGCAACGCATGGACGTGGAGGTCTGAAATGTCGCTGGAAATCCTGTTGTCGGTCTGGGCGGTCGCCCTGGTTCTGTCGTTGACGGCCATCGCCGTTATCATCCGGCCGTTGTTCGTGATCCTCGTCGAAATCTGCGGCAGCCGCGAGCGCGCCCGCTTCTGGACGGTCTATTCCTGCATCCTGACCCTGATGGCGCCGTTACTCATGGTCTCGACTCCGGGCCTTCTGGATACAGTGGCCGCGTCCGGCTCCGCCGGGGCCATCCTTCAGCGGTCGGTCTTCTTCGCTTGCGGCGGCATCATCTTCGCTCTGCTGGTTATGGGGCGTGCGGTGTGGCGGTCCATCGGCCGTTCCAGCCCCGCCCCGGCCTTACCGGAAAACCCGGAGTCCGCATCATGACGCGGGTTCTGATCATCGGTGGCACCGGCTTCATCGGGCGTCATTGTGCCGCCGTTCTCGCCGCCGCTGGTCACAGCGTGACGGCACTGGGACGAAGCGGTCTCGATCTGGTCCAAGACGGCGAGGCCGCCATCTCTGCCCGCCTCATCGGCCATGACGTGGTGATCAATGCCGCCGGTCTGGTCCGGGGCTCTGGCACCAACACCATGGCCGCCGTCCACGCGCAGGGAACCGACCGGCTGGTGCGGGCCTGTCTCGCGGCCGGGGTGTCACGGCTGATCCATCTGTCGGCGTTGGGGGCGTCCTCCCGTGGCGGAACCCAGTACCAGCAGACCAAGGGCCTCGGCGAGGACGTGCTGAAGGCCGCTTCCGGGCTGGAGTGCTGTGTGCTGCGGCCCTCAGTAGTGATCGGTCGGGGCGGTGCCAGCACGACCGTGTTGACCGCCCTGGCCGCTCTGCCCTGGCCGCCGCGCATTGGGCCCGGCATCTGGATGGTGCAGCCGGTTCATGTGGACGACTTGGCCGAATTGGTGGCGCGGCTGGTGGAGACGAAAGAGCATCTGCCGGGTTCGCTCGACGTGGTCGGGCCAGCCCCCATGACGACCGA
The DNA here is from genome assembly GCA_030824585.1 of Phaeospirillum sp. Lineage (GTDB taxonomy): Bacteria > Pseudomonadota > Alphaproteobacteria > Rhodospirillales > Magnetospirillaceae > Phaeospirillum. The sequence continues at coordinate 2,255 of JAVBXM010000065.1, read as the reverse complement.
CGAGTTGACCATGGCCTTGCGCCGTTGGTTAGGGCTGCCCTCGCGGAGCTTTCTGCCGGTGCCCGAAGCCCTCCTTGGTGTGATTGCGTCACTGGGCGAACGGCTGATGAATGGCCCCATCAACCGCGATATCGTCGCCATGCTGAAGGCGGGCAATACCGCCGATCCAAAGCCCGTCACCACCATCCTGGGACGGGCACCGCGTCCTTTGCCCGAGGCGCTGGCCCTGCATCCAGCTTGTGATGGCGACCGCATGGTTGCGCGGCTGTTCTGCGTCAGGCCGTTGCTGCGTTGGAGCCTGGGGCTGCTGTGGCTGATCACCGGCCTGCTGTCGTTCGGGCTCTATCCGGTCGAGGACAGCTACCGTCTGTTAACGGATATCGGGCTGGACGGCGTGATAGCCGATTTGGCGCTGTATGGCGGTGCCACCCTTGATCTCGGCCTCGGCATCCTGCTGTTGGTCGGCTGGCGGCCCGTGGCGCTTGGGTTTGCCATGCTGGCCTCCATGGCCGCCTTTTCCCTGCTGGCGGTGGGGCTGCCCTCCGAATTCTGGCTGCATCCCTTCGCTCCCCTGTTCAAGAACCTGCCCATCGCCGCCGCGACGCTGGCGATGATGGCCATGGAGGCATGACATGGACGCCATGACCCTGAAACTGATCCACATCCTGTCCGCCATTCTGCTGTTCGGAACCGGACTGGGAACCGCCTTCCACGGCATGGCCAGCAATCTGTCGAAGGACGTGCGCGCCATCGCCGTGGCCAACCGCAATGTGGTGGTGGCCGACTGGCTGTTCACCACGCCCACGGTGGTGATCCAGCCCGTCACCGGCATTTGGCTGGCACTAGTGCAGGGATGGTCTCTGACCGCAGGCTGGATCGTCTGGTCGCTGGCGCTTTATGCCCTGGCCGGAGCCTGCTGGCTGCCGGTGGTCTGGCTGCAACTCCGCATGCACCGCATGGCCAAGGAGGCGGTCGCCACCGGCACCGACCTGCCGCCGCTCTATCGCCGCTATTTCCGCATCTGGTTCGCCTTGGGCTGGCCCGCCTTCGCCGCCATGGTCGCTATCGTCGGATTGATGGTGTTCAAGCCCGAATTGTGAGAGGGAGAGAGATCATGACGCCATTTCAACGTATTCTTGGTGCCGCCTTCGAGGGATTGCTCGGCCCGGTCCGGCATTTCCACGGACTATCGGGTGAGCTTCACACCAATGGCACCGCCGAGATCACCGCCGCCTCCAATCCCGGAGCTTGGGCCCTGTGCAAGATCGCCGGTCTACCCAGGCCCGGTCGCGATGTGCCCGTGACCGTCTCGTTCCATCCCGATGGAAAAGGGCGCGAGTTTTGGGATCGCCATTTCGCCGGTCGCCGCTATGCCAGCACCATGGAGGCGGGACAGGGCAAGGACGATGGCCTGCTGATCGAGCATTTCGGTCCGTTCGATCTGCTGTTCCGTCTTGAACCTCGCGAAGGTTGCCTGGGCTGGTCACTGTCCGGCTGGCGCTTGCTTGGCATCCCGTTGCCGGCCTGGAGCCGCCCCGCCATCGAATGCACCGAAATGGCCGAAGAAGAGCGATTCGTGTTCGACATTGACGTGGCGTTCCCGCTGGTTGGACACGTCGTGCATTACCGGGGATGGCTGACGCCGACCAGCGTGGAATGCCCTTAGGCGATCCGTTCGCACCGTGCAGAGTTTTACAAAACATTTTACAACGAAATAATCGTTGTAAAACAAAGCATTAACCTAATGAACGGTACAGACCATGCAGGGGTCGAAGGAGCGGACCACGTGCTGGACGGCTACCGGGGTGGTTTCGCCGGGCAGGACCGGGGTGCCGGCCAGGGCCGCTTCCAGGGCGCCGGGATTGCCCTGGGCGTCGCGGGGCGAGAAATTCCAACTGGTGGGGGCGACGATCTGGTAATTGGCGATACGGCCGTTTTGCAGGCTCAGCCAGTGGCCCAGGGTGCCGCGTGCCGCCTCGACCAGCCCGACCGAGGCGCCGTCGGCCGGGGTGCCGGGCGGGGCGCAGAACGGTTCACCCGGACGGATGACGCGAATCCAGCTTTCCATGGCGGGGATCAGCCGGGCCAGTTCCAGCAGCCTTGCCACCACCCGGTCGTGCACCGAGCCGCCGGGCCGGGCGGCGGCCAGGGCACGGGCCAGGGGATGGCCGTCCACCACCTGGCGGGCCAGGGCGCCCACCTCGGCCACCTCGCCGCCCAGGCGCGGCGCCTTGCACCAGGTATAGGCCCCGGGC
>JAVBXM010000057.1 GCA_030824585.1 Phaeospirillum sp. | reverse complement strand
CCAGGGCAGCCTGATGGACCTGGGCAAGGGCGTGATCAAGCAGGAGCTGGAACAGCGGGCCGGGGGGGCGTCGCCGGGCGGCAACTCGGCCGGTTCGTCCCTGTCCACCTCCGAGATCGGTTCGGGCCTCAAGGAGGCGCTGCGCGTCGCCGCCGACAAGGTCACCGGGCGGCTGGGCCGGGCCGACGGCTTCAACGCCGATCCGGCCGTCCACATTCCGCTGCCCGACAAGCTGGCGACGGTGAAGCAGGGGCTGGCGCTGGCCGGCAAGTCGCAGATGGTCGACGACCTGGAACTGAAGCTCAACCGCGCCGCCGAGGCCGCCACTCCCAAGGCCCGGCAGATTTTCTGGGACGCGGTGCAGAAGATGACGCTGGACGACGCGCGGGGCATCCTCAACGGTCCCAAGGACGCCGCCACCCAGTACTTCAAGCGGACCATGAGTCCCGATCTGCGCACCGCCATGCGGCCGGTGGTGGACAACACCGTGTCGCAATCGGGCGCGGTGCAGTCCTATTCCAGCATGGCCGGGGCCGCCCAGGGCCTGCCCATGGTGGGCGACGCCCTGAAGGCCGGCCCCTCCATGCTGACCGACCACGTGCTGGACTACGCCCTGGCCGGCATCTTCAGCTATCTCGGCCAGGAGGAGGCGGCCATCCGCACCAACCCGGCCAGCCGCTCCACCGACCTGCTCAGGAAGGTGTTCGGCGGCTGATCGCGGCGCACGTCATGTTCGACGCGCGCCGCCATGGGTCTTACTCCACCCGGCACGCCTCGGCGAAGTCCAGGCGCGGCCCCCTGGGGAACAGTCCGGCGGCGTCGCCGTAGCCGATATTGACCAGGAAGTTCGAGCGGATGCTGGTGCCGGCGAAGAAGGCTTCGTCCACCTTGGCGTTGTCGAAGCCGCTCATGGCACCGCAATCCAGGCCCAGGCCGCGAAGCGCCAGCATGAAATAGGCGCCCTGCAAGGTGCCGTTGCGGAACGCCGTGCCCTGGATCATGGCGTCGTTGCCCGCGAACCAGGCGCGGGCGTCGGCGTGGGGGAACAGCACCGGCAGGCGGTCGTAGAATTCCATGTCGTGGCCGATGATGGCGGTGACCGGCGCCGCCATGGTCTTGTCCAGGTTGCCGGGTGCCAAGGCGGGCTTCAGGCGTTGCTTGGCCCCGGGCGAGCGCACGAAGACGATGCGCATCGGCTGGCAGTTGACGCTGGTCGGTCCCATGCGGGCCAAATCCCAGGCCTGGCGCAGCAGGTCGTCGGAAACCGGCGTGTCCTTGAATTTCGAGTAGGTGCGGGCCGCGCGGAACAGAATGTCCTGGGCCGAATCATCAAGAATGCGGGTCATGTCCGCCTCTCTCCTCTTGTGTTTTCACCCGCGAATGCGGCAAACATCGACACTGTAGGCGCCGAGAGCGGCGCCCGACAGGGGGCGATTGTGAAACAGTCTGTTGTCTTGGCGCTGCTGCTGTGTCTGGCGGCGGTTGTGACTCTGCCGGTTCTCAGCGCGACCGCGCGTGCCGCCGATTCCGCCGTGGTGCTGCTCTATCACCGCTTCGACGACGACAGGGTGCCCGCCCTCAACACCACCTCCGAACAACTGGCGACCCACATCGCCGAGCTGAAGGGCGGCGGCTATGCCGTGCTGCCGCTGGCCGAGATCGTCTCGGCACTGCGCGCCGGCCGCCCGCTGCCCGACAAGGCGGTGGCCATCACCGTCGACGACGCTTCGGCCGGATTCCGCGATCTGGCATGGCCGCTGCTGAGGAGGGCGGGGCTGCCTGTAACCCTGTTCCTGGCCACCGACGAGGTGGATCGCGGCGGTCCCGAGGTGATGACCTGGCACCAGATCCGCGGCCTGACCGCCGCCGGATTGGGGATCGGCACCCAAGGCGCGGCGCGGCTGCGCCTGCCCAAATCGTCGTCCGAGCACATCTCCGCCGATCTGGCCCGCGCCAATGCCCGGCTGACCCGGGAACTGGGGAAGGGAACCGAATTGTTCGCCCTGCCCTGGGGCGAGACCAGCGCCGAGGCCGGGGACGTGCTGCGCCGCTCGGGCTTCGCCGCCGCCTTCGGCCAGCATTCCGGTGCCGCCTGGGCCAAGGGCGACCCCTTCTTCCTGCCCCGTTTCGCCCAGAGCGCGGCCTATGGCGATGTGCAGCGCTTCCGCCTGTCGGTGCGCTCGCTGCCCCTGCCGGCGGTGGAGATCACCCCGGAAGACCCGGCCATCAAGGCCAATCCCCCGGCCTTCGGCTTCACCCTGGCCGAGGACGTACCCGGCATCGACGGGCTGTCGTGCTTCGTCTCGCACCAGGGGCAGGTCAAGGTGGAGCGCCTGGGGCCGCGCGTCGAGGTGCGCATGTCCAAGCCCGTTCCCTCGGGACGGGGGCGGCTCAACTGCACCGTGCCGGCCCTGGAGGGGCGCTGGCGCTGGTTCGGCTGGCAATTCTCCGTGCCGTGAAGGATAAGACCAAAGCTCGACTGTCGAGCTTTGGTTGGGGCCAGGGGGCCCGCGCCCGGCGATTGAGGGCGGGGTTGATCGGGATCGATCAACGCATTTGGGATCAGAACGGCTCCAGCTCGCTGTCCCAGTACAGGAAGTCGCGCCAGGATTCGTGCAGATAGTTGGGCGGGAAGGCCCGGCCGTTCTCCTGCAACTGCCAGATGGAGGGCTGGCCGGGGCGGCTGAGCAGTCCCATGCCCACCTCGAACAGCAGGCGGTCGCCCTTCATCAGGTTGCACGGCGCGCAGGCGGTGACCACGTTGTCCCAGGTGGTCCGCCCGCCGCGCGAGCGGGGCAGCACGTGATCGAAGGTCAGGTCATGGGTGGGGAACCACTCGCCGCAATACTGGCAGGAGAAGCGATCGCGCAGGAAGACGTTGAAGCGGGTGAAGGCGGGCCTGCGCGCCGTCGGGATGAATTCCTTCAGCGCGATGACGCTGGGCAGGCGGAGCGACTGCCGGGGAGAGTGGATGACGCGGTCGTATTGCGACACCACCGCCACACGATCCGAGACCACGGCCTTGATGGAATCCTGCCAGGACCACAGGGACAAGGGGAAGTAGCTGAGCGGCCGGAAATCGGCGTTCAGCACCAGGGCAGGATGGCTGTCGAATGCGACCAAACCCCTCTCCCTTCCAATGAGAGACCTTTACAAAATATAGTATTCCCTATTGTCGTTCCATACCCCTTTTCGTGATGTCTCGGTGACGGATCGACTAGAGCCGGATGCTTTGAGGTCGAATCGCTTCGCGATTCGCCTGAGAAGCTGAATCCGTCTCTAATCAATAAGGTAGAGGGCAATTCAGGCAATAGATCGGCGCGACGCCGCGCCGATCTATTGCCATCGCGCTCTAGGCGGAGATGCCGAACACCTGGCCGAGGAAGCCCATGGCCATCTCGGCCCCGGGGCCGTCGATGCCGTGGCCCAGGCCGGGGCGCAGTTCGGTCAGCACCGGCACGCCCACGGCGGCCAGGGCCTGCTCGGCGCTCTTGAGGCAACTGGGATTGACCACTTCGTCGTCGGCGCCGTGGACCAGCAGGACGCGGGGCCGGGCGGTGATCTCCTTGGGCAGTTCGTCGGGATCGACCAGAGCGCCCGAGAAGCCGATTATCGCCGCCGGAGCCGTGGCGCGGCGCAATCCCACGTGCAGCGCCATCATGGTTCCCTGGCTGAAGCCGATCAGCGCCACGTCGGAAGGCTGCACTCCCCACAGGGCCACCTGCTCGTCGATATAGGCCTCGAGAATGGGGGCGGTGGCGCGTACCCCGGCCGAGATGGCGGGAATGCTGCGGTCCTGCAGGCTGAACCACTGGCGGCCGAACGGCGCCATGTCGAAGGCGAAAGGGGCGTCGGGCGCCACGAAGGCGGCATCGGGCAGGATGGAGGCGAAAAACGGTGCCAGCTCGATCAAATCCGAGCCGTCCACTCCGACGCCGTGCAGCAGGACCACCAGTTGGGCGGCGGGACCGCCCGAGGCGGGCTCGACCGAGGGACCGGACAGCTTGACGGGTGACGGGTTGGACATGACGGCTCCTGACGAATGGAATCGGCGGCATTATGGTATGGTTCGCGCTGACTGTCCCGCCAAAGCTAGCGACATATTGTGACCATCACCCGCTTCGCCCCCAGCCCGACCGGCGAGTTGCACCTGGGCCACGCCCATTCCGCCCTGTTCGCCTTCGCCGAGGCGCGGGCGGCCCATGGGCGCTTCCTGCTGCGCATCGAGGACATCGACCGCACCCGCTGCCGTCCCGGGTTCACCCAAGGAATCATGGCCGACCTCGCCTGGCTGGGCCTGGAGTGGGAAAGGCCGGTCCGCATCCAGTCGGAACATTTCGGCGATTACCGCGCCGCCCTGGACCGGTTGGAGGGCATGGGGCTGCTGTATCCCTGCTTTTGCACCCGCAAGGACATCCTCCGCGAGGTGGAAGGGGCCGGCCATGCCCCCCATGGTCCCGATGGCCCGCTCTATCCCGGCCATTGCCGTCACCTTTCCCTCGCCGAGCGGACCGAGCGGCTGGCCGCCGGACAGCCCTTCGCCCTGCGCCTTCACATGGCCGAGGCCATGCGGCGGGCCGGGCCCCTGGCCTGGCATGACCGTATTCAGGGCGGGCAGACCGCCCGGCCCGACCTGTTCGGCGACATGGTGCTGGCCCGCAAGGACACGCCGGCCAGCTACCATCTGGCGGTGAGCGTGGACGATGCCCTGCAGGGGGTGACCCTGGTGACGCGGGGCGAGGATCTGTTCGCCGCCACCCATGTCCACCGGTTGCTGCAGGCCCTGCTGGACCTGCCGGTGCCGGCCTACGCCCATCACCGCCTGCTGACCGACGGGCAGGGCCGGCGCTATGCCAAGCGCGACAAGTCCCTCACCCTGCGGGCCCTGCGCGAGGCCGGGCGTACGCCGGGCGAAGTGAGGGGCCTGGCGGGATTTGCCGAGGAGACGATTCCATGAACCGTGAACCGCCCTATTACGCGGTGATTTTCGCCTCGACCCGCACCGGGGGAGACCTGGGCTATGCCGCCATGGCAGCACGCATGATGGAACTGGCCGCCGCCCGCCCCGGCTATCTCGGAGCCGACAGCGTCCGCGACGCCGAAGGCCGGGGCATTACCGTCAGCTACTGGTCGAGCCTCGAGGACATCGAATCCTGGCGGATCGATTCCGAGCACCTCGCGGCCCAGCGAATGGGCCGCGAGACGTGGTACAAGGAATACAGCCTGCGCGTCGCCCGGGTGGAACGGGCCAGCGAATGGACCCGGCCCTAAGGTCAATCGACAGTTAGCCGAGCCGGTGTATTCGCCCAGAGTTTGGGCCACCAGATAAGCACGGATATCCTAGAAAACCTCATCTGTGTCCCGCGCAGCGGGAATCTGTGTTCATCTGTGGCGAATTTTCTCTTGATCCTAGAGCGCGATGATAATAGATCGACGCGGCCTTGCGCCGATCTATTATCTGAATCGCCCTCTAACTTATTGATTAGAGGCGGATTCAGCTTCTCGGACGAATCGCGAAGCGATTCGACCTCAAAGCATCCGGCTCTAAGCCAGCCCCTCGGCCTTGAGCGCCGCCTGGGTGGCGGGACGGGCCTTGATGCGTTCGAAATGGGCGGCCACATGCGGCCAGGCGGCGGTATCGATCTTGAGGCGCGGCAGCCACGAGAACACGGTGAACAGGTAGAAATCCGCCACGGTGATCCGCTCGCCCATCAGGAACGGCCCCTTGCCCAGCGCCTTGTCCAGGTAGTCCAGGCGGCGGCCCAGGATGGTGCGCAGCACCGCCTTGCCTTCCTCGGGCATGGCCGGGTTGAATTGGGTGCCGGCCGGCTTGTGCAGTTCGGTGGCGATGAACACCAGCCATTCCACCAGCTTCATGTGGTCCTGGGTGCCCACCGCCGGCGCCAGACCCTTTTCGGGGGCCATGGCGGCGATGCGCAGCAGGATGGCGACGCCCTCGGTCAGCACGGCGCCGTCGTCGATGACCAGGGCGGGGACATAGCCCTTGGGGTTGACCGCCAGGAAGTCCTCGCCCGACTCGGTTTTCTTGGCCATCAGGTCGACGGCCTCGAGGGCATAGGCGATTCCGGCCTCTTCCAGGGCGATGTGCGACGCCAGCGAGCAGGCGCCCGCCTTGTAATAGAGCTTCATGCGTTTAACTCCTAGGCATCCGGCGGCAGTTCGTTGAGCGAGTCGCAGCCTGCGCAGCGGTACAGCAGATTGACCTTCATGGTGCGGATGGGCACGTCATGCATCATCTCGCGGCCGCAGACGCCGCAATGGACGTTGTCGCCGCCCAGGCCGATCATGACGACCCCGGTATCGACGATCTCACGGTCGCCAACCCTGTCCTCGGGAACGTGCTTCAGCACCACGGTACCCATCTTGATCCTATCCTCTCGTCAAAATGCCGCCACCACGCCATCGGCGCGGGGGTCGGCGGCTCCCTCGATCATGCCGTCGGCCCGGCGCATCAGCGCGCCGGCATGGCCGAGCAGCGAGTCCCATTCCCCTACAACCTGGACGGCGTGGCCCGCCTGTTCAAGGTGGCGGATCACCTGTGCGTCGAACCGGGCCTCCACCTGGATGCCGGCCGGGGCGGCGGAGCCGTCCAGGGTGCGGGCCAGGCACCAGCGCGGCGCCGATACCGCCTGCTGCAGGCTTTGGCCGTACAGCGCCGCCCGGGTGAAGATTTCCGCCTGGACCAGCGGCTGGGCGTCGCCCCCCATGGTGCCGTAGACCATGGTGCGGCCGTCCTTCAGCCGCGCCAGGCCGGGCGACAGGGTGTGGAACGGCCGGCGCCGGGGTTCCAGGGAATTGCGGTGCCCGGCGTCCAGGCTGAACGAGCAGCCGCGGTTCTGCCAGACCACGCCGACCTCGGGCAGTACCACGCCGGAGCCGAAGGCGTGGTACAGGCTCTGGATGAAGCTGACGGCGCGGCCCTGGCCGTCGATCACCCCCAGCCACACGGTATCGCCCTCGGCGCCGGCGCCCGGCAGGGGGCTGGCCTTGGCCTTGTCGATCTCCCAGGCCATGCGGTCGAGGATTCCGTCCTCCAGGTAGGTGGTGGCGTGGATGGACATGCGCGCCGGGTCGGTGACATGGGCGTCGCGGATGCGATAGGCCAGCTTGGCCGCCTCCACCAATCCGTGGATGTGGTCGAAGCCGTCGGCCTCGGCGACGCCGAGGCGCTGATAAAGGCCCAGCAGGATCAGCGAGGCCAGTCCCTGGGTGGGCGGCGCGGTATTGAACAGGTGGCCGCACGGCAGGTTGAGGGACAGGGGGCGGCGGCGCATGCCGCGATGCCGCGCCATGTCCTCGGCCCGCAGCGGCGACCCCGCCGCCTGCAGCCCGGCGGCCACGGCGCGGGCCACCTCGCCGCGATAGAAATCGTCGAGGCCGGCATTGGCCAGGCGCTCCAGCGTGTCGGCCAGGGCGGGCAGGCGCAGCACCGTGCCGGCGGCCGGCGCCTTGCGCCTGGCCAGGAAGGTGTCGGCGAAACCGGGCTGGCGGCGCAGATCGGCCAGTCCGCGAAGGGTGGCGGCGGCCTGATGGCGCGATACGGCAAAGCCTTCGCGGGCCGCGAACACCGCGTCCTCGAACAGGCGGCGCAGCGGCAGCCGTCCGCCCCAATGGCCCGAGACGTCCAGCGCCAACTGCCAACTGGATACGGCGCCCGCCACCGTGTTGGCGGCCAGCGGCCCCCGGGTGGGGATGCGCTTGTGCCCGGCCTTGCGATAAAGCTCGAGATCCACCTTGGCCCCGGCGGCGCCCGAGCCGTCGATGGAGACGGGCGGCTTGCCCGGCTCGGCGATCAGCCAAAAGGCGTCGCCGCCCAGGCCGGTCATGTGGGGATAGACCACGCCCAGCGTCGCGGCGGTGGCGATGGCCGCCTCGATGGCGGTGCCGCCGTCGCGCAGCACGGCCAGCCCCGCCTGGGAGGCGAGGTGGTGGGGGGCGGTCACCATGCCCCGGCGGGCCATGGGCGAATGAAGCATCGGGCGGGTCCTTTTGTGGCAGGGCGATTGTTGCGAAAATGCTGCCCGCCGTCCAGAGTGGCGATACCACTCACTACCGTGACCGGCGCTCCATGGACCTCGATCCCGCCTTTTCCCGCACCCGCTCCCTGTCCTGGGAGGAGATTCACACCCTGTCGCGCCAGTTGGCCCGCCGCCTCCGGGCCCAGGGGCCGTTCGCCGGCATCATCGCCATCGCCAGGGGAGGACTGGTTCCCGCCGCCATCCTGGCCCTGGAGCTGGACATCCGCCAGGTGGACACCGTGTGCATCGCCGGCTACGACGAAAGCACCCGCCACGACCTGGAGGTCCTGAAGCGCGTTCCGGGCGACGGCCAGGGCTGGCTGGTGGTGGACGATCTGGTGGATACCGGCCGGACCGCCCAGGCGGTGCGCGACATGCTGCCCGGCGGCCACTACGCCACCCTCTATGCCAAGCCCTCGGGCAAGCCCATGGTCGACACCTATGTGGAGGACGTGGCGCAGGAAACCTGGCTGGTGTTTCCCTGGGAAGTGCTCGAACGGGTTTGACCCCCGTGTCCCGGCGGTGAATAATCGGTATCGCGATGCCGATTTGCCGGGAGGCGAGGCTCATGAGCGTGTTTTCCATCACCAGACGGGTCAGTTGGGGCGATTGCGACCCGGCGGGCATCCTCTACACCCCGCGTGTCTTCGACTATTGCACCGAAGCCATCGAGCGCTGGTACGCCGGCCCCATGGGGATCGACTGGCCGACCATGAACCGGCGCGACAACATGGGCTCGCCCACGGTCCATGCCGAATGCGACTATCTGGTGCCCATGCCTCCCGGCCTGGAACTGGACGTGCGGGTGCTGGTGGACAAGGTCGGCACGTCGAGCATCAATTTCGTCATCGAAGGGGTGGCCTCCGACGGCACCACTCATTTCCGCGCCCGCTATGTCGGCTGCATCACCGATTTCGGCCAGAGCAAGGCGGTCCCCATTCCCGAGCCGTTGCGCAGCCGCATGGAGGCCTATGGAAATGCCTGCCGGGCATAACCATGTATGAAAAATGGCGCTTACGGCTAAGTTGTTAATACTAAAGCCCTAACTCCCAAAAAAATTGGCGTTAAGGGACTTTATTTTTCGAAGAACTCTATGTTAGCGTTGAGATAGATCAATTCCACTCCACCCCGAAAGGGCGGTTGCAGACATGACCATGATCACCGTTCGCCCCTATAGCCACGCCCTGGACCGGCTTCGCGCCGTGGGCCTGCGCCCCACCCGTCAGCGTCTGGCCCTGGCCCGTCTGCTGTTCGACGGCGGCGACCGCCACATCTCGGCCGAGCAGTTGCACACTGAGGCGCTGTCGTCGAGCATCCGGGTATCGCTGGCCACCGTCTACAACACGCTGCACCAGTTCACCGATGCCGGCCTGCTGCGCGAGATCGTGGTGGATGCCGGCCGCAGCTACTTCGACACCAACACCAGCGACCACCACCACTTCTTCTACGAGAAGAGCGGCAAGCTGTGCGACATCCCCGGCGACCTGATCTCCGTGGCCAAGGTGCCCGACGCCCCCGAGGGCTTCAACATCAGCCGGGTCGAAGTGATCGTGCGGGTGGACGGCTGAAGATTTCCTAGGTTCCCTCGTCTCCAAGGGAACGAACCGGTTCGGGGCGCCTTTCGCGAGGAAGGCGCCCCGAATCGTTTTGGGAGGCAATTCGAAGGAATGGGCGGAAACAAGAAGGGCGACCCGAGGGCCGCCCTTTTCGTTTAGTCGTTCTTGGCGGCGCGATCCGCCTTCTTGCGCTCGTTGGGATCGAGCAGGCGCTTGCGCAGGCGGATGGACTTCGGCGTCACCTCCACCAGTTCGTCGTCCTCGATATAGGCGATGGCCTGTTCCAGGCTCATCTTGCGGGGCGGCGTCAGCTTGACCGCCTCGTCCTTGCCCGAGGCGCGGACGTTGGTGAGCTGCTTGCCCTTCAGCGCGTTGACCTCGAGGTCATTGGGGCGATTGTGCTCGCCGATGATCATGCCCTCGTAGATCTTGACGTTGCCGGTGATGAACATGGCGCCGCGCTCTTCCAGATTCCACAGGGCGTAGGTGACCGCGTCACCCTGGCCGTTGGAGATCAGGACACCGTTGCGGCGGCCCTCGATGGCGCCCTTGTAGGGGGCGTAGCCATGGAACATGCGGTTCATCAGGCCGGTGCCGCGCGTGTCGGTGAGGAACTCGCCGTGATAGCCGATCAGGCCACGGGCCGGAGCCAGGAAGGTGATGCGGGTCTTGCCGCCGCCTGACGGACGCATGCCGGTCAGCTCGGCCTTGCGCAGGCTCATCTTCTCGACCACGGCGCCCGAGTATTCCTCGTCGACGTCGATGAACACTTCCTCGATGGGTTCGAGGCGCTTGCCGTTGTCGTCTTGCTGGAACAGCACGCGGGGACGCGAGATGGACAGCTCGAAGCCCTCGCGGCGCATCTGCTCGATCAGCACGCCCAACTGAAGCTCGCCGCGGCCCGACACCTCGAAGGCGTCCTTGCCGGCGGTCTCGCGGATGTGGATGGCGACGTTGGACTCGGCTTCGCGGGCCAATCGGGCGCCGATCATGCGCGAGGTGACCTTGTCGCCCTCCTGGCCAGCCAGCGGGCTGTCATTGACCGAGAAGGTCATGGCGAGCGTCGGCGGGTCGATGGGATTGGCCTTCAGCGGCTCCGTCACTTCAGGCGCGCAGATGGTATCGGCCACGGTCGGCTTGGTCATGCCGGCGATGGCGATGATGTCGCCGGCCTCGGCGAATTCCACCGGCACGCGTTCGATGCCGCGGAAGGCCAGCAGCTTGCTCATGCGGAAGTTCTCGAGCAGCTGTCCGTCGTGGGACAGTCCCTTGACCTGCATGTTCAGCTTGGCGGTGCCGGAATAGATGCGGCCCGTCAGCACGCGGCCGAGATAGGGGTCGGCCTCCAAGGTGGTGGCCAGCATGGAGAACGGCGCCTCCAGGTCGCGCTTGGGCGGCGGCACGTGGGCGACGATCAGGTCGAACAGCGCCGACAGATCCTTGCGCGGGCCTTCCAGCGAATCGTCGGCCCAGCCGTCGCGGCCCACCGCGAACATGGTGGGGAAGTCCAACTGGTGATCGTCGGCGTCCAGGGCGGCGAACAGGTCGAAGCACTCGTCGTGGACTTCGTGGGGGCGGGCATCGCCGCGATCCACCTTGTTGACCACCACGATGGGCCGCAGGCCGAGGCCCAGCGCCTTGCCGGTGACGAACTTGGTCTGGGGCATGGGGCCCTCGGCCGCGTCCACCAGCACCACGACGCCGTCCACCATGGACAGGATGCGTTCAACCTCGCCACCGAAATCGGCGTGGCCGGGGGTGTCGACGATGTTGATGCGCACCCCCTTCCACTCGACCGAGGTGCACTTGGCCAGGATGGTGATGCCGCGTTCTTTTTCCAGGTCGTTGGAATCCATCACGCGTTCAGCAACCTGCTGGTTTTCGCGGAAGGTTCCCGATTGCCGCAGCATGGCGTCGACCAGGGTGGTCTTGCCGTGATCGACGTGGGCGATAATGGCGATGTTGCGCAGTTCCATGGGACTCGTCTTACCGGAGATTTTCGAAGATATGGGGACCCAGCTTGGCGCGGGCCAGATCCTTGAGCGAACGCTCGGGCCGGGCGCCGTAATGGGAGATGATTTCGCCGGCGGCGATGCCGCCCAGCATGGCGCAGGTGGCGAGGTCACGCCCCTGGGTAAAGCCGAACAGGAAGCCGGCGGCGTAGAGGTCGCCGGCGCCGGTGGTGTCCACCAACTGGTCGATGTCGTCGGCGGCGACCACCTGAACCTCGTCCTCGGTCACCACCACCGAGCCCTTGTCGCCCCGCGTCACGGCGGCGACGCGGCAATGGCCGCGCACGGCGCGCACCGCGTCGTCGAAGGAGGCGGTCTGGTAGAGCGAGCACAGCTCGGCTTCGTTGGCGAACAGGATGTCCACGTGGCCCGACACCAGGTCGAGGAAGGCGTCGCGGTGGCGGTCGACGCAGAAGGGATCGGAAAGCGACAGCGACACCAGGCGGCCGGCGCCGTGGGCGGCGGTGGCCGCCTTGAGGAAGGCGCGCTTGGCCTCGGGCGGGTCGTAGAGATAGCCCTCGAGATAGGTGACCTCGGCCCCGGCGATCACGCCGGCATCCACGTCGTCGGGCCCCAGCTCGACGCAGGCGCCCAGATAGGTCAGCATGGTGCGCTGGGCGTCGGGGGTGACCAGGACGAAGCACCGCGCCGTCGAGGCGCCGTCGCCGGCCGCCTTGGTCTCGAAATGCACGCCGGAATTCCGGATGTCGTGGCGGAAGACCTGGCCCAACTGGTCGTCACGCACCTTGCCCACATAGGCGGCGCGGCCGCCCAGGGCGGCGATGCCGGCGATGGTGTTGGCGGCCGAGCCCCCCGAGCACTCGATGCCCGGCGGCAACTGGGTATAGATGGCCTCGGCCTGTTCGGCATCGATCAGGGTCATCACGCCCTTGGTCAGGCCGAGACGATGCAGCAGCAGATCATCGGCATGCACCAGTACATCAACGATCGCGTTGCCGATACCGGCGACGTGAATGGTCTTGTCCGCCATGGCTAGATACGGGCCTTCTCGCAAGGAAAGTCTGTGCCCCGAGGCGCGTTGGGCGCCATTTCCTGAGGCATTTTGCGGCGCAGTATAGCCATGGAGCCGCCATAAACAACAAAAACCGCCTTGACGCTTGGCGAATGGCGCGGAGCGTGCTTGAATCGACCGTTTCCCCGCCATGTCAGCGTCGTAATCCATGACCATACCCGCCGCCCTGTACAAGGCCTTCGCCCAACTGGGCGACCCGCGGCTGCGCCGCATCCTCAAGATCGGCGTGGCCGCCGCCCTGGCCTGCTGGATCGGCCTCGCCCTGGCGGCGGCGGCGGTGCTGCGCAACGTGCGCTGGTTCGAGAGTTCCTGGGCCGAGACGGGGGCCGACGCCGCGCTGGGACTGACGGCGCTGTTGCTGCCCATGCTGTTCTTCTCGGCCGTCGCCACCTTCGTGATGAGCTTCTGGCTGGACGACGTGGCCGATCTGGTCGAGGCCGAGCACTATCCCCAACTGGGGCCGGCGCGGGCCATGGGCTGGGCCGAGATTCTCCGCCTGTCGGCCCGCTTCCTGCTGGTGATGGTGCTGGTCACCGCCGTGGCGGCGCCGTTCTATCTGGCGCTGCTGTTCTTCGGGCTGGGCATCATTCTCAATTATATGGTCAACGGCTATCTGCTGGGCCGCGAGTATTTCGAGGTGGTGGCGGCGCGAAGGCTCGGGCCCGACGCCATGCGCGCCACTTTCCGCAACAATCTCGGACGCCTGTGGCTGTGCGGGGCGGCCATCAATCTGCTGTTCCAGATTCCGCTGCTCAACCTCGCCGCTCCGGTGGTGGCCACCTCGTTCATGGTCCACGTCTTCCAGTCCCTGAGGAAAGAATGATCAAGCGCCTCGCCCCGCTGCCGCTCCTGCTCCTGATGGCCGCCTGCAACGGGGCCGGGAGTTCGGCCACGGCCGGCGGCCCGATCACCGGCATGTCCGGCGCCGAGAACGAGGAGCAGTTGGCGATGATGGCGCCGCCCACTCCGGGCACCATGGCGCCGTCGACGCTGAAGGGCATGAGCGCCGCGGCCATCCAGCGGGCCCTGGGGCGGCCCGGCTTCGTGCGCCGCGACCCGCCGGCCGAAATCTGGCAATACCGGGTCAAGGTCTGCACGCTCGACCTGTTTCTTTACGAGGAGAAGGGCCGCATGGCCGTCGCCCACTACGCGGTGCGCGCCCCCAATGGCGGCTTCACGGGCGATGTGGCCTGCCTGGACGAGGTCCTGGCCCGCCGCGACGGCGCGCCGACCAGCTAAGGCGAAGGTTCAGCTATCTACTTGTAAATGCTCAGGGAAAGTGGCGCGCCCGGAAGGAATCGAACCTCCAACCCCCAGATTCGTAGTCTGGTGCTCTATCCAATTGAGCTACGGGCGCACTTTCCGTCGGAGATGTCCCCCGGCGAGGACGCGGACCATACACAAACCCCCAGCCCCCCGCAAGCGGGAATTTTCGGCCGGGGAAAAACCGCAAAACCCTGTGGACTCCGGGCTTACGAATGTACCACTTATCGAAATGCGTACTTGTGGCCGCTTGGTCATTTGCGTAAAATCCGCCCCAAAGTTTGCGGGGGCAATCTGGACATTCATTCGTGGATACTCAGAGTCCGCTCCCGCCGGTACTTGTCCGAACTGGCGACCCAAAGGATCAGCAATCCCCATGGCCCTGAAAAAGACCCATGCCGCCGCCCTGTGCGCGGTTCTCCTGGCAAGCGGATGCTCGTTCGCCGAGGACGTGCTGTTTCCGACCTCGGGAACCGTCGCCCCCAACCAGGCTGTGACCGCCGAGGCGATGGCCGATACGCCGCCCGCCATGGGGACCGGCAGCTATGAGCCCATCGGCGTTACCGCCGGCTCGCCGACCGGCACCTTCGTCGGCGGCAAGGTGGTGGCGCTCCGCGCCGATCTTCAGGCCCTGCAGGCAACCCTGGCCCGCCAGAACCAGGCGCTGCAGCAGATCCGCAACGAGACCGTCCAGGATTCCCAGCGCTATCACGGCACCGTCGCCGCCATCAATGCGCGCCTGCAGGTGGGCACCACCCCGGGCAACCCGGTGCTGACCCAGCAATGGAACGCCGCCCAGAGCGAGCTGGACCGCATCACCGACGACGTGCTGAAGATGAACCGCCTGACCAACGACGTGACCGCGTCGTCGACCATGGCCGGCTTCCTGCTGGATTCGGTGCGTTCGGCCCGGTCGCTGTCCGGCGCCGTGGACGAGGATCATCGCCAGTTGCGCATCCTCGAGGACGAGACCAACCGCACCGTGGTGATGGTCGAGCGCCTGCTGTCCGAGCTGACCAGCGATTCCATCCGCCAGCAGCAGTACGTCGCCTCGGAGAAGCAGAACCTCAACACCCTGGCCCTGGGCATCAAGAACGGCGCCCTGTTCGCCGGTGGCCTGACCTCGCGCGTCAACGCCAGCTACGACACCGCCGCTCCCGCCCGCACCCTGGCGGCCGGCGAGACCCCACTGGTGACCATCCGCTTCGACAAGCCCAACGTCAACTACGAGCCGGCGCTGTATGCCGCCATCAAGAGCGCCCTGGACCGCCGTCCCAGCGCCACCTTCGACGTGGTCGCCGTGTCGCCGGTGGGCAACACGCCCGGCACCCAGGCCCTGGCCGCCACCAACGCCAAGCGCAACGCCGATTCGGTGCTGCGCTCGCTGACCAACATGAACCTGCCCGCCAGCCGGGTGCGGACCTCTTCGACCACCAGCCCGGCGGTGTCGGGCGGCGAGGTGCAGGTCTTCGTGCGCTAAGCCGGTCTCTTCGGACGAGACGAAAGCCCCGGGCCGCTGGTCCGGGGCTTTTCTTTTGGAAGGAATCCGTCCATATCCGCCTGGGGACGGCGGCCCCAGACTTCCTTTTATCGAGGAAGGCTGCGGGGGCGGGGGTTATTCCCGCGGCATGGCCAGGGCGTCGGGCAGCAGGCCGTCGAGAATCAATTCCTCGACCATGCCCTCGACGATGCCACGGGCCAGTCGCGAGGCGCCGGAACTGCCCAGCATCATGTTGAAATAGGGCAGCATCAGTTCGGTGGTGCGCACCCACTCCACCGGCTGGCCGCGCAGGTTGCGCTTGGGCGGCGACACGGTATTGATGTGGGCCAGGGCCAGTTCCTGCAGCGTCGTCTTCAGCATGCCTTCCAGGGTGTTCTTTTCCAGCAGCAACTGATATTGCGGATTGTCGCGTTCTCGCGCCGCCCAGGAGGGATCGGTCGCCGGCGCGGCGACAGGATTTCCATCCAGTTGCTCGACCGCCTTGGCGACCATGCGCGCCGCCGCCAGCTCCTCCTCTTCGGTGCAGCCGTTGGTGGTGGTCATGGCCATCAGCGCCCGGAGGCGGGCCAGCCCCTTGGCGCGGTCGTCGATATTCATGGCGATGCCCTCGCGATTACCGGGCAAGTCTATGCCCGACCTTGCCCCGCTGTCGATGGCCAAGGAGGTGGTTGAGTTGGCGGTCCGGGGTGATTACCTGATATACGCCTTCGAGAGTGACTCGAGAGCCGAACACGAATAAAGTCGTATCGGAAAGGCTGGGGTGGTGGGCATGCGTAACGACAAGATTCTCGAGCGCAAAGTCTTTTATGCCGGGGCGAAGATCTTCAATGAAGGTGACAGCGGTGATCGTGCCTACCTGATCCAGGACGGGCAGGTGGAAATCATCAAGCACGGCATGACGCTGGCCACCATCGGCAAGGGCGAGCTGTTCGGCGAAATGGCCCTGGTCGACGACCAGCCGCGCATGGCGACCGCCAAGGCGCTGTCCGACGTGTCGTGCATCATCATCTCGCGCGATACCTTCCGCGAGAAGCTGGCCAAGGCCGACCCGTTCATTCGCGGCCTGCTCAACATCTTCGTGCGCAACATCCGCAACCTGACCCGCTGAGCCCGCCATGCATCCCCTGACCGGCGGCTGGCGCGTCGACGTGCCCCGCCACACGCCCGAGGAGCTTTACGCCCTGGCGGTGGACATCGAATCCTATCCGCGCTTCCTGCCCTGGTGCCAGCGGGCCCATGTCCGCAAGCGCGACGGCGACCGGCTCGAGGTGGACAACCTGTTCGGCCTGGGGCCGCTGCAGGCCCGCTTCACCTCCCTTGCCGAGCAGGAGCCGCCCCACCGGCTGACCATCTCCGCCCATGACGGGCCGTTCCGCCATTTCAAGCTGGTGTGGGACTTCGAACCCCTGGGCGAGGGCTGCCGGGTGGTGGCCCGCTACGAGATGGCGTTGCGCTCGCCCATGCTGCATTCCATGGCGGCCATGACCCTGCCGGCCATGGAGCACAAGGTGGTGCAGAACTTCAAGGAACGCATCCGCCGGGTCTACGGGCGGTAGGGATGCGTTGATCGGGGTTCCCGCCCCGGCCCCCGGTTGGAGGCGACGCCTCCGAACCATGCTTGCCTTCGAAAATGAACGGGGCCTGTGGCATCGCCCCAGATGGGGCGGGCCATAGCCCGTGTGTTCCGTCCCGCAAAGAAAAAGGCCCGGCACCTTCCGGTACCGGGCCTCTTTCAAACCATCAGGCTTGGATCAGGAGGAGGATTACTCCTTCTCCTGGGCCTTGCGCATGGCGGCACCCAGGATGTCGCCCAGCGAGGCGCCCGAGTCGGACGAACCGTACTCGGCCATGGCCTGCTTCTCTTCCTCGACCTCGCGCGCCTTCACCGACAGGGTGATCTTGCGCGCCGCCTTCTCGAAGGCGGTGATCTTGGCGTCGAGCTTCTCGCCGACCGCGAAGCGCTCGGGGCGCTGCTCGGACCGCTCACGCGACAGCTCGGACTTGCGGATGAAGCCGGTCATGCCCTCGACGGTGACTTCCAGGCCGTTCTCGGTGACCTGGGTCACGGTGCAGGTGACCACGTCGCCCTTCTTGATGGACGCCACGGCATCCTGGTAGGGGTCGGCGCCCAGCTGCTTGATGCCGAGGCTGATGCGCTCCTTCTCGACGTCGACGTCGAGAACCTTGGCCTTGACCACGTCGCCCTTCTTGAAGTTCTGGATGGCCTGCTCGCCGGGAGTCGCCCAATCCAGATCCGACAGATGGACCATGCCGTCGATATCGCCGGGCAGGCCGATGAACAGGCCGAACTCGGTGATGTTCTTGATCTCGCCCTCGACCAGGGTGCCCTGGGGGAAGCGGTCCAGGAACCCTTCCCACGGGTTGTTCATGGTCTGCTTGAGACCGAGCGAGATGCGGCGCTTCTGGGGATCCACGTCCAGCACCATGACCTCGACCTCCTGGGAGGTGGAGACGATCTTGCCGGGGTGGACGTTCTTCTTGGTCCACGACATCTCGGAGACGTGCACCAGACCCTCGACACCGGGCTCGAGCTCGACGAACGCGCCGTAGTCGGTGATGTTGGTGACGCGGCCGGAGAACTTGGCGTTGACCGGGTACTTGGCCTCGACACCCTCCCACGGATCGGCGTCAAGCTGCTTGATGCCGAGCGAGATGCGCTGGGTTTCCGGGTTGAAGCGGATGACCTGGAC
This sequence comes from Phaeospirillum sp., assembly GCA_030824585.1. GTDB lineage: Bacteria > Pseudomonadota > Alphaproteobacteria > Rhodospirillales > Magnetospirillaceae > Phaeospirillum. The sequence goes on along the minus strand of JAVBXM010000057.1, from coordinate 6,535 downwards.
CTTGACGGTCTGGCCGATGTGCAGCGCCTCGGACGGGTGGTTGATGCGCTTCCAGGCGATGTCGGTGACGTGCAGCAGGCCGTCGACGCCGCCCAGGTCCACGAACGCACCGTAATCGGTGATGTTCTTGACCACGCCCTCGAGGATCTGGCCTTCCTTGAGGTTCTCGATCAGCTCGGAACGCTGCTCGGCGCGGGTCTCTTCGAGAACGGCGCGACGCGACACCACGATGTTGCCGCGCGAGCGGTCCATCTTGAGGATCTGGAAGGGCTGGGGGGTGCCCAGCAGCGGGGTGATGTCGCGCACGGGGCGGATGTCGACCTGGCTGCCCGGCAGGAACGCCACGGCGCCCGACAGATCGACGGTGAAACCGCCCTTGACGCGGCCGAAGATCACGCCGGTGACGCGCTGCTGCGCCTCGAACGACTTCTCCAGCAGGGTCCAGGCCTCTTCGCGCTTGGCCTTCTCGCGCGACAGCACGACCTCGCCGTTGCGGTCTTCATAGCGCTCGACGAACACGTCGACCTGGTCGCCGGCCTTGATGTCGGCGGCGCGGCCGGCGGTGGCGAATTCCTTCAGGGGGACACGGCCCTCGGACTTGAGGCCCACGTCGATCACGGCGACGTCACCGTCGACCTCGACGATGGTACCGGTGATCACGGAGCCTTCGAACGAGCCGCCCACACCGAGGGTCTCGTCCAGCAGGGCGGCGAAATCGTCGACGGCCTGCGCAGTAGCGGTATTGGTCATTGTTAGGGAAGTTCCTTTCGTATCGTGTCTTTCCGGCCTGCCGGTTGAGTCCGACGGTCTTTAGAAAACAAGGGACGTTTCTCAAAAAAGAAAACCACCGCCCAGGGTTGCCCGGGCGGCGTCAACAGGTTCTGAATGCTACCGTTTGGAACCGATGATCTCGAGGGCGGCGGCGAAAGCCTGGTCGGCATCGAGGTCGGACGTATCCAGCACGGCGGCATCCTGGGCCGGAACCAGCGGGGCGACAGCGCGGTTGGTATCGCGCTCGTCACGTTCCCGCATGTCGGCCAGGACGGTGCCGTATATAGCCCCCAAGCCCTTTTCCTGCAACTCTTTCAGGCGCCGCTCGGCCCTTTTTTCCACGCTGGCCGTGACGAACAGCTTCACGCCCGCCTCGGGGCAGACCACCGTGCCGATGTCGCGGCCGTCCAGCACGGCGCCCTTGCCGCCCGGCGGCTGGGCGGCGAACTTGCGCTGGAACTCCAGCAGGGCGGCGCGCACCCCGGGGATGGAGGCCACCTTGGAGGCCGCCTGGGCCGCCTCGTCCATGCGCAGATCGGGGGCGGCCAGATCGGCGGGCGACAGGTCGCGGGCCGCCCGCTCGGCCAGGGCCACGTCGGCGGGGTCGAGGCCGGCGCGGGCCAGCTTCATGCCCACGGCGCGGTAGATCAGGCCGGTGTCGAGATAGTCGAAGCCCAACCGGGCGGCCAAACGCCGCGCCAGGGTCCCCTTGCCGGCCGCCGCCGGTCCGTCGATGGCGATGATAATAGTCATGAGATCAGGCCTTCCGTCGCTGATACGCCGCTTTAACCACGAGGCACGAAGACGCGAAGGGAAGGGGAAGGTGGATCATATTCTCTTGGTGTTTCTCTGCGCCTTCGTGCCTTCGTGGTGAATTCATCCCACCACCTCGATCTTCGCCCCCAGACCGTTCATCAACTGGACGAAAACGGGGAAGCTGGTGTCGATGGCTTCGGCGTCGTCCACCGCCACCGGCCGGGCCGAGGCCATGCCCATCACCAGGAAGGACATGGCGATGCGATGGTCGAAATGGGTGGCGACGGTGGCGTCGCCGTCGGGGATGCGCCCCGTCCCGTGGACGATGAGGGAATCCTTCTCCTCCTCCACCGCCACGCCGCAGGCGGCCAATCCACGCGCCATGGCGGCCAGCCGGTCGCTCTCCTTGACCCGCAGCTCGCCCAGGCCCCGCATGCGGGTGGTGCCCTCGGCGAAGGCGGCGGCGATGGCCAGGATGGGGTATTCGTCGATCATGCTGGGCGCCCGCTCGGCCGGCACGTCGACGCCCTTGAGGCGCGACGAGCGGACCACCAGATCGGCCACCGGCTCGCCCGCCTGGTCGCGGGGGTGGTCGAAGCGGATATCGGCGCCCATTTCCAGCAGGGTCTGGTAGAGGCCGGTGCGCAGCGGATTGGTGCCGATGCCGGGCAGGCGGATTTCCGAACCCTCCACCAGCAGGGCGGCCACCACCGGGAAGGCGGCGGAGGAGGGATCGGCGGGAACGGCCACCGGGCGCCCCGTCAGTTCGGGGAAGCCCACCACGGTGACGGCGCGGCCGCCGCCCTCGGCATCCTCGACCCGTACGGTGGCGCCGAAATTCCGCAGCATCAACTCGGTGTGGTCGCGGGTGGCCTCGCGCTCGATCACCGTGGTCTCGCCGGCGGTGTTGAGGCCGGCCAGCATGATCGCCGACTTCACCTGGGCCGAGGCGACAGGCAGCTCGTAGGTGATGGGGGTGGGCTGCGCCGTGCCGGTCACCGCCAGGGGCAGGCGGCCGCCGTCGCGGGTGACGAAGCGGGCACCCATCAGGCTGAGCGGCTCGGTCACCCGGCGCATGGGCCGCGAGCGCAAGGACCCGTCGCCGGTGAAGACGCTGGTGAAGGGATGGGTGGCCACCAGGCCCATCAGCAGCCGCGCCCCGGTGCCGGAATTACCCATGTCCAGGATGTCGGCCGGCTCCATCAGTCCGCCGACGCCGCGTCCGAACAGCCGCCACGAGCCGTCGCCCTGGCGCTCGACCTCGGCGCCGAGCGCCCGCATGCAGGCGGCGGTACGCAAAACATCGTCGCCCTCCAAAAGGCCGGTCACCACGCTTTCGCCCACCGCCAGGGCGCCCAGCATCAGGGCGCGGTGCGAGATGGATTTGTCGCCGGGAATGCGCGCGGAACCGGCCAGCGGAGAGGCCCGACGGGATGAAAGCGGCTTGGCCATGATCACTCCTGATAACCATCGGCAAGGGGAAAAGCTGCCGGGCGAAGCTCTAGCACAGGCGGCATCGGCGTCATAGACCCGCGTGCCATGCTGCACCGCCCACGCTTTTTCGTTTTGACACAGGGTGGGGAACATGGCAAATGGCCCCTTTACCGGGTTCGAGTGACACGTTGAAGGAGGACGAAGGTGGCAAAGCCGGAATGGGGACAGAAGCGCACCTGCCAAAGTTGCGGATGCCGTTTCTATGACCTGACGCGCACTCCTATCGTCTGCCCGAAGTGCGGGTCGACGGTTGAGCCCGAGATGCCCTTCAAGGTGCGTCGGAGCAGCGCGGCAGCCGCGGAAAAGGCCGCCCCCGTGGCGGCGGTGGTGCCGGTCGTGGCGGATATCGATGCCGATGATCTTCCGGTGGTCGACGACGAGGACGAGGCCATCGAGGGGGGCGACGAGGGGGCCGACGACGACGAGAGCGGCCTGATCGAGGATGCGTCCGACCTGGGCGAGGACGATGACGACATGGCCGAGGTCATGGAGCACATGGACGAGGAGATCGAGGACGAGGTCTAGTCCGGCCTCATGGTTTCCCGATTGGCGGGCAGTGAATTTTTCGCTTGCAAGGCCATTCGGGAAACCATATGTTCCGCCTCCACCGGCGGGGCCCCAAGCCCGCAGGTAACAAGTTTCGGGGCTATAGCTCAGTTGGGAGAGCGCTTGAATGGCATTCAAGAGGTCGTCGGTTCGATTCCGTCTAGCTCCACCAAAATAGCGAAGGCCCGGTCAGAAATAACCGGGCCTTCTGCTTTTTGGACTGGTCTGAGAAGGGTTAAGGCTTACACCGCAAGGCAAGTTGCAAGCGGCTGTGGGCGCTGACCCAATCTGCCGTATGGACGCAACGAAAACGGATTGCTGTGATGACGTCGGTGTGTTCCTTCGACAAATCTCTTTCAAAAATGGGTTCGTAGTGGGCAATGCGGTTTCTCAAATTTTTTACCGACATAAGCAGGTCGTAGAGGTCACGGCGCTTCGATCCCTTCGGTAGGTTCGGAAATAGTCCATGAAGGGTTGTCTGCCAGAGGGGGCGATCATATTTTCCGGTAAAGAGTCCAACCCAAAAATCGAAGGGGAGGCCGGCGACGATCCTTCCGGTTGTTATTTTATATCCATCGTCCTTGACTCTCTTGACAACCTTCTTGATGGCCTCATCAGTACGCTCTCGACGATCAGGAACTAATTCCAGGAAGCGATTGTCTTGCGGCCAGTCCAGGCCGAATCTAGAAGACAGATATTCATTGATAGTGTTTCTTAGCGAAATTTCAGCAGTCTGAAGTGGAAAATGAAAGCACTGTGAGACGTACGAGTTCCATACATAAAGCCGTATGGCGCGTTCTTGATCAAATCCGGCCGGTATTAGATATGTGCTTAGCCGATCCACTGATATGGTGCTTGTGAGGGCAGACAGCACAACGGGTTGATATTTAAATTGTGCTTGACTGAAAGGCATCTTTCGGTCCACTCTCATTCGAGAAGCCGTGAAGCCCCTCTGCTCTGAGGAGCATGCGCTCACGACAAAGTTAGAACCCCAGGACAGGCAGAGATGCCCCTCCTGGGGTTTCGCTTTTTCCGATCATAGCAGTTTGAGCCGTCTCGGAAAGGCAGCTTCTGGACGGCGGCCCTCACCGCGCCCTGGGATGGATGCCGTTGTGGTTTTGCCAGTAGGGCCGGAGCTTCAGGTCGCTCTGGACGATGTGGGCGGTGATCCATTCCTTGGCCAGTCCGGCCAGCAGGCGCAGCAACGGGGTGCAGTCGCCCCGGGCGTCCAATTCGTCGTACTGCTCCTTCAGGAGCTCGATCTTTTCCAGCAGTTCCGCATGCTCCCGGTGGTGGGGCTCGATGAAGGGGAAGGAGCACTCGCGCTGGATCTTCTCCTCGCGGCCGAAGGCGGTGCTGGTTTCCTCGTAGAGGCCGGTGAGGAACAGTCCGAGGGCGGTGTATGGCCCGTGGGTGCCGAGCGCCCGCTCGAAATCGTTGATCCGCCCGATCACGTGTTTGCGGGCATGGTCGATCTCGGGGTGGCCGATGGCCATGGCATCGCGCCAGATCAGCATGGTGGCCTCGCGCCCCTGTTTCGTGCGCAGGTATTTTCACGTGCCTTCCGGCGAAGGTCCAGCCGCGACTGGTGACGATTTTTGCCGGGGTAAAAAAAGCCTTTGACAATGTTCCTAAGCGCCGTTATATAAATTCCTATCAACACCCGAACTGCGCCTGACGCAGGGGTGTCGACCCGATCCCTTCATTCCATCCTCGGACAACCGGGCCAGCGGCCCGGCCCGACCTATTTCCGGCGCCGTCCCGATGGCGCCCGGCCGCTGGCGCGCGCGGCCGGGCAGAACCGGCGGGGCGGTGGCAGCACCAACCCAACCTTGCACAGGAACAAAACATGTCCACAAGCATCGTCAACGCCTACTCCACGCAGTACGGCCACGAGGTCCATGCCGCCTACCAGCGCATGGGCACCAAGCTGCGCAACACCGTGCGCAGCCGCAACAACGTCAAGGGCGCCATCGCCGTCTTCCAGAAGGTCGGCAAGGGGACCGCCAGCACCAAGGCCCGCCACGGCAAGGTGCCGGTGATGAACATCGACCACACCGCCGTCGAATGCCAGTTGTTCGACTATTACGCCGGCGACTGGCTGGACAAGCTGGACGAACTGAAGGTCGAGCACGACGAGCGTGCGGTGCTGGTCAATGCCGGCGCCTACGCCCTGGGCCGCAAGACCGACGAGTTGATCATCACCGAACTGGACAAGTCCGCCAACTTCGCCCTGGACGGCACCACCGGCCTGACCCGGGACAAGGTGCTGGAAGCCTTCGAGATGCTGGGCGAGGCCGAGGTCCCCGACGACGGCGAGCGCTTCGCCATCGTCGGCTGGAAGCAATGGTCCGAGCTGATGGGCATCGAGGAATTCGCCAGCACCGACTATGTCGGTCCCTCCGACCTGCCCTGGAAGGGCACCCAGGCCAAGAAGTGGCTGGGCACCACCTGGATGCCCCATTCGGGTCTGACCAAGTCGGCGGGCGTGCGCCACTGCTACTGGTACCACAAGACCGCCATCGGCCATGCCTGCGGCGCCGAGGTCAAGTCGGAGATCACCTACCAGGGCGATCGCGCCGCCTGGTTCGTCAACAACTTCATGAGCCAGGGTGCGGCACTGGTCGATACGACCGGCGTGGTCTCCCTGCGCTGCCTCGAAGCCTAGGGGAGGTTCCGTCATGGCCTACCAGTCCAAGGACCTGTCGGTCCTGGCCTATGCCAACGGCTTCACGCTGTGGCACTACACCACCGCCGACGCCGCCAACACCGTCGACACCAGCGGCTATTTCAATGCCGCCTCGACCATGCTCCGCGTCGGCGACATCGTCGTCGCCAACGTGGATACCGCCGGCACCATGAAGGCCGGCCTGTTCCTGGTTTCCGCCAATGCCGGCGGGGTGGTCGACGTCAACGACCTGACCCAGATCGGCAGCGCCGATACGCGTTAGACATAAATCAGCACCAT
>JAVBXM010000113.1 GCA_030824585.1 Phaeospirillum sp. | reverse complement strand
ATCGTCGTCGTAGGCCCCGGCCTCCGCCCCCCGGTGGCAGGCCGCGCAATTGGACTTGGTCATCACCTCGGGCCGCGCCCACTCGCGGGCGGCGATCCGCTCGTGCTTGCGCTGGAAGCGGGGCGTCTCGGTGATGCGCAACGGCGTGTCCGACGGGCTCAACCCACGCAACGCCTTATGCCCCGCCTTGCCGCCGCCCGTATCGGCGGCACCGGCCACCAGCACCTGGCGGATGCGTTCCGCCTTGTCGGAGGCCATGGAGGCATTGTCGCCGAAATGGTCGGACAACTGGCCCATCATGCGGCTCCACGAACGGGCCGGCAGGAAGGCGGGCTGGAACGCCATATGGCACTCGCCGCAGGCCTTGAGCGTTTCGGGATCGGTCACCGGCCGGACCTGATCGGCCAGGGCGGGAAGGGCGGCGAGGCCGAGCGCCGCCGCGAGGATGATCCGCTTCATCTATTTGGCCTCCATATAGGCGATGTAGTCGCCCTTCTCGGTCGCCGTGCAGGGCCGGCCCAGCACGGTCTGGCAATCGCGCTCGAAGCGCTCCTCCACCTTGGCCGCGTCGGTGAAGCGCTTGGGGTTGGCCGATACCGCCACCGGCTGGATGGCGCGGCCGGTCTTGGCATGGCGCCCCTGGGCGGCGGGATCGGCGGTATGGCAGGTGGTGCACGACGCGTAGTCGGGGCTGGCGGTATTCCTGGACTCGAACAGCGTCCGGCCGCGCTCGGGCGAAAAGCCGGCGAAGCCCGGCCCGGCCTGCCTGGCATAGCCGGCCTTGATGGCCTCGCGGGCGGCATCGGCGGCGAAGGCGGCGGGGGCCGCCAGCAGGGCGATGGCCAGCAGGGCGGGAGTGGCCCCCTTCAGCATCTCGCGCACCCGGCGGCCCTGGAAGATCCAGGCGATGATGGCGGCGTGGGCCAGCACCAGCCAGAGCGAAGCCTCGGCCAGCCCTTCATGCAGGTCCTCGAGCGGGGGAATGACGTCGGCGGCGATGCCGGTCACCCCGGCCGCCGCCATGCCGGCTACCAGGATGGCGGCCATCCAGGCGAACAGGGGATTGCGGCCCGGCCTGGCCCAGGTCAGGCGGGGCCTGGGGATGGCCAGCGGCCCGGTGGCCGAGCCGACCAGCGCCAGGGCCAGGCGCAGCGCGACGGCCCCCACCACCCAATAGCCGGAAAACACGTGCATGGCATAGGTGTCCTCGTCGGCGGTGACGTAGGCCACCAGGAAACCCCCGGCCAGGGCGGCATGCCACAGGCGGAGCAGGCGGAATTCCCAGCGGGCGTTCATCGGTGGTGCTCCTCGTGGACGGGAAACGAAGCCGGCTGCACGGTGGCGGCGTAGGCATAGGCGCCCCCGGCGACGATCAGGGCGGCCATCAGACCGTGAATGATCATGCGGGTCAGCATGGCGGAACTCCTTGTCCGTGAATTCATCTGGGCAGAGGATAGGAGCGCGGCCCTGAACCGGGCGTGACCCGCCGGTTCATCCGCCGTTCATGCGGCGCGGACGATGATTTGCTCATGAAAACCATTCTAGCCATCCTGCTTCTCGTCTCCCTTCCCGCCGTGGCGGGGGAGGACCACGACCGCATCCGCCGCGCGGTGCAGGCCGGCGAGATCCTGCCGCTGTCGCGCATTCTCGAGCAGGTGGACCGCGACTATCCCGGCGAGCTGATCGAGGCCGAACTGGAATCCAGGCACGGCCACCCGGTCTACGAGATCAAGCGCCTGACCCGCGACGGACGGCTGCTGAAGCTTTATTACGACGCCGCCGACGGCACCCGCCTCAAGGTCAAGGAAAAGCGATGAGAGTGCTGATCGTCGAGGACGAGCCGCAACTGACCCTGGCGCTGGAACGGGCCCTGGAGGCGGCGGGCTTCGCGGTGGACACCGCCTATGACGGCGAGAACGGCTGGTACCTGGGCGACACCGAAAGCTACGACGCGGTGGTCCTCGACCTGGGGCTGCCCAAGATCGACGGCATCACCGTGCTGGGCCGCTGGCGCGAGGCCGGGCGGACCATGCCGGTGATGGTGCTGACGGCGCGGGCCCGCTGGGCGGAAAAGGCCCAGGCGTTCAATGCCGGCGCCGACGACTACGTCACCAAGCCCTTCGAGATGGAAGAGGTGGTGACCCGCATCCGCGCCCTGATCCGCCGCGCCGCCGGCCATGCCTCGCCCGAGATCACCTGCGCAAGCCTGCGCATCGACACCATCGGCGGGCGGGTCAGCCGCGATGGCATGCCGGTGGCGCTGACCGCTCAGGAATTCCGCATCCTCTCCTACCTCGCCCATCACCAGGGGCGGGTGGTCAGCCGCTCGGAACTGGTGGAGCACGTCTACGACCGCGACGCCGACCCCGATTCCAACGTGCTGGACGTCCTGGTGGCGCGCATCCGCCGCAAGCTGGGCGTCGACGTGATCCACACCCTGCGCGGCCAGGGCTGGCGTATGGAGGCTCCGGAAGAGGGGGATTCCGGGACATGACGGCGCGGGATTCCCTGCACCGCCGCCTGATCCTCGGCGCCGGAGCCTGGGTCGTCCTGGCCCTGGCGGTAGGCGGCTGGGTTCTGGGACACGCCTTCGCCGACAGCGCCGAGCAATCCTTCAACCGCCGCCTCGACACCCACCTGCGCGCCCTGCTGGCGGTGGTGGAGCCGGGAAACGGGCTCCAGCCCTCGGTGGGGCGGCCGGCGGGCGAGCCCCGCTTCGAGCAGCCCTATTCCGGCTGGTACTGGCAGGTCACCGACGGCGCCGGGATCAACGTGCGCTCGCGTTCCCTGTGGGACTTCGCCCTGCCCCTGGCCCTGGACGGCATGGCCGGCGCCATCCAGATGCACCGGGAGGCCGGGCCGCGCGGCCAGGTCCTCGAGGTGATGGAGCGCGACCTGCTGCTCGACGAGAGCGGCCGGCGCCTGCATGTGGCGGTGGCCGCCGACCGCACCGAGGTGGAAGAGGAAATCCGCCGCTTCCGGCTGCTGCTGGCCCTGTCCCTGGGCGGGCTGGGACTGGGGCTGCTGGCCGCCG